>NZ_JBIJAW010000002.1:0-44532 GCF_044345575.1 Gemmatimonas sp.
GCGAGTCGGCGCGCAGATACGCATCGCCACTTCCCATCACCGAAGCCGAGCTGTCGAGCTGAAGGACGAAGGGCAGACTCGTGAGCGCCACCTGCACATCGTAGGTGGGTAAACTCTCGCCGAAGGCAAATACGGCGTCGGCGAGCGCCGATTGCGTCAGCAGTGTCTTGAGTGTCGCCGGGACCTGTAGGAGCACGCGCGCGCCAGACGTGCGTAGCACCGGCACATAGCGCGCAAACTGAATCGTGTCACCGAATCCCTGTTCCGCGTGTACAAGGATGGTGCGACCGGCGAGCGGCTCGCCCTGCCAGGCCGGAGCCTGCCAGGTGCGGCGTTGCCCGTCGAGCAGCGCCGTGTGACCACGCCACTCATACTCCTGCCACCCCTCGCGCCAGCGCGCCTGCGCGAGCAACGACACGGCGAGATTGAGGTGTGCGCCGGCATCGTGTGGCTCGCGCTCGATCGCGGCACGCGCCTCGGCCTCCGCATCAGTGTAGGCGTCGAGGAAGTTGAGTACGGCGACGCGGTTCGCACGGGCGTCGCGATGGGCCGGATCGAGCTCGAGGGCGCGCACGTAGGCAGCATCGGCCTCGGCGACACGGCCACACGTCTGGAGCGCGCGCCCGTACCCGTACCAGGTCATGGCGTTGGCATCCGGTGCCGCCACCGCGCGCTTGAACGGCGCAACGGCGTCACCGGCCCGGCCAGCCGCGATGAGCGCATTGCCGTAGTTGATCTGGATAGGGGCGGCCTGCGGGAGCTCGCGCGCGAGCGGCTTGAGCAGCGCAAGCGCCCCCGCCGCGTCCCCCGACTCGAGGCGCAATACGCCCAGCGCGTTCCGCACACCCACGTGCCGCGAATCCAGCGCATGCGCCCGCGCGAGCAGCGATATGGCGGTCGTACGATCGCCGCTGCGCGCCGCCGTCAGTGCATCGCCGAGCAACGCCGCGGCGGCCGTCGCCGGCTTCGCCATGCGCGCGTCAGGCTGACGGCGAATCGGCGTCGGCGCGGAGCGGATAGCTGCCGAGGGCCATCGGCCGCTGCATCGCGTGCGCCTCGTCGCGACTGACCACCTGCATCGCGACGTGAGTACGAATGTTGATCACGATCGGCGCGCGGAAGTTGCCCGTCACCGTGCCGCCCTGTGCCGTGGGGAGGGCGAGCATCACGAGCGCCAGCGCGTCTTCGGGCGCGTCGATGCCCAATGTCCTGCGCTCCTTCTCGCCGAGGTCCACCACATAGCCGGCGTCGACGACAAAGGGGTCGGCCACCACAAAGGTGGTGGCGTCGTCCCCCGTCGACTGCAGCCACCAGATGCCGTCGCGCGCGGCCGGCCGCAGCGCGTACGATCGCTGATCGGCGAAGCCCCACAGCGGCGCACAGAACGCGATGGCGAGTTCGCCGGCGCCCGGCGTATAGGAGGTGGAGGAGGTATCGGTGCCCTGGGGCTCGGTTGCCATGGATGTGGCGCTCACGGACATCAGAGGTAATTGGCGAGACTGAGGCCAAGAATGCGCGAAGTTGCACTCATGGCTGCCTGATACAGAGTCTGCTTGCCGACCAGCTCCACCATCGCCTTGTCGATTTCGGTGTCGCGGAGGTCGGCGCGATACTCCGTGAGGTTCATCTCCATGACATCGAGATTCACCTTCGCGCTTTCCATTTCGTTGATGCGCGCCCCGTTCTTCCCGACGAGCGCTTGCACCTTGTTGCTGGAGCCGGTAAGTCGGTCGGCCGCCGCCTGAATGGCAGTGCGGTCATTGTTCCCCAACGCAGTGGACAGCGCGCGCAGCGCATCGAGCGCGTCGGTATCAATGAAGACTTCGGTGGCGTTGTGGTTCGGCGTGACGAACTTGCCGTCTCCCACCTCGAGCGTGAGGTTGCCGCTCGGATTGACCGAATTGCCGCCCCCATCGGTCAGGCGCGAGAAGCTGCCGGTGGTCGGCGCCGGGGTCTGAAGGGGGGGCTCTCCGGCTCGGGTGCCACCGAACAGGTATTCGTCGGCAAAGCGGGTGTTGCCGAGATCGGCAGCGAGATTGATCAGCTGGTCGACTTCCTTCTTCACCGTCAGCCGCGATTCGGCACTGGCCGTAGCGTTGGACTGGCTGACCCCGAGCTCGATGGCGCGCGTGAGCGAATTGCCCAGAAGATTGAGCGCCGTCTCTTCCGCCTGCGCCCGGTTGATCCCGGTATCGGCATTCCGGCGGAACTGCGTAATGGCCCGCATCGAGCTGCCGAGGCGCACCAGCTGCCAGGCGTCCGTCGCATTGTCCGACATCTTCCGGATCTTCACGCCGGTGGCGATGTCGTCACGCACACGATCGATCCCCTGCATGCTCTGCTGCAGGCGGAGTTGACTCCGTGCGATGATGATCGAGTTGGAAACGCGCATGAACACCCGGGGTGAGCGAAAGCGGCAAGACCGGTAGCCCCGGTCCCGGATCGGAACAGGGCGGAAACCACCTGAGAGTATCGACCCCCCCAGGTACCACTTAACCGACCAGCACCACATGCAAGGGGTGCGCCACGCCGCTCCGGCCGGATCGTCCAGAGGCTAGTTGACTCAACGGCAAGGGTTTGCGTCAGGAAACCTTTAGCGTTTTCTTCGGTAGGCGGCTAAATTTGCCGGGTACGAAATTCCGCGCGCCCCTCCCTTTCCGTTCCATGGCCACGATTCTGTACGTCGATGACGAACCCGCGGTCGGCCTGATTCTCGAGGACTCCCTCGCGCAATCCGGTCATTCGCCTGTGGGGGCGCGCAGTGTTCCGGAAGCGCTGCTGATCCTGGAGCGGGGCGGTATCGACCTCATCATCTCCGACTACAGAATGCCGGGGCTGACGGGGCTCGAATTCCTGCAGTTGCTGGCACGGGAAGGGTACGATATCCCGCTCATCATGCTCACCGGGCATGCGAGCATCGAACACGCTGTGGCCAGCATCAAGGCCGGCGCCATCGACTATATCACCAAGCCGGTTCGTCCCCAGCAGCTCGAACTGGCCGTCGACCAGGCGCTGGAGTTCGTGCGCCTGCGCCGCGAGAACGAGGCCCTCCGCAAGGAGGTCATGCAGTTCCGCAATGAGCGGCAGATCATCGGCGACTCGCCCACGATCCGCCGGATCATGCAGACGGTGAGCATGGCCGCCCCCACCCGCGCCACGGTGCTGCTGCAGGGGGAGTCCGGGACCGGTAAGGAGCTGTTTGCCCGCGCCATCCATGACCAGTCGGAGCGCCGCGACAAGCCATTCATCAAGCTCAACTGCGCCGCGCTCCCCGAGGGGCTCATCGAATCCGCCCTGTTCGGGCACGAAAAGGGGGCTTTCACGGGCGCCATCAAGCGGGTCGAAGGCGCTTTCGAACGGGCCAACCGCGGCACGCTGCTGCTCGACGAAGTCTCCGAAATGCGGCTTGACCTTCAGGCCAAGCTGCTCCGTGTCCTGCAGGAACAGGAGTTCGAGCGCGTGGGCGGAACGGCGCCCATCAAGGTGGATGTCCGCATCGTCGCCACCACCAACCGTGATTTGGCCATGGAGGCCGATCACGGGACGTTCCGACAGGACCTCTACTATAGACTGAGCACGATCCCGGTGCTCATCCCGCCCCTGCGTGATCGCCCGGAGGACATCCCCGTGCTGGCGCTCCGGTTCGCGATGCGCGTGGCGGCAGAGCTGGGGAAGAAGATCGATGGTCTGTCGCCCGACGCCCTGGAGGCGCTCCAGCAGTACCCGTGGCCAGGCAACGTGCGCGAGCTGCAGCACGTGATCGAGCGGGCGGTGATTCTCACCCCCGACCCCATCATCCAGCCGCACTGCCTCGAGGGCACCCGGTTCGGGCTGGCGCATTCCCTAGGGGCGCCCAACATGCGCCCGCGGGCCTTTGCCACCCCGGGCATCGGGGGGGGTGGCGCCGTCCTCGCGGTCTCCGGCGCCATGGCCGCCCCTGGGGCCGCCGGCGTCGGCGGCGCACCGGCGGCGGGCGGCGGCAGCGGCAGCGGCATCGCCCTCACCTCCCTCAATGTGGCCGACGCCGAGCGGGTGCTCATTCAGCACGCGCTCCAGGCGGCGGATAACAACCGCACCAAGGCCGCAGAACTCCTGGGCATCAGCGTGCGCACCCTGCGCAACAAGCTGAACGGTCCCGGCAAGGACGGCGACGAGGAGTAGGCGGGGTACCGCATTCGCATTAAACTCGCGCGCCCCACGTGCCGATAATGCCACGGGAGCGGTTGAGAGGGGCCTGAGCCCCCTTCGCTCCCAAGGCGCGGCCGATTTCTGGCCCGACCGGCACGTGTTGCCGGGCAAGCGCCACCTTTCCACACGGCAACTTGGATCACTGGCCTACCGGCAAAACATTCCGTTTTGCCGGCGTTTTGAGCGCCCGGCACTTCCTACCTCCCGAACATCCCCCACCGCGCGAACGTCATAAGCTGTTGCAGTTATTGATCTTGTAATAAATCTGGCGCAGCCACGACCGTTTGGCCCGTCCATTGCTTTTGTCGGTACCGGATTCGCTCGCCCTTTCACTCCGGTACCTCAGATGCTCTTCGGACTCATCGATCGCACCACCAGCGCCACGACCCTCAAGGGGTCGCTCGACCGTAGCGTCGAGCGCTCGCGCGGCATCGCTGATCGCGTCTCCAAGGCCACCCTGCAGAACGGTGATGGCTTTGCCCTCGAGGCCAAGGCGGGAACGCCCCAGCCCCAGGCCAATCCCGTCAACGTGGAAGACGAAATGGTGGCGCTCGCCGACGAACAGCTCCGCTTCCTCGCGACGTCGCGCCTCCTCGAAAAGACCTATCAGTCGCTCCGCACCGCCATCAAGGGAGGTAACAGCTGATGCCGATCAACCCGATCCGGCAGCCCGCGCTGCTCCCCATCCCCGGCCAGCAGGTCGTGCGCCCCATGTTCAAGAGCATGGGCATCGCCGCCAGCGGCATCTCGGCGCAGCGCCAGCGCATGGAAGTGATCGCGCAGAACATCGCCAACGCCGACGTCACGCGCGGCCCCGACGGACAGCCGTACAAGCGTCGCGACGTGGTGCTCGAAGCCGCCACCTCGCAGAACGCCCTCTTCAATCCCGGTAACCCGGCCGCTCAGGCCATGGGATCGAGCAAGGCCACCGGTGTCTTCGGCTCCCCCGCCTTCGACGTGCCCCTCACGAGCGACGGCCCCAAGGCGATCGAAGTGCCGGTCATCGGCGCCCAGAGCGCGGGCACCGCGCCCGTCGGTGGTGAGTACGGCGTGCGCGTGGCGGGCATCGCGGAAGATCAGGGAGAAGGCCGCCTCGTCTACGAACCCGGCCACCCCGATGCCAACGAAGCCGGCTACGTGCGCTACCCCGACATCGACACCACGCAGGAGCTCGTGAAGCTCATGGACGCCAAGCGCATCTACGAAGCCAACGCCGCGGTCTTCACCACCGCGAAGTCGATGCTCCGCGCCGCGCTCGACATCTGAACGACCCGCTCGTGTAACCGCCTGTTGCGGCGGGTTCGGGATTCGGTGCGAGGTCACTTCCTCCTCCTCCTCTCCGACACCGCATCGAGTCCCGACCCGCCGCTCCTTCTTCTCGCAGCACACCGCAGCACACCCGACGTCCACCGACCATGAGCATCAACGGTATCAACTCCACTCCGCTGCTTCCCAACCTCGGCGCCACGCGCACCGAGGCCGCGCGTACGCAGAGCGCCGGCAACAACGGGGTGGCCGCGCAGCAGGGACTCACGCAGGCCCGCACGGCCAACGCACTCAAGCCGCAGACGCCCATCGCCGGCCAGGGTGCGACGCAGTCAGCGGTTCCCGCCGAAGCCCCAGCCGGTACCGACCCCGCGCTCTGGAGCGTGCTCACCGCCGAAGAACGGAACTTCTTCGCGAAGACGGCGAGCCTCGGCCCACTCACCTACAGCCGCTTCAAGGAAGCGACGACTGCGCAGACGCCTCCGGCGGCGCGCGGTGTCCGCCTCGACGTGCGCGCATAACGCGAATCGCGTAATCCACGGACCACAGACGCTCGGTTTCTCCGAATCCCCCCATGCAGACCCGTCTCGATCTCTACACACGCAACCTCACGCTCGGTCAGGACAAGGCGCTTACCACGCCCGTCCAGATCACGGGTGAGAGCAACAACAGCTTCGGCGACACGCTCACGCGGGCGCTCAACGAAGTCTCCGACGCGCGCGATTACTCGAGCGATCTCACCAAGCGATTCGCCAACGGGGAAAACGTGGAGCTGCATCAGGTGATGGCCGCGAGCGAAGAAGCCGGTATCGCCCTCGACATGGTCATCGAGCTGCGGAACAAGGTCGTCGAGGCCTACCGTAGCGTCATTGCCATGCAGTCCTGAGCCCCGACGCCACCATGAACTCCCTCTTCGATTCCATCATGGGCCGTCTCGGCGGCGGCCGTCAGGCGACGATCATCACGATCGGCGTGCTGGTGACCGCGCTCGTGTTCGGCGTGTCGCGCTGGGCAACCGCCCCCACGATGGTCCCGCTCTACGCGGACGTGCCGGTGGAGCAGGTCAAGGCGATGACCGACAAGCTTACCGAGTCGGGCATCGCGTACGAACTCGATCGCACCGGCACCACGATCCTGGTGTCGAACAACGATCTCGCCCGCGCCCGCGTGGACCTCGCCGCCGGCGAGACGCCCAACGCCGGCCGCCCCGGTCTCGAGCTGTTCGACAAGCCCACGTGGGGCATGACGGACTTCACGCAGAAGGTCAACTACCGCCGCGCGCTCGAGGGCGAACTCGAACGCACCATCGGCAAGATGAAGAACGTCGAAGCGGTGAAGGTCCACCTCGCCATCGAGGACGAGAAGGTCTTCAAGAACGACGACCGGCCGAGCAAGGCGAGCGTGACGCTCACCATGCAGGGCGGTGATCGTCCCGCGCAGGAAACCGTGCAGGGCATCGCGCAGCTCGTTGCGAGCAGTGTGGGTGGGCTCGAACCCGAGCACGTCACCGTCGTGGACGAGCGCGGCCAGGCGCTCACGATGCAGGACGAAGGCTCGCTCGCCGGGCTTTCCAGCCGCCAGCTCGCCGTGCAGAAGGAAGTCGAGACCTACATGGAGGAGAAGGCGAACAAGCTGCTCTCCAGTCTCGTCGGCAACGGCAACGCGCGCGTGCAGGTCGCGGCCGTCATCAACTTCGACAAGGTCGAGCGCACCGTCCAGGCGGTGGATCCCGAGAAGCAGGCGCTCGCCACCGAACAGAAGGCCGAAGTCACGCCCAGCTCACCGCAGCAGGGTGCCGGCTACAGCACGTCAGCCACGTCGTATGAGAACACCAAGAGCGTGGAAAGCTTCAGCGGCGCCATCGGCAACGTGAAGAAGCTCACCGTGGCCGTGCTCGTGGCCGACAAGGTCACCTTCCCCGCCGCGCCCGCTGCGCCCGCCGCTGACACGACCGCGCCGGCCGACAGCACGAAGGCCGCTGCACCGGTCGCGCTCCCCGATCCCATCATCACCGCACGCACGCCGGAAGAAATCGCGCGCATCGAAGCCCTCGTGCGGAACGCGCTCGGTGTGGATAGCACCCGCGGGGACATGATCTCCGTGGTGAGCGCTCCGTTCGACATGCCGACGCCCGCTGTTGCGCAGGCCGATACCGCCATCGCGCCGCAGGACCTCATCGGCAAGATCCAGGCGAACCCCAAGCCGGTCGTTGCCATTGCCGCCCTGGTGGTGCTGCTCGTCCTCGGACTCGCCGCCGTCTTCATGCTCCGCCCGAAGAAGCCGAAGCAGGTGGCTGCACCGCAGCTCCCCGACGCCCTGCCGCCCGGCAGCGGCTACGCCGAACTGCCCGCCAGCACGCAGATGCAGATGGCGATGCAAGAGCTCGGCGACGGCGAGGAGGAAAGCGACGAGGAAGAGGTCGAAGCGCGTCGCGCGCCGATCAAGCTCCCGCCGGTGCCGACGACCCCCGAACGCGAACAGGCTATCGCCACCGTGGAGCAGCGCCCCGATGCCGCGCTCCGTGTGACCCGTCAGTGGCTTCGCCAGTAAATCGCGGTGACATCCATGATCGCCCTCTCGAAGAACGCTTCCGATCGCTGGGCCCCAGACCGTCTGACGGGACGTCAGAAGGTGGCCATCGTCTGCATGGCCATCGGGTCCGAAGCGGCCGCCTCGCTCACGTCGCAGCTGAACGCCGAAGAAGCCGAAATCGTCGCGCTGGAAATGGCGCAGCTGGATCGCGTACCGCCCTCCACGGTCGACGCGGTGCTCAACGAATGGCTCGAAACGACGCTCGGCGTGGATTCGCTCAGCGCCGGCGGCGTGGAATTCGCCAAGGACGTCCTCGAAAAGGCCTTCGGGCCGGCCAAGGCGCAGCAGATCCTCAAGCGCATTCAGGGACAGCTCGCCGACAGCGACCGTTTCGGCCGGCTGCGTCGTGCCGATCCGCAGCAGCTCGGCAACACCCTGCGTGGTGAACACCCGCAGACCATCGCGCTCATTCTCGCGCACCTCGATCCCGCCCACGTGGCGGCGATCATCCGCGAGTTCGACCCGGCGATCGGTGGTGAGGTGATGTTCCGCATCGCCAAGATGGAAAAGGTGTCGCCCGAGATGATTTCGCTCGTCGAACGTGCCATCGGCAACGAGGCGGATCTCGCCTTCTCGGCCGGCATGAGCAGCGTCGGTGGCCCGGCCGCCGTGGCCGCGGTCCTCAACCTCGTCAGCAGCTCGCTCGAAAAGGAAGTGCTCGACCTGGTCTCCGAGAAGGATCCGCATCTCAGCGACCAGATCAAGAATCTCATGTTCGTCTTCGAGGACCTCTCGACGCTCGACGACAAGTCGCTGCAGCGCCTGCTGCGCGAGGTGGACGTCAAGCAGCTCGCCCTCGCCCTCAAGGCGGCGAGCCCCGACCTCAAGGCGAAGATCATGGGCACCATGTCGCAGCGCGCCGTGGCTGGCCTCAAGGAAGAGATGGAGTTCCTTGGCCCGGTCAAGATGCGCGACGTCGAAGCGGCGCAGACCGATATCGTCAGCAAGGTCCGCGCACTCGAGGAAACCGGCGAGATCGTGCTGAGCGCGGGTACCGACGATGTCATCGTCTGATCCGCATCGCATGAACGCCACCCCGTGGTCCCTCGATGAGTTCGTAGCGCACGACGTGTTCTTCACGTCGGCGCCAGAGTCCGACGAGACGCCGGCCACCCCCGGCGTCGACGTCGCCGCTCTGGAGGCCAACTTCGAACTGCGCCTGCAGGCCGAGCGCGCCCGCATCGAAGCCGACGCCTACGCGCGTGGCCTCGCCGATGGGGAGCGCGCCGCGCGTGCCGGGCTCGAGCAGCCGCTGCAGGCCGCACTCGACATGCTCACCGCGGCCGCACAGTCGGTGCAGCTACACGAGGCGCGCTGGCTCAACAACGTGGAAGAGAACATTGCCGCCATCGCGGTCAGCGTGGCGCGGCATATCGTGCAGCGGGAAGTCGAGCGCGATCCCACCTTCGTGGCGACGCTCGTAAACAACGCGCTCGCGCAGTATCCGATCGATCAGGAAATCATCATTCGCGTGTCGCCGGACGATCTGGCCACGTGCCGCGCCGTCATCGACAGCGACACCGACGGCGCGCGCAATCTGCGCTGGATCGGCGATGCGAGCATTGCCCGCGGCGGCTGTCTCACCGAAGGACGTGAGCGCATCATCGACGGGCGTGTGGACACCGCGCTCGAACGCGCCTATCGCACCATCGCGCAGATCCAGGCCTGAGGACGCCGACCATGGTTCCCGCCTACGTCACCCCGGCCCTCGGCACCGAGACCTACTCCCCCGATACGGCAGCGATCGACATCATGCTCGATCGGGTCGCCCGCACCGACCGCTTCGGCGAGTACGGCCGCGTCACACGCGTCGTGGGGCTGGTGGTGGAAGCCACCGGCATCGACGTGGGACTCGGCTCGCTGTGCCGCATCACCAGCCACTCGCGCGACCGCTCCGTGCTCGCCGAAGTGGTGGGGTTCAACGAGCGCAGCGTACTGCTGATGCCGCTGGGCGAACTCGATGGCCTGCACGCGGGCGCGAGTGTGCAGCCGCTCGGCCGCACGTTCGGCGTCGACGTGGGTCCCGGTTTGCTGGGGCGGGTGCTCAACGGCCTCGGCCACCCCATCGACGGCAAGGGCAAGCTCGACACGGTGGAGCGCGTCCCGCTCTCCGCCGAGCCCCCCAATCCGCTGCAGCGTGAAACCATCGAACGCCCCCTGGAAACCGGGGTCCGGGCCATCGATGGACTGCTGACGATCGGCCGCGGCCAGCGCGTGGGAATCTTCGCCGGCTCGGGTGTGGGCAAGAGCACCATGCTGGGCATGGTCGCGCGCCACGCGCAGGCCGACGTGAACGTCATCGCGCTCCTCGGCGAGCGCGGTCGCGAAGTCCGCGAGTTCCTGGAGAACTCACTCGGGGAGGAAGGGCTCGCCCGTTCGGTGGTCATCGTGGCGACCGGCGATCAGGCTGCGCTCGTGCGCGCTCGCGGTGCCCTCGTCGCCACCGCCATCGCCGAATACTTCCGCGATCAGGGCAAGCAGGTCCTGCTCATGGTGGACTCGGTCACGCGCGTCGCCATGGCGTGGCGTGAAATCGGCCTCGCCACCGGTGAGCCCCCCACCACGAAGGGCTATCCGCCCAGCGTCTTCGCCAACCTGCCTCGCCTCCTCGAGCGTGCCGGCAACGGTGAGCGGGGCGGCATCACGGGCATCTACACCGTGCTCGTGGACGGCGACGACTTCAACGAGCCGGTGGCCGATGCCACGCGCTCGATCCTCGACGGGCACATCGTGCTCACTCGGCGGCTCGCCGCGCAGAACCACTTCCCCGCCATCGACGTGCTCGACTCCAAGAGTCGCGTGAAGGACCACATCACGAACGAGCTCCAGCGCCGGTCGGGGAGTGCCATGCTCCGCCTCGAAGCGGCCTTCCGCGAAAAGGAAGACCTGATCATGGTCGGCGCCTATCAGAAGGGGAGCGACCCCTATGTGGACGCCGCGATCGCCTATCGCCACAAGGTCCTCGACTTCCTCCAGCAGCGCCCGGACGAAATCACCCATTACGGCGATACGTACGCGCAGCTGGCCCAGATCGCCGAGGCGATCGAAGCGTCCGTTCGGCGCACGTAGGAGCTGACCCGTGAGCTTCAAGTTCCGCCTGCAGCGCATTCTCGAACTCCGCGAGCAGCACGAGCAGGCCAAGGCCCGCGAGCTCGCCGCCGCGCAGAACATCGCCGAGGAGGCCGCGCAGACCAAGGACGCCCTCGCGGCGTTGCGCGCCGATTCGCATGCCCAGGTGCACGAGGCAGCCCGTTCCGAGACCCGCGTCGGGCATCTCCACCAGCTTGGCACAGTTCTCGCTTCTCTTGATGAGCGACTGGTCGTGGCCACCGACGTGTGCATGGAAGCAGATGCCGGTGTCCACAAGGCCAAACAGATCCTGGAAGAGGCTGCACGAGACCGACGCGTCCTCGACCGACTGAAAGAGCGCCATACGGGTGTATGGCGTGCAGAAGAAGCGGCCCGGGACCGGGTGCAGATGGACGAAGTCGCACTCACCCAGTTCGCACGCAAGCAGGAAGAAAAGAACACGCACTCGGCAGAGAATGCCGGGTAACCCCTCTGGGTGACCCCTCCACGACCGGAATGATGCGATGAAGGCGATGATCATCCCGATAGCCATCGGACTGCTGGCAGGACTCGGCGGCGGCTCGGGCTACGCATACATGAAGCAGTCGGCCAAGTTCGTCGTCGATTCCACCCTGGCGGTGGAAAAGGCGAAGGCGAAGGCCGACTCGGCCGCGCATGACAGCACGGGCCACGCCGACAGTACCGCACACAACGCCACCGACAGCACGGCGCTCGCCGAGCAGGTGCCGATGACACCGGCCGACAGCTTGCGCGCCGTCGAGGCCGCCCGCCAGCACGGTGAGGCATCGGCCGCGGGCTCGCATGCCGCGACGCCGGCCGCCCCGGCCAGCGAAAGCCACGCGCCGGCCAAGGGTGCGTCAGCCGCGGCATCGCACGCCCCCGCATCCAAGGCCGAGGCGAAAGCCGAAACGAAGGCGACGTCGACCAGCACCGCCGCCACGCAGGTAAAGGACGCCCGCGATCAGGCGCTGCAGACGGCGCTCCCCGAAGCGCGCCTCGCCAAGATCTTCGGCGCCATGGCCGCCAAGGATGCCGCCAAGGTGCTCGATCAGATGACCGACGGGGACATCCGCGCCATCCTCTCGCAGATGAACGACCGCCAGGCGGCGTCCATTCTCTCCGCCCTCCCGGCTGCCCGCGCAGCGTCCATCACCAAGGGTGCCGTCAAGCCATGAGTGCCATGAACGTGTTTCAGGCGGTGAATCGCCCGGCTCCGCGCGTGCCCGCCCCCCGCACCGAGCGTGTGCAGCGCGACGAGCGGGTGCGCGATACCACCGATAGCGACAAGAACGACGACAAGGCGCGCATCACCAAGGCGGACTTCGCCCAGCTGCTCGCGCTCCTCTCAGCGCAGAGCGACGGCGTTCGTGCGGACCTCGTGAAGCCGTTGCCCGAAGCGGGAGCGTCGCTGGTGGATGCCCTGCTCGACGGCGCGATGCTGGACGGTGAGGCGGCGGCGACCGCCGACGGCGTGTCGGCCACCGAAGCCGAAGCGGCGCTGCGCAACGGCCTGCTCAAGATGCAGCGTGCCGACCGTGAGGATGTGGTGGATCTCGCCGCCTATGCAAAGGCGCGGGAGGCTCGTCTCTCCGGCCTGGGCGGCATCGGCGGAGCGGTGGCCAATGCCACCGGACAGGACAATGCCCTCGATGCCCTGTCGCGCGTGGCCGCCCGTCGTGGCACCTCGCTCGAGCAGCTGCTCGCCGTAGGAGACGCACGCGGCGCCGACGCACGGGCGGCCCTCGACGCGATCCTCTCGCAGGCGGGCACAGCCACGGGCTTCAAGCTGGCCAATGCCGCCAGCGACAAGCGCTCGGCCAAGGACATCGCCCAGGAGATCCTCAGCGAGATCGACGGTCGTGGACTCGCCGGCGAGAGCGACGAATCGTCTCGGATCAACGGACTGATGAACGCGCGCAGCCATGCGGCCGACGCCGCGCTCGCCCATTCGGCAGCACTCGCGGCGGCCACGGCGGCCAGCGCGGCCAACCCGGCCTCGCCCGTCAAGAATCTCGAAGCGGTTTCGCCCGAGCTCCGCGGCAAGATGGAGCGGGTGATCGAGCGCATGAAGAACGAATACGGTCACGACGTGCAGGTGGTCGAGACGGCGCGTTCCCAGGAACGGCAGGAATGGCTGTTCGCGCAGGGACGCACCCGCAGCGGCCCGGTGGTCACGTGGACCCGCGACTCGGCGCACACGCGCGGCGAGGCGGTCGACGTGATCGTCGATGGCTCGTGGGACAACGCGGAAGGTTTCGCGCGGCTCCAGCGCATCGCGCGCGAAGAGGGGCTACGCACACTTGGCATGAAGGATCCCGGCCACCTCGAACTGGCCAAGGGGCAGGACCTGCCCAACGATCTCACGGCGCGTGGCGGGAGCATGGGCAATCCGTCGGCAGCCGGCGTGGCGCAGGTGGCGGGTGTGGCGCAGGTGGCCACCGTGGCCGACACCGCGCCCACGGGCAACGCCGCATCAGCGGCCGCCTACACCGCGGTGGCCCAGCAGACGGCACGCCAGGAACAGCTGAACAACGGCAACGCCTTCGGTCGCGGCGAACGCGACGAGCAGGGCAAGTCGCTCGACCATGGCCGCAAGCTCGGACACGAGAAGCGCGCGGCCGAGAGCGCCGACAGCTACAGCGCGTTGCAGCAGAGCGCGTCCGGTACGACGGGTGTCGAACGCAACAGCCAGCCGACGGCCGTGAACACCACCGAGCACGTGGGAAGCACGCAGGCGCAGCGCGTCTCCGACATTCAGGCGCTCCGCGCCGATGCACCGGCCGCGCCGCTCAATCGCATGACGCTCAATATCGACGGCGCCAATGGCGTGAAGCAGCAGGTCACCGTCGATCTGCGCGGTAACGTGGTAAGCACGCAGATCAACACCGATGCGGCGACCGCCGACCGCCTGCGCATGCGCACCGCCGACCTGCAGGATGCCCTCGGCCGTCACGGCCTCGAGAGCGACACGGTGAAGATCAGCGGCATCAAGCCGGCGGACGGTGTCGACCGCGGACACGCGGTGGGCGCCGAGCGCGATGCGCTCAAGGTCGGCTCCACCGCCTCATCGAATGCGCAGGATGGCGCCAACGCCAACGGGCAGCGCGACCGCGCCCCGTCGCGCGACTGGAACCAGGACGAATCGCGTCGCGAGCAGGCATCGCGTGCGCGTGACCAGCGCGAGCAGCGCGATCAGCAGCAGGATCGTCGCCGCCCGCGCCCCGACTTCCTCTTCGGAAATCCGTAATGCTCACAGCGCTTCGCAACACCTACGCTCCAGCGTTCAACACCACCTCGATGCCCGCCACGACCGGGGCGAAAGGCGCGGAACCGCCCGTTGGGCCAGCTGAACCGTCGACGCCCCGCTCGCTGCCGACGAACGCGAAAGGGGCGATGGATCGGGATCAGTTCCTGAAGATGCTCACCGCGCAGCTCAAGAATCAGGATCCGCTCAACCCGATGGACGGCAAGGACATGGCGGCGCAGCTCGCCCAGTTCTCCACCGTCGAGCAGCTGATTCAGATGAACAAGACGCTGTCCGGCCAGCAGAGCAAGGACAGCGAGATCATCGACGCCATCAACAAGCTCGGTGAATCGCAAAGCGCGCGCAGCGACGATCTCGCGCAGCTCATCGAAGGACAGATGGCGATGGCCACCGTCGGCAAGACGGGCGTCACGCCTGGCAATACCGCGTTCGTGGACCGTGATGGCAGCGGCACGATCGTCGTGGACACCGGGGCCCGCACGGGAACCGGCCGTGTCACCGTGACCGATGCCAACGGCAACACCGTGGGTACGGTACAAGTGGATGTCGCCAAAGCCGGCCAGCAGTCGTTCGCACTCGGAGATCTCTTCTCCCCGAAGCTCCCGGCCGGGAAGTACTCGTTCAAGTTCGAGGTCGCAACGGATGGCGGCCAGTTCCAGGCAGTCAAGACGTACACGGCCGGGCGGATCACCGGCATGAAGTACGAGAACGGCAACCCCATCCTGATCATCGGCGACAGTCTGGCTGTACCGATGTCGCAGCTCACGCAAATCCGCGCCTGAGGAACCACCACACATGCTTCGCTCTCTCTATGCCGGCGTCTCCGGCCTGCGCAACAACCAGGTCCGCCTCGACGTCATCGGTAACAACATCGCCAACGTCAACACCGTCGCCTTCAAGGCGGGTCGCGTAACGTTCAAGGAAGGATTCGCCCAGCTCCTGCAGGGTGCGAGCCGTCCGCCTGGCGATCAGGGTGGTATCAACCCCGTGCAGATCGGCCTCGGTATGCAGATCGGCTCCATCGACCAGATCTTCAACCAGGGTAATCTCGAAACGACCGGTCTCAACACCGACGTCGCGATCCAGGGTGATTCGTTCTTCGTCGTGCGAAAGGGCAACCAGAGCTTCTATACGCGCGCCGGCAATTTCCAGGTGGACGCGGAAGGCCAGCTGGTATCGCCGGCCAACGGCTTCATCGTACAGGGGCGCATGTACGACAACGGCCTCCCGCTCGACGGCATTCAGGACATCAAGCTGCCGTTCGGTCAGAAGGTCAGCGCCAAGCCCACGAGCGAAGCGAAGCTCGCCGGCAACCTCAACGCCTCGTCGCCGGTGTTCCAGGGCGACTTCAATGATCCGCTGGTGCGCGCCGACCCGATCAACGAGAAGGCGTGGACCGAGACGCAGATCGGCGTATTCGACTCACAGGGTACGAAGCACGACGTGAAGCTGCAGATGTGGAAGACGGGCCCGAACACGTGGGACTGGAAGATCGATCCCATCGCGTCGGCGCAGACGTTCGAAATCGAGACCGACGGCAACTCGCCGCCGAGTGACGTGGAACTCCCCACGCCGCCGAGCGGGTACGAGATTCTGCCGGAAAACGTGAAGGTCTACAGCACCACGGGTGTCGAGTATCTCTCGCCCGCCGACTTCAGCTTCAGCGCCGGTCCGCCGGCGGCGGTGCAGTTCACGGCGAGCATGCCGGCGAACTCGATGATCAAGGTGGGCTATTTCATGAGCCCGACCACGGCGACGGCGAGCGAGAACACCGGGACGTTCACGTTTGACCAGGCCGGTATCCTCAACACCAACGTGGTCGCCTCGCTGAACTTCGCGGCGCCGGGCGCCAACCCGGTGCGCATCGACCTCAAGCTGGGCGGTGGCGTGAACGGGCTCACGCAGTTCGCGTCGACCGCATCGACCGCCGTGCTGCGCGACCAGAACGGCTACACGGCCGGTACGCTGCAGAACTTCTCGATCGACCGGTTCGGCCTCATCACGGGCTTCTTCACCAACGGCACCACGAACCCGCTTGCGCGTATCGTGCTCGCCGACTTCAACAACCCGTCGGGTCTCCTGCGCATCGGTGACAACATGCTCCAGGAGTCGGCCAATTCCGGCTCGGGCGTGCTCGGGTTCGCCCTCGAAGGCTCGCAGTCGCAGCTCACGAGCGGTGCACTCGAAATGTCCAACGTCGACCTGTCGCAGGAATTCACGAACATGATCGTGGCCCAGCGCGCCTTCCAGGCCAACGGTAAGGTGGTGTCGGCGAGCGACGAGCTCCTGCAGGAACTGATGCAGGTGAAGCGCTAGTAGCCGGTAGTTAGGGGACGGCCTCCGGGAGAACCGGAGGCCGCCTCGACCGGTTTTGCCGTTTATTGGAATGTTCTCCCCGCGGCATTTTCTGCCGCTTCAATGCCTGATAGCGCATTTTGCCGGGTGTCCACCCCCCGTCGCTCAGGTCGGCCAATTCTGCCGATCAACACATAAAGCAATATAATACAACAGGTTAGCAGCGTCACGAACCTCCGCGGGATTCGTGGCACGCCCTCTGCTTCCTACGGGTCCGACGATTTCACCTTCGCCCGTATTGTCTCATGGCCAACGAACCGACTCCAGCAGCGGACGCCGCTGCTCCCGCAAAGCCCAAACTCCCCGTCCTGATCGGCATGGTCGCCGTGGGACTGCTCGTGGGTGGCGCCACCGGCGCTGTCTTCGTGGGACCCATGGTTGTCAAGAAGATGGGCAAGGTCACGCCAGTCGTCGTGGCGGTCGATGGTGAGCACGGCGATGCGGCGGCCGACGGCGAGGGCGGCGATCACGCCGACGCCAGCGCCGACGAAGCGGCCGCCGACGGCGAACACGCCGCACCGAAGGAAGGCGAAGCCAAAGCCGAGGGCGCGGCGGTGCACCTCCTCGAGAACCTCGTGCTCAACCCGGCATCGAGCGGTGGCAGCCGCTTCCTGCTCCTCACCGTCGCGATCGAGGTGGGTACGGCGAAGGCAGGTGAGGACTTCAAGAACCGAGACGCCGAGCTGCGCGACATCATCCTCACGGCGCTCGGAGTGAAGACGGTCGAAGAACTCACCGAGATTGCGCGCCGCGAACAGTTCAAGACCGAACTCAAGACCGCGATCAACGCGAAGTTCGGCAAGAAGGCCGTCAAGAGTCTCTACTTCCCGCAGTTCGTCGTTCAGTAATCCCGCAACACGGCATCGTCTGCGATGAGCTCGGAAACCCTCTCCCAACACGACATCGATCGCCTGCTCGGCGGTGGCAGTCGCGCCAGTGGTACGGCCGGCACCCCGTTCGCGAATGCGGCGCTCGATGTGCAGGTGTACGACTTCCGCCGACCACACCGGGTGTCGAAGGAACGCCTGCGCACCCTGGAAGCCATGTACGAGCGCCTGGTGAAGGCGCTCGAAGCCTGGCTCATCTCGCGCGTGCGCGGCCAGATCGAAGTACGCCTGCAGAGCGTCGAGCAATTCTCCTTCGGTGAGTTCACGCTCTCGCTGCCGATGCCCTGCTCGTCGTACATCTTCGACATCGCGGGTACCGGACAGAAGGGAGTCATCGATATCGGCCCCGAGTTCAGCACCTATGTCGTCGACCGCTTTTTCGGCGGCGAAGGCTCCGGCAACCCGCTCACGCGGGCCCTTACGCCCATCGAGCGCATGGCCGTGCGCAATGTGGCCGACAAGGTATCGTCGCTCCTCCAGGAAATCTGGCAGGACCACGTGCCCTTGGAGCTGAACATCACGGGCTTCGAGTCGTCGCCGGAAATCCTGCAGGTCGTGAACCGCGAAGATCCGGTCCTCGTGGCCAACGTGGAATTCAGCACCGGCAGCGTGAGCAGCCTGCTGCTGTTGTGCCTCCCGTTTTCGGTGCTCGACAAGTTCTTCACGTCGAGCGGTCAGCAGCGACTCGCGCTGCTCGCCACCAACGAACAGGAGCGCGAACAGACCCGGCTGCGCAGTGAAGCCGCGCTGCGCGCCACGAAGGTGCCGCTCACCGCGCGCCTCCCCGACTTCCAGCTCAGCATGCGCGACCTCGCGCAGGTCACCGAGGGGAGCATCATCCCCACAGGCATCCCCAAGGATGCGAAGGTGATTCTCCGTGCCGGTACGCAGGAACGCTTCATCGGTCACGCCGGTCGCGTGAACGGCAATCTCGCGGTGCGCATCATGGACGCGCTCCCTTCCTCCGCTATGACTCCCTGACACACCCGACTCATGAATCCCGCGGAAATTGACGCCCTCGTGGCGAGCGCCCAGGCTGCCAAGGCAGCCGGTCAGCCGATCTCCTCGCTGATGGATGGAGCCGAACCGGCCAGCGCGCCGGCGGCCCGTGCCCCGCAGCTCGCCGACTTCGAACAGACGATGCTGAACAACACCGAAGTGCCGATCGGCATGCTGCTCGATCTCACGTTGCCGGTGTCCATCGAGCTCGGTCGCACGAGCATGATGGTTCAGGAGCTCCTGCGCCTCGGCCGTGGCTCGGTGATCCAGCTCGATCGCCTCGCCGGTGAGCCCATCGACATCTACGTCGGCGAGCGTCGCTTCGCCGAGGGCGAAGTGGTGGTGCTCGGCGAACACTTCGGCGTACGCATCACGCGCGTGCTGGCCAATCCCGGCGCCGTGGGCGCGGCGAACGCGGCGTAACGCGATGACCACCGATTACGTCCCGCCGACCACCTGATTCTCTCGCGTAGACTGCTGCCATGCTGATCGCTTCCCTCGGGGTTCTTGCTGCCCTCGCCTTCGTGCTCGGACTCGGCGCTGTGTGCCTATGGGCACTCAAGCGCTGGGGTATGGGCTCGCTCAAGGCGAAGACGCGCGTGCCGGTGGAAGTCGTGCAGCGTGTGCCACTCGGCCCCAAGACCGGCCTCACCGTAGTGCGCGTAGGCGAAAAGGTCGTCGCGCTTTCCGTGGGAGAAGGTGGGGTGACGACGTTGTTCGAGCTGGCCGAGGATGACCGGCAGCGAGTGATCGCCACGAGCCAGCTGCCCGTACAGCACGCGTCCAGCACCGAAGCGACCGCCGCCTTCGCGCCGCTCGCCCCGGCCAGCTTCGCCAGCAACTTCGGCAAGCTCCTCGGCCAGAACCTGAAGAAGGAGTTCGGGCTCACGACGGATTCCGGGGTGCCCGCGGTCACGGTATCCGCGGTTGAGGTTCCCGCCGTTCACGCGTCCGCCGTCCGTGCTTCCGTAGTCCCGCTGTCTCTGACGGAACCCGCCGAAATCCCCCGGTTCCTCACCGCGCCGCTCACCACGAGCCACGGCGCCCCGGTGACCTATGCGCCGGTGGTCCGGAAGGCGGCGAGCGACACCGACTTTCGCGCCGCGCTCAACATCTCGCTGAGCGGCGCCACGCGCCTGGCTGCCCTCCTGGCCTTCGTGCTCGTGAGCACGGCCGGCACCCTGTCCGCGCAGCCCGCTCCCACGCAGCCCGCCCCCACGCAGCCCGCCCCCGCGCGACCCCAGCAGGCACAGACACAGCAGGCGCAGCCGGCCCAGCCGGCCGCGGCGCCGCTCGTGATCGACGTGCCCAAGCTCGAAATCACGCCGCTCGTCCCCATCACCACGGGTCGCCCCACGCCGCAGCGTCCGACGCCCCGCCTGTCCAACGCCGGCACCATCGCGCCCAACGCGCAGCCGCCGCGGGCCCCGCGCCCGGGGAACGGCGCACAGCTCGCGCCCCAGGCGGCGAGTGCGCGTCAGCCGATGAACAAGGTGGTGGTGGACAGCGCGCAGGACGTACCCCCCAAGGCCCAGAGCGCCACCCCCGCCCCCATTGCCGCCGACGACGCCATCATGCGCATGATGCCGCAGATGGATGTGAAGCTCGGCGGCGACGGCGACAACGGTGGCCTGCGCCTGAACGGCACCGTGGGCATCGTCATCATGATGGGGCTGCTCACGCTGCTCCCCACGCTGTTGCTCATGATGACGGGCTTCACGCGCATCCTCATCGTGCTGCAGTTCCTCAAGCAGGCCATGGGTACACAGAGCGCGCCGCCGGGGCAGCTGCTCGCGGCGATGGCCCTGCTCCTTACCGGCTTCGTCATGGGGCCCACGCTCAGCGAGATGAACCGCACGGCCATCACGCCCTGGCTCGACGGCAAGATGACGCAGGTGGAAATGATGAAGGAGGGCGTCAAGCCGATGCGCGAGTTCATGCTCAAGCAGACGCGCGAAGCCGACGTCAAGACGTTCGTGGAGCTGAGCCGCATGCCCCGCCCCGCGACCGTCGACGAGGTACCGCTGCACGTGCTCATGTCGGCCTTCGTGGCGAGCGAGCTGCGTACCGCGTTCCAGATCGGCTTCGCGATCTACCTGCCGTTCATCATCATCGATGCGGTGGTCGCCAGCGTGCTCATGAGCATGGGCATGTTCATGCTCCCACCAGCCATGATCTCCCTGCCATTCAAGTTGCTGCTGTTCGTGCTGGTCGACGGCTGGAGCCTCACCATCACGAGCCTCGTCCAGAGCTTCAAATAACTGATCAATGACTCTGACCCCGTGAAACCGGGGAGGAGTACGGGTTGTAGGGGTTGATGACGGTCCGGGGGGGGATACGTCATCGACACACGACGGCGGGTCGTCGGGCGCTCAGCAACGGGCAGCTCCGGCGGCCCGCTTCGCCATTGGGGACTGGGGGTGACCATGGCCGCGGCATTCACACGCCGGTGTAGGGATTTTTTCCAGTTCGCTGAAGGGGATTCCCTCTAAAGTGACGCTGGTACGCCTCCGACAATCACTTAGTGAGCGGGGGCAACGTCGCTTCCGATTTCTGTGGGTCCTCTGGACGGAGTGGCCGAAATGGCCGGGGCTGACGAAGGCAACGAGATCCTCAATGAGTTTCTCGTCGAGTCGTACGAAGGTCTCGATCAGCTCGATCGAGACATCCTCGAACTCGAACAAAATGGTGGCAGCACGGAAACGATTGGTCGCGTCTTCCGCTGCATCCACACAATCAAGGGTACCTGCGGGTTCCTCGGCTTCGGAACACTGGAGTCGGTGACGCACGTGGGTGAAAACCTGCTTTCACGCGTGCGCGAGGGGACCATCAAGGTCACCCCCGAGCTCACGTCGGTGCTGCTGCGCCTCAACGATGCCGTGCGCGGTATGCTGCAGCGCATCGAGGAGCAGGGCAACGAGGGCAACGAGGATTACAGTGCCCTTATCGACACGCTCGCCGCACTGAGCGACGGCCAGTCAGTGGCGATCGCGCCGCCGGTTGCCGAGGCGCTGCCGACCGAAGCCGAGATCCAGGCGGCGTTGGAAGATGCCGCCGATCTCAACGCGTGTGAGGACGCGTGCGAGCCCCCCCGTCTCGGGGAGATTCTCGTTGATCAGGGGCTGGTGTACCCGGCGGATGTCGCCGCCGCGGTGCACGAGCAGACGCAGGGCGCAAACGCCCGCGTTGGTGAGATCCTGGTGGCGCGCGGCAGCACCAACTCCGACGCCGTGAAGCAGGCGCTTGCCGCGCAGCAGGATGCGCGCGGTGGGCACGTCGCCGAGGGAAGCATCCGCGTGGACGTGGCGCTCCTCGACCGCCTCATGAACCTCGTGGGTGAGCTGGTGCTCGCCCGCAACCAGATCATTCAGTCGAGCGCCACGCGTTCCGACAGCGCGCTCCTGGGCACGACGCAGCGCCTCAACCTCATCACGAGCGAGCTGCAGGAAGGGGTCATGAAGACCCGGATGCAGCCCATCGGCAATGTCTGGAGCAAGTTCCCGCGCGTCGTCCGCGACCTCGCGGTGACGTGCGGCAAGCAGGTCGCCATCCAGATGGAAGGCGCCAACACGGAGCTCGACAAGACGATCATCGAGGCCATCAAGGATCCCCTCACGCACATCGTGCGGAACTCGGTGGATCATGGCATCGAATCGCCGCGCGACCGGGTGCTCGCTGACAAGTCGCCCGAGGGGCGCCTGTTCCTGCGCGCCTTCCACGAGGGCGGCCAGGTCAACATCGAGATCTCCGACGACGGCGCCGGCATCGACCCGGCCAGACTGCGGACAAAAGCCGTCGACAAGGGACTGCTGACCCCCGAGGCCGCGGCGAAACTCAGCGACCGCGAATCGCTCAACCTCATCTTCGCCCCCGGCTTCAGCACGGCCGCCAAGATCACCAACGTCTCCGGACGCGGTGTCGGCATGGACGTGGTGAAGACCAACATCGAGAAGATCGGTGGTACGGTCGACGTGGCGAGCACGGTGGGCGCGGGCACCACGCTGCGCATCAAGATTCCGCTCACCCTCGCCATCATCCCCGCCCTGGTGATCACGTCGGCGGGCGAACGGTTCGCCATCCCGCAGGTCAGCCTGCTCGAACTCGTGCGCATGGAGCACGAAGAGGCGCGCCAGAAGATCGAGATGATCTACGACAAGCCGGTCTACCGGCTGCGCGGCAAGCTGTTGCCGCTCGTGCATCTCAATCACACGCTGAATCTCGAGGCCACCCCGTGGCCGAACGAGCCCGGCGCGAAGGACGAGGCGATCAGCATCGTGGTGCTGCAGACCGACGGCATGCCCTTCGGGCTTGTGGTCGATCGCATCATGGACACCGAGGAGATCGTGGTGAAGCCGCTGGGTAAGCAACTCAAGGGCATCACCACCTTTGCCGGCGCCACCATCATGGGCGATGGCCGCGTGGCGCTGATCCTCGACGTGCACGGCCTCGCAGCCCGCGCCGATGTGCTGGCGGTGGAGCGCGAACGCGCCGCGAGCGATGCCCGCGACGAGCAGAAGGCCAGCGGTGAAATGACGCAGACCCTGCTCGTGTTCTCGGGCGGCGGCGACAGTCGCATGGCCATTCCGCTCTCGGAAGTGGCGCGCCTCGAGGAGTTCGCGCCCGACATCGTGGAGCGCACGGGGCACCACGAAGTGGTGCAGTATCGCGGCTCGATCATGCCATTGCTCCGCCTCGCGCGGGTGCTCGAGCTGCCCGAAGCCGAACTGGCACCGGAGGCGCTGCTGCAGGTGATCGTGATCCGTCACGAGACGCAGCACGTGGCCGTGGTGGTGGACCGCATCGTGGACGTCGTGGAAGTGGCCGTCACAGTCCATCAGCGCCGCCGCCCCGGCGTAGTGCTGGGCTCCACCGTCATTCAGGGCCGTGTCACCGACCTGCTCGATGTCCGGCAGCTCGTGAAGACCGTCAACGAAGACTTTCTCGCCGTAACGGAACTGGCAGGAGCATCCCATGGCTGATCTCACCCAGTACTGCACCTTCCACGTTGCCCACCTCTTTCTGGGCATCGACGTGCACGCGGTACAGGAAGTGATGCGCCCGCTGGAGATGACACCGGTGCCACTGGCCACCCCGTCGGTCATGGGGCTCATCAATCTCCGCGGTCAGATCGTCACGGCAGTCGATCTGCGACGGCGACTCTCGCTCCCCGAGCGGCCACCAGACCAGGAACCGATGAACGTGGTGATGCGCACCGACGATGGCGCCGTGAGTCTCATCGTCGACGAGATCGGTGATGTGATCGAAGTGACCACCGATGCCTGGGAGCGTGTCCCCGACACCCTGCAGGGCGAAGCCCGCACCCTCATCAAGGGCGTGTACAAGCTGCAGGACCAATTGCTGCTCATCCTCGACACGTCCCGTGTCGCCTTGCCCGAACCGTCTCTTGCTGCGGTCTGACCGCGCCCCCTCTCTCAGGATCGAAATCATGTCGCCCGTCACCACCCAGAAGCGCCCGACCAGCCGCAAGAGCGTCAGCAAGCCGGTCACCCCGACCCGTCCCCAGGCCGCAGCCATCGTCGACGCCATCGCCCGCACGCAGGCGATGATCGAGTTCGACCTCGACGGCACCATCCTCAGGGCCAACGACCTGTTCTGCAGCACGATGGGCTACCGCCCCGAGGAGATTCAGGGCCAGCACCATCGCCTGTTCGTCGACGCCGCGTATGCCGCGGGCGCCGACTACGCCAAGCTCTGGTCGGATCTGCGCGCCGGCAAGGCGTTCACCGCCGAGGTCTCCCGCCGTCGCCGCGATGGGAGCGAGATCATCCTGCAGGCCAGCTACTTCCCGGTGTTCGACGAGACCGGGCGCACGGTGATGATCGCGAAGATCGCCACCGATGTGACGGCCTCGCGCAATGCTGCCGCCGATACCGCGGGCCGCCTCGAGGCCGTCAGTCGCACTCAGGCCGTGATCGAGTTCCTGCCCGACGGGACCATCGTCACGGCCAACGACAACTTCCTCAGCACGGTCGGCTACCGGCTCGACGAGATCGCCGGGCGCCATCACCGCATGTTCGTCGAACCGTCGCATGCGGCCAGCCCGGAGTACGCCGACCTGTGGCGCCGCCTCGCCGCGGGTGAATACCAGAAGGCCGAATTCAAGCGCGTCGGCAAGGGCGGGAAGGAAATCTGGATCGAAGCGTCGTATAACCCGATCTGCGATGCCCGGGGCAATGTGTCAAAGGTGGTGAAGTACGCGATCGACGTGACCGCAGCGAAACTGCGCGCCGCCAACTTCGAGGGCCAGCTCGCCGCCATTAACCGGGCACAGGCGGTAATCGAGTTCAACCTCGATGGCACCATCATTACCGCCAACGACAACTTCCTCAACACAGTCGGCTACCGGCTCGAGGAAATTCGCGGCCAGCACCATCGCCTGTTCGTGGAACCGTCGTACGCTCAGACGCCCGACTACACGAACTTCTGGGCCGACCTCAACGCCGGCAAGTTCCGCCAGGCCGAGTACAAGCGCATCGGCAAGGGCGGCAAGGTGGTGTGGATCAACGCCAGCTACAACCCGATCTTCGATCTCAACGGCAAGCCGTACAAGGTCGTGAAGTACGCCACCGATGTGACCGAACAGAAGAACCTGCTCTCCACGGTGAACATGAGCGCGAATTCGCTCGCCGCGGCCGCCGAAGAGCTCACCGCCACCAGCCACACGATGAGCGCCACGGCGGAGGAAACGAGCGCGCAGGCGAACGTGGTGAGCGCCGCATCGGAGCAGGTGAGCCGCAACGTGGACACGGTGGCTACGGGCACCGAAGAAATGAGCGCATCCATCCGCGAAATCGCCGGGAATGCGGCCGAAGCCAGCCGGGTGGCCGTGCACGCGGTGAAGGTGGCCGAAAGCACCAACGACACCGTGGCCAAGCTGGGCGTGTCGAGCGCGGAGATCGGCAAGGTCATCAAGGTCATCACCAGCATCGCACAGCAGACCAACCTGCTGGCGCTCAACGCCACCATCGAAGCAGCGCGCGCTGGTGAAGCCGGCAAGGGCTTCGCCGTGGTCGCCAACGAAGTAAAGGAACTGGCGAAGGAGACGGCGAAGGCCACCGAGGATATCAGCCAGAAGATCGAGGCGATCCAGAGCGACACCGCCGGGGCCGTGAACGCGATCCGCGAGATCTCACAGATCATCGACAAGATCGCCGAGATTCAGACCACCATCGCCAGCGCGGTGGAGGAGCAGACGGCCACCACCAACGAGATGGGCCGCAACGTGACCGAGGCCGCGAAGGGATCGGCCGAGATCGCGCAGAACATCACCGGTGTGGCGCAGGCGGCCATCGCGACCAGCCAGGGTGCCGCGGATTCGCTCCGTGCCTCCACGGAACTGGCCCGCATGGCAGCCGATCTGCAGGCCATGGTCGGCAAGTTCCAGTTCTGATCGCCCGACGCGACACGTGAGTACCGCCTCGGGGCGCGGGAGCGTGGCACCCGGCCACGCACCCCGCCCCCGACACGCTTTATCGGAGGGATGCACTCGGTGCGTGCCCTGATCGTGGATGACAGCCGCGCCATGCGCGCGGTGATCGGCAAGATGGTGAGCGACCTCGGCGTCGACACGACGTTCGCGGCGAATGGCCGGGATGCCCTCGTGCAACTCGAAGCCACCGGCCGCCCCGACTTTGCCCTGCTCGACTGGAACATGCCGGAGATGAACGGGTTCGAACTGCTCGTCGCGCTCCGCGCCGACGTACGCTACGCGGACCTGCCGGTGGTGATGGTGACCACCGAGACGGAGATGAGCCAGATCGCGCGCGCGCTCGAGTGCGGGGCGAACGAATACGTGATGAAGCCGTTCACGCCCGACATTCTGCGCGACAAGCTCGACATGCTCGGCCTGGTTCCCGCCGGGAGCTGAGTCCATCTATGCGTCGCATTCGCGTGCTCGTGGTGGACGATGCCGTCGTGGTCCGACGGATGGTCTCCGATGTCTTGGCTGCCGATCCGCAAATCGAAGTGGTCGGGGCGGCGGCCAACGGGCGCATCGCGTTGCAGAAGATCGTGCAGCTCACGCCCGACCTGATCACCCTCGACGTGGAAATGCCCGAGATGGACGGGCTGGAGACCATCGTCGAAATCAGGAAGACGTGGGCGACGCTTCCGGTGATCATGTTCAGCACGCTCACCGAGCGCGGCGGACAGGCCACGCTCGAGGCCCTCACGCGCGGGGCGACGGACTACGTGACCAAGCCGGCGAACGTCGGCAGCGTGAGCATTGCGCAGCAGCGCATTCGCGACGAACTGATTCCGAAGATCAAGACGTTGTGTGCCGGGGTGCTGGCGTCGGCCCCGGCACCGGCACCTGCCGGTGGTGCGGCGCGCGCGTTGACATCGTCGATCGCAAGAGCGACGCCGGTGACGGCTGTCCCGGTGAAGCTCACGGCCGGGACGTCACCGTTCGCGCCGCAGATTGTTGCTATCGGGACGTCCACCGGTGGGCCCAACGCCCTGCTTGAAGTGATTCCGAAGCTGCCGGCCCAGTTCCCCGTGCCGGTGGTCATCACGCAGCACATGCCGCCCATGTTCACGCGACTCCTGGCCGAGCGCCTGTCGAAGCTTTCACGCATTCCGGTGCGTGAAGCCGCCGAGGGCGACGTGATTCTGCCCGGTACCGCGTGGGTGGCCCCGGGCGATCATCATCTGGTCCTGCAACGGAAGGACGATCAGGTGGTGGCCACCCTCTCGCAGGCCCCGCCGGAGAACTCGTGCCGTCCTGCCGTGGACGTGATGCTTCGCTCCGTGGTGGAGTGCTACGGCGGCCGGGCGCTCAGTGTCATTCTCACGGGCATGGGGCAGGACGGCCTGCGCGGCAGTGAACTCGTCCACGACGCCGGCGGCATGGTGCTCGCGCAGGACGAGGCGTCGTCAGTCGTATGGGGCATGCCCGGGTTCGTCGCCCGGGCCGGCATCGCTCAGGCGGTGCTCCCGATCGGCGACGTGGCCGCGGCCATCGTGTCCCGCGTCCTGCAAACACCATCCAACCCGCGCAGCGCTTCTCCGGCGACGTCGCCAGCCGGTTCTGCGACCGGATCCTCCGCTGTTCTTCCTTCCGTTCGCTCAGGTGCCACATGGCGATGACCGCCAAGACCTTCGAGTACGTGCGTCAACTCGTACTCTCCCGCAGCGCCATCGTGCTCGAACCGGGGAAGGAGTACCTGGTGGAGTCGCGTCTGCTTCCGCTGGCAAAGGTGCACGGGTTCGCCACGCTCGACACCTTCGTCGACGCCATGGCGGCGAGTGCATTCAACACGATGCACCGCCAGGCCGTGGAAGCGATGACGACCAACGAGACCAGCTTCTTCCGTGATCATCATCCGTTCGATGCGCTGCGCACCCAGATCATTCCCGATCTGATCAATCGCAAGGCCGCCAGCAAGCAGCTCACCATCTGGTGCGCGGCCGCCTCGACAGGGCAGGAGCCGTACTCGGTGGCCATGCTGCTGCGCGAGCACTTTCCCGTGCTCACCTCGTGGAAGCTCACGTTCATCGCGACCGACCTGTCCACGCAGGTGCTCGCCAAGGCGCGCAGTGGCCGCTACGGACAGCTCGAAGTGAACCGGGGGCTCCCCGCGCCCCTGCTGGTGAAGTACTTCACGAAAGACGGCACCGAGTGGGTCGTGAAGGAGGAGCTACGCAACATGATCGACTATCGCGAGCTCAACCTGATCGAGACCTGGCCGGCCCTGCCCGTGCTCGATCTCGTGATGATCCGCAATGTGCTCATCTACTTCGACGTGCCCACGAAGAAGAAGATCCTCGGCAACATCCGGCAGCGCATGGCGCCGCACGGGTACCTCATGCTCGGTGGGGCGGAAACGACCCTGGGGATCGACGAGCAATTCGAACGCGTGCAGATCGACAAGGGTGTCGCCTATCGTCAGGCCGGCAACGGCCCCACCGGGAAATCGTATGCAGCAGCTTGATGAAGCCATCGACGGCATCGTAGCCACGGTCTGGGAGAGCATGCTCGACATCCCCGTGCGCCCCGACTCGCCCACCCGTTCGTTCGGCCAGGAGGCCGTGCCGCAGCATACCTTCGCTGGCGTCGTGCAGATCGCGGGGGCGTGGGACGGCGCCGTGGCCGTGCAGTGCTCAGGACCGCTCGCCACCCGCGCCGCCCAGCGCATGTTCAGCCTCGAGGCCGCGACCGTGAGCACCGCCGACCTGCAGGATGCGCTGGGCGAGCTCACCAACATGACCGGGGGCAACATCAAGGCCCTGCTCCCCGAACCGTGCACCCTCGGACTACCGGTGGTGGTGGAAGGCGGCGATTACCGCCTGCGCCTGCCGGGATCGTCGGCGGTGCACCGCGCCTATTACCGCGCCGAGGGCGAAATGCTGATCGTGACGGTCCTCGAGCGGACCTGACCCAGCCAATGAAAAAAGCTGCTATCGGTCATTTTGACCGATGGCAGCTTCTGCCGCTCCCCCAGATTGGTGATCCAAGCGGCATTTCGCACCCGGCAACTGTTGCCGCTGAATAGCAGGCCTTCGGTGCGCCGCTTCCTGCTCGCTGCAGCATAAGTAGTTGCAGAGCAATGACATAGACACAATTGGCGCCAAAGCGCGGCTTTGGCACTATCCCTGCTTTACCACGGTGTCGGCAGCAGTACGTCATTCCTGAAGCCCGACCGACCGTGACCCACCAACTCGTCATCGACCTCACCCGCGACGCAATCATGACCGCGCTCATGATCGCGGCGCCCATGCTGCTCATCGCGCTGGGCGTGGGCTTGGTGATCTCGATCATCCAGTCGGTCACCCAGATCCAGGAGCAGACGCTCACCTTCGTGCCGAAGCTCGTCCTCGTGGGCGGCGCCTTCATCGTCGGCATGCCGTGGCTGCTGCAGATCCTGATCAAGTTCACCACCCAGATCCTTCGCGGCATTCCCGCGATGGTCGCGTAAGCCGAGCCGCACCGGACCGCGACCGTGAATTCGCTGATCTTCGGCCTCCCCGACTTCTTCGCTCCCGGCGTCGCGACAGCCACCGTGCTGACGGCGCTGCGCGTGGGCGGGTTGTTGCTGGTGGCGCCGGCATGGTCGGCCAAGTCGGTGCCGATGCGCCTGCGCACGGCCTTGCTCGTGGTGTTCGCGGTCCTCCTCCTCCCGGCCGCGCTCGAATCGGCCGACCGCGCGCACCTCGCCATCACCCCCGCGACATTCCTCGGCGAAACGGCCATCGGATTCGCGCTCGGCTTCGCCGCCGCTCTCGTGGTGGCCGGCGCCGAGTTCGCCGGCGAACTCGCCACGAACACCATCGGCCTCTCCGGCGCCGCCATCTTCGACCCGATCAACAACACGCAGAGTTCGCTGCTGAGCAGCTTCATGCAGCTCATGGCGCTGACACTACTGCTCATCGCCGGCGGCCACGTGCTGATGATCGAAGCCGTGGCGAAAAGCTTCACCGTCCTGCCGCTCGGCGCGCCCCTTGCCCTCGACCAGGGCTTCCTGCCGCTGGCCAAGGCGGGCTCCCAGATCTTTGCGAGCGGGCTGCAGTTCGCCGCTCCGGTCATCGCGGCCGTACTGCTCACCAATATTGCCCTTTCGGTGCTTGGACGCGCGGCGCCAAGCCTGCAGGTGATGAGCCTCGCCTTCCCGCTACAGATAGGCATCGGCCTCATCACGTTCGCCGGTTCGATCGGCCTCGTAGTCCAGGCGATGGGTGGCTGGACCACCCAGTATGGCAGCACCATCGACACTTTTGTGCGGGCGGCCCACGTGGCCCCGGTGCCGGCGACGGAGGCGCTGCGATAACGCCCCATGGCTGAAAACGACTCCGGCGAAAAGACAGAAGAACCCACTGGCAAACGACTCGAGGATGCCCGTGAGAAGGGGCAAATCGCCAAGAGCCCCGAGTTCGTCACCGCCGCCTTCCTGCTCGGTTCCCTCATGGTGTTCTCGTTCGCGGGACCGCCGCTTTGGCGTTTCCTCGTGGAGAGCATGGGGAGCACGCTCGCCAGCGCCGGCGATCACGCCGGCGAGACGTCGGGACTCATCTCCTATGTGCAGGTCATCGGCTTCCGCACCATCGTCGCCACCGTGGCGGCGATGGCGGCGCTATCGGTCATCGCCATTGCCGTGCAGGCCATGCAAACGGGCGGCCTGCTCACCACGAAGCCGCTCGAACCCAAATTCGAACGCATCAATCCGCTGGCCAACGCCAAGCGATTCCTCGGCGCACAACCGTACGTGGACCTGGTCAAGTCGCTGCTCAAGATGAGCATCGTAGGCTACGCCGTGTACGCTACGCTGCAGGGAGCATGGCCGGATATCCAGTCGCTTGCCCTCGTCTCCTCACCGCTGGCGCTGATGGAGATCGTGCACACCTACGGCTTCGCGCTGCTCAAGAACGCCGGCATGATGTTCCTCGTGCTGGCGGTTGCCGACTACGGCTATCAGCGCTGGAAGACGAACGAAGACCTCAAGATGACGAAGCAGGAGGTCAAGGAAGAAATGAAGTCGCAGGAAGGCAACGCCGAAGTGAAGGGGCGTCGCCGCCAGATCGCGCGTGAGCGTATCCGCCGCGCGATGTTCGCCAACGTGAAGACCGCCGATGTGGTGCTGGTGAACCCCACCCACATCGCCATTGCCATCAAGTACGACCCGGCCGTCGCGCCGGCGCCGTACATCGTCGCGCTTGGCGAACGCAAGATCGCCCAGCGCATCAAGGAGCTGGCGTTCCAGCACGGCGTGCCCGTGATCGAGAACAAGCCGCTCGCCCGTGCCCTCATCAAGGTCGCGAAAGTGGGAACGATGATTCCGGTGGAGATGTACCTGGCCGTCGCGGAGGTCCTCGCCTTCGTCATGCGTGAACGTCAGAAGTACGGCGCCTCGTGGCGCGGTACCGCCGCCGCCTGAGGACTGATCCATGACGAGTGCAGCCCTCCCCATGAGCACCGGCGCCGCCAAGCCCAAGATCGCCGAAATCGCCGTCGCCCTCGTGGTGGTGATGATCCTCGCGCTCATCATCGTACCGCTCCCGCCGGTGCTGCTCGACCTCTTCCTCGCCGCCAGCATCGGCTCGTCGCTGGTGGTGCTGCTGGTCGCATTGTACACGACCAACCCGCTCGACTTCAGCAGCTTCCCCGCGCTGCTCCTCCTCCTGACGCTCTTCCGCATCGGCCTCAACGTCTCATCCACGCGCCTCATTCTCACCGAGGCGCACGCGGGTAAGGTCATCGAAGCGTTCGGCCAGTTCGTCATCGGCGGCAACTATGCCGTCGGTATCGTCATCTTCCTCATCCTCATCGGCATCAATTTCATCGTCATCACCAAGGGTGCCGGGCGTATCGCCGAAGTGGCGGCGCGCTTCACCCTCGATGCGATGCCCGGCAAGCAGATGGCGATCGACGCCGACCTGTCGGCCGGTCTGATCGACGAAAAGGAAGCGCGCGTCCGCCGCGACGAAATCTCGCGCACCGCCGACTTCTACGGCGCGATGGACGGTGCCTCGAAGTACGTGAAGGGCGACGCCATTCTCGGCATCCTCGTCGTGGTGGTGAACATCGTCGGTGGCATCTTCATCGGTGTCATCCAGCGGGGCATGGACGTCGGCAAGGCGGCCACCACCTACACGATCCTCACCGTCGGTGACGGCATCGTCTCGCAGGTGCCGGCGCTCATCATCTCCACGGCTGCCGGTATCATGGTCACGGCGGCCACCAGCACCGACAAGATCGGCACGGTGCTGAGCCGTCAGCTCGGTGGACACCCGCGCGCCATGTGGATGGTGGCCGGGGTGCTCGGCGCCTTCTCGCTCATTCCGGCGCTCCCGATGCTCCCGTTCATGACCATGGCGATCGGTGCCGCTGCCCTCGCGAAGATGTCGGAGAAGGCGGAAGCGCAGCGCGCGGCCGAAGCCCTGGTGCTCACGCCCACTGTGAGCGATGCCGCCGAACTGCCAGCGGCACCCGATCCGATGCAGGACCTCCTGCAGATTGATCCCATCGAACTCGAAGTGGGCTTCGCGCTCATTCCGCTCGTGGACGAAGGCCAGGGTGGCGATCTCCTCGAGCGCATCTCCCTGCTACGCAAGCAGGCTGCGCTCGAACTCGGCATCCTCGTGCCGCCCATCCGCATCCGCGACAACGTACGTCTGCCGGCCAATGAATACGTGATCAAGCTGCGTGGCAGCGAAGTCGCGCGTGCCGAGGTGCTCCCCCGCTTCCTCATGGCGCTCAACACCGGCGGCGTGATCGCCGAAATCGACGGCATGGACACGATCGACCCCAGCTTCGGCATGCCCGCGCGCTGGGTCGCCGCGTCGCGCCGCGCCGAAGCCGAAGCGCTCGGCTACGTGGTGGTGGAGCCCACCACCGTCGTGGCGACGCACCTGCTCGAAACGCTCAAGGGCAGTGCGGCTGAGCTGCTCGGCCGTCAGGAAGTGCAGGAGATGGTGGAGACGCTCAAGAAGTCGCACCCCGCCCTCGTGGAAGAAATCATCCCGGCCAAGGTGTCGCTCAGCGTACTGCACCGCGTGCTGCAGCGCCTGCTGCGCGAGCGAGTGCCCATCCGCGACCTCGTTACGATTCTCGAGGCACTCGGCGACGGCGCGGAAGCCACCAAGGATCCGGAAGCGCTCACCGAAGTGGTGCGCAAGTCGCTCACCAACGTCATCGCGCGGCTCTTCGCCGACCAGACGGGCATGGTGCGCGGCATCACCATCGGCGCGCGCCTCGAGAGTGCGCTGCTCGGCCTCTTCTCGCCGCGCAGTTCGCAGATGAATGCGCCCGTCCTCACGCCCGAATCACTCGCCGGCATGCTGCGCGATCTGAACCATCTCGCCACCACGTACGCCGTGGATGGCCGCCCGCTGCCGCTCATCACGCCGCCGTCGCTGCGCGTGGGTGTGCGGCGCCTCATCGAACCCGTGCTGCCCAGCCTCCCGGTGGTCTCGCTCGCCGAGCTCCCCGCGCAGATCACGCTGAGCAGCGTCGCAACCTGGGAGATGCCGAATGGCTAATCTGATGCCGGCCGAACGTTTCCGCGGCGCCGACCTCTCGCGCGTGGCCGACCGGGCCCGACGCACGCTCGGCGACGACGTGATGATCCTGCACACCCGCTCGGTACGCGATGGTGGCGTGCCGATGGTGGAGGTCCTCGCGGCGCCAAGCCACGCCATCGACCAGGTACGCGCCCGGCTCGAGGCCGCGCCGCTCCCGGCCACCTTGCGCAAGGCCGACGGCCGACCGTACTGCATCGCGCTCGTGGGTCCCACGGGGGCGGGCAAGACGACCACCGCGGCCAAGCTCGCCGTGCGACGTGGCATGTTTGGCGCCAATCGCACGGGACTGCTCACCATCGACACCTATCGGGTGGGGGGCATGGAGCAACTGGCCACCTACGCCGACCTCGCCGACGTGCCCTTCGAAGTGGTGTACGATGCGCGCGAAGTCGACGCCGCCATCAAGCGGCTCTCGGCCGACTGCGACGTCATCATCATTGATACGCCGGGACGCAGCCCCGCGAGCGCCGAACTCACCGAGCGGTGGCGTTCGCTGCTCGACGGCCTCGCGCCCGACGAAGTACACCTCGTCTTGCCGGCGTCGTTGCGCGCCGATCTCGCCGTGGACATCGGCCGCGCCTACGCGCCCAGCCGCATGCACTGCGGCGCGACACATCTGCTGCTGTCCAAGCTCGACGAAGTGCCGCGTGAATCCGGCATCACCGACCTCGCGCTGTCACTCGGGATGCCCACCCGTTGGATCACCGATGGCCAGGATGTGCCAACTGATCTCAGGCCCGGGGTGCCGCGCCTCTTGCGCACCTGGGGACTCGCGGCCGACGCCGAACCTGACTGGATGCCGGCCTGATGCCTCTCCTCATGTCTCCACCACGCGGGACGGGCTCCCTCACGCAGGCCGATGGCCTGCGCGCGGGTCAGGCCGCCGCGGCATACGGCACCGGCGCGCCAGGGGGCGCGCGCGATATCGGCGTACCAACCCTGCTCGTTGCCAGCGGCCGCGGCGGATCCGGCTCCACCTTGCTCTCGGCGTTGCTTGCGGTGAGTGCCGCCGGCGAAGGGCACCGGGTGCTGCTCGTGGACGCCGACGATTTCGTGGGGCCACTCGCCCTCACCCTCGGGGTGACCCCACGTGCCAGCTGGACAGACTTGCGCGCTGGCCGGGCGACCCCGGCCGATGTGGCCCTACCGGTAAGCGCCACCCTCACGCTGGTGGCCGGTGGCGCCCCGCGGCTGAGCGACGGCACCGCCGCCCAGCCTATCAACGCCGCTGAACGCAAGGCGTGCATGCGTCGCGTAAGCATGCTGGCCGAGTCGATGGATCTCGTGGTCATCGACTGCGGCGCCCGCCTCGATTCGGTACTCGGCGCGCTCACGCCGCACGCCGCGGAACGCCTCATCGCGGTGTCGGCCGGCAGTGATCCGGTGGCACTCGCCGCGACCTACGCGCTGTGCAAAGCCGTGGGGCAGCGACACAGTGCCCTTCCGGTGGACATACTCGTCAATCGTCACGAAGGTAGCGAGGCCGCTCGCTGCTACGACGCCATCGACGCCGGTGCCCGTCAGTTTCTGGGACTTACGCTGCGCCTGGCCGGTGCCATCCCGGCCGATCCAACACTCGATGCTGCGCTCCGCGCGGGAATGCCGTTCCCCGATGCGGCGGCCGGATCACCGGCCGCTATCGCTGCTCACGAAGTCGTGATGCGCGTTCTGGCGGCTCGTACCTCCTCACGCTCCGGTACCTGATCGTGTATTTCGCCACTTCTTCCGCCCCATCCGTCATGAACGCGAAGCTCTGGGAGTCGTATCATGCTGGCAACTCGGGTGCCCGCGACCGTTTGCTCGAGGAGCATCTCGGTCTGGTGCATCACGTGGCACGCCAGGTGTCCCGCACGCTGGCCGTGCGCGCCGACTTCGACGAGCTCGTAAGTGCCGGAACCATCGGCCTCATGGCGGCACTCGAAGGCTTCGACGCGACCCGCGGACTGGCGTTCAGCACCTTCGCCGCCCCGCGCATCCGCGGCGCCATCCTCGATGAGCTGCGCAAGCAGGATCATGTGCCGCGCTCCATCCGCCGGAAGACCCGCGAGATCACCGCGGCGCGTGAAGCGTATCAGCGCGTACACGGCCGCGCACCGGAAGACCGAGAGCTCGCCGAGCATCTGGGCGTGGACATGGACACGCTCTGGCGCTGGCAGGCCGACGTGGAAGGCGCGCATCACATCCCGCTCGATCGCGCGCCGGGCGACCGCGAAAATTCCGCGCCGGTCCCGGCGGAGACGCTGGCGAACGACCTGGACGGCGACGTGGAAGCGTCACTCACGCACGAGCAGGAAGTGGCGCACCTCAAGGACGCCATTCTCCGCCTCAAGGAGCAGGAGCGCGTGGTGCTGTCGCTCTACTACTCCGAAGAGCTCAAGCTGCACGAGATTGCCAAGGTGCTCGAACTCACCGAGAGCCGCGTGTCGCAGATCCGCAGCAAGGCGCTGAGCAAGCTGCGCGTCGATCTCAAGCCGCTCCGCGACGCGTAAGCCATCGCATCGAAACCAGCCGAGCCTTTTGTTGAGGATGTTCTGATGTGGAAGCGGTGGAAGGAAGCGCTGCAGATGGCGGCGCTTGGGGTGGGTGTCACGATCATCGGCCTGGTGGCCGGCGCGTTCCTCATGTCTCCCGATGTGTCGCGTGAGCAGCGGATGATGGCGTTCGTGGCGTTGGGAGGCACGGCGCTGCTCGTCCTGCTCTTCGACGCGATGCGGCGCGGGGTAAGCGCCCTTGGTAAACGCCGAGGCCGCCGGACGGCACGGGGAGGAGCGCGTCAGGCAAACAGCGCGCGTCCCACGACCGTGTCCCCCGTGATCGCGTTGCGCGGCAGCCGTTCGAGCAAGAGCCCCAAGGCGGTGCAGGCACTCGCCGCCGCCGGGACCGCCCCGGCCGAAATCGCCTGGAAAACCGGCCTGCCCCACGACGCCGTCTCCATGCTGCTCGAGATCAACGGCGGGGCGCTGGCAGGGCGCTGACTCCTCGTTCGTCCCGGAGAAAAAGGGAAAAGGGGGAACTGAAATTGGGAGAAAAGGAGAAAAGGAGAAAATGAGACCGACTCCTTTTCACGTTTTCCCCTTTTCTCCCATTGTCAGTTCCCCCCTTTCTCTTTGGCCCCCGAGAGGCCCACTGCCCCGGCAGTTGTGACCACCACGCCCCCCAAGCGGCACGAATTGCCGCCTTCGGTTCGCGAAAAACGGTCGGCACGATTTTCTGCGGGAAACCCGTAACGACTTGTAAAACAACACGTTACAGAATTTGAAGATGGCCGGGCCAGCTTTGGCCCGGCCATTGCTATTACCCCTGGTGAGTTCGTGCACCCAAACCGACCACGACATGCCAGGTCCCGTCCAAACCAACGGAATGAGCAGTGCCGCCGCCGCGCTCCAGATGCTGGAACGCCGTCAGGCTGTGCTCGCCAATAACCTCGCCAACGCCTCCACCCGGGGCTTCAAGGGCGAGATGGCGTTTTCCCGCATCATGGGGAACGCCCTGGCCGCTACCGACACCGCCGTCGATCTCACCCAGGGCACCCTCACCCAGACCCACAACCCGTTCGACCTCGCGGTCGAAGGGGACGGGTTCTTCGTGGTGAACACCCCCAACGGTGAGCGCTTCGTACGCAACGGCAGCTTTTCGCTCAACGCCAACCGGCAGCTCGTGGACGGCAAGGGCAACGCCGTGATGGGCGAAAACGGCCCGATCACCATCCCCAACGGCCGCGTCGACATCGACGCCGCCGGCCAGATCCAGATCAATGGCAAGCCGCTCACGATGCTCCGCGTGGAACGCGTGGCCAGCGGCGCCGACCTCCAGCACGAGGGGGGCACGATGTTCGTACCGGATGCCTCGCGGCAGAGCATCCCCGCCGGTGAGCGCAAAGTGCAGCAGGGATTCCTCGAGGAATCCAACGTGAACGCGATGTCGGCGATGACCGACATGCTGAGCGTGCTGCATCGCTATCAGGCCGCGCAAAAGACGCTGACCACTATCGACACGGTGCGCGGGATCGCCGTGACCGACCTCGCCAAGCCCGTTTGAGTACGCCCACAACGGGCACGCACCGGAGATCTGATCCATGAATCCAGCACTACGCGCCGCCGCCACCGGCATGATGGCGCAGCAGACCCGCACCGAGGTCATCGCCAACAATCTGGCCAACGTGAACACGGCCGGCTTCAAGCGCAGCCGTGCGCAGTTCGAAGACCTGCTCTATCAGACCATCCAGGGTCAGCAGGTCCTCGGCGGCACGGAGGCCGAGACGCTCCCCGCCATCCAGGTGGGCCGCGGCACACGCCTCTCGGGCGTGCAGCGCATGCATGAGCAGGGCCCCATCGAACAGACGGGGCGCAATCTCGACGTGGCTATCGAAGGCGAAGGCTTCTATCAGGTGCAGCTCCCCAACGGCGAGCTCGGCTACACCCGCGACGGCAGCTTCCAGATCAGCGATCAGGGCGTGCTCGTCACCAACAGCGGCTACGCCGTGCAGCCGCCGGTGCGCATCCCCCCCGACTCCAGCGAGCTCACGATCTCGGTGACCGGCGTCGTGAGCGTGCGTCGCGGCAACGACCTCATGCCCACCGAAGTGGGACGCATCGAGATCGCGCGCTTCGCCAACCCGAGCGGCCTCCTCAACCTTGGCCAGAACATGCTCGCGCCCACCACCGCGTCGGGACAGCCCATTGTGGGCTTCCCCAACGACGAAGGCATGGGGCGCCTGCAGCAAGGCAGCCTCGAGGGCTCCAACGTGCAGATCGTCCAGGAAATGGTGGAGATGATCGCCGCACAGCGCGCGTACGAGATCAACTCCAAGTCCATCAAGACGGCCGACGAAATGGGCCAGATCGCCAACAATATCGTCAGCTGATTCACGCTCCGCCGTTCACCGCCATGCGCCCCCTCGCCTTCCGCCCGTCCACCGTCGTGGTGTCGTACCTCTGCTCGCTGTTCGCAGCAGTGGTGGTGTCGCTGCTGCTGCCGCTGGCGCTGCGCGCGCAAGCCACACCGGTCACGACCGCGCTGCGCAACGACCAGCGTCGCGTGTCCGTGACGGTGGCGACGCGCGCCATCGTGCGCGGCGAAACGCTGCTGGCCACGGATATCGCCGTGGCCGATACGGTGATCACGTGGCGCTGGAACGGCATGACGCCCGATACCACCCGCGCACAAGCCGGCTGGGTGGCGCAGCGCGCCATCGCCGCTGGTGAAGTCCTGCGCGCCCCCGCGGTTACCCCGCCGCCGGTGATCACCAGTGGCAGCGCAGTCAAAGCCATCTGGCAGGACGGCCCGCTCACGCTCGTGATGAGCGGCGTCGCCACCAACACCGCCGCCCTCGGCGCGCCGGTTGGCATTCGCATCGATCGCACTCGCCGGCTCGACGGCATCGCCGTCGCGCCGAACACCGTTCGCCTCCGCTGAGACAAGGATGTCACGTCAGCGTTCGTTGTCCCTGATCACCGCGGCCATGCTGGCCGCGCCCGTCGCTTCGCACGCGCAAGCCGCGCAAGGCGCCCCACCGGCAAGCGGCACTCAAGCTGGCGCCCCTGCAGCTAGCGCCCCTGCAGCTAGCGTCCCTGCAGCTAGCGCCCCCGCAGCTAGCGCAGTACCCGCCCGCAGCTCCTGGGTCGCCGACCGTCGCCAGTTCGCCGTCGGGGACATCATCACCGTGCTCATCGACGACTACACGATCAGCACGGCCGTGAAGGAGAACTTGGCGCAGGACACGCGCAATCGCGGCTTCGGCCTCAGCGCGCGCCTCCCCAGCACCAGCCAGACCGCGAACATCGATGCGCGAAACGCCGCGGATCAGACCCAGCGTGGCCAGGCCCGTCGCGAGAATCGCTTCCAGAACGAAATGAGCGTGCGCGTCGTGGGTACGGGCCCGAACGGCCTGCTGCAGGTGAAGGGCACCAAGAAGATCGACGTGGACCGCCAGATGCAGGACATCGTCTTCACCGGCTGGGTCCGCGCGCAGGACGTGTCCGTCACCAACGTCGTCGAATCGAGCCGCGTGGCCGATGTGCAGTTGGGGTACGCCTCGCCGGGCAACCTCGGCAAACCCAAGCAGGGCATCATCAGCAAGGTGCTCGGAGTCGTCTGGCCGTGACCTCTTCCATTCTCTTCACCCTCGCCACGCACATGCTTTCGCACTACACCGCGCGCATCGTGCGCACGGTTGCGGCGGCCGCGGCGCTCCTGCTGCTCCTGCCCTCCGAGGCGGTGGCGCAGAACGACGTGAAAATCCGCGACCTTACGCAGGCCGAAGGCGCGCTCCCCGTGCGCCTGGTGGGCTACGGGCTCGCCGTGGGCCTCGACAACACTGGTGATCGTGCGATCGGCGGCCAGACCGGTGGCCCCACGGTGCAGAGCGTCATCAACATCCTGCGCCGCTTCAATGTGGAAATTCCCGCCGACGTCATTCGCATGCGCAACGTCGCGGCGGTGCTGGTCACGGCCGAGGTCTCGCCGTTCCTCCGCGCCGGTGGCCGCTTCGAGGTGCACGTCAGCAGCATGGGCGACGCCCGCTCGCTCAAGGGCGGCACGCTCTTCATGACGCCGCTCGTGGCAGATCCCAACGGGCCGCCGCTCGCGAGCGCGCAAGGCTCGCTGCTCATCAGCGAAGGCGGCAGCACCACCCGCTTCGTGCCGACCCATGAAACCACGGCGCGCATCCCCACCGGTGGCGTGCTCGAGGCCGACCTGCCCCGCCCCACCATTGGCACCACCTCACGCCTGCTGCTCCGCGAACCCGATCTTGGCATGGCGACACGGATCGCCACCGCCGTCAACGGGGCGATGGGGGAGAAGACGGCCCTGGTCGAAGACGAAGGCTCCGTGATCATCACCCTCGCCGACTCGGTGCAGAAGCCGGTGGCGATGGCCAAGATCCGTGACCTCGCCGTCGCGCCCGAGGCGCGCGCCCGCATCATCATCGACGGCCGCGACGGCACGGTGGTGGCCGGCGGCGATATGGTGGTCGGGGCCGCCACGGTCAGCCACGGCGCCATCACGCTCGCCATCGGGAACCTCGCGCCCAACGATTCCGCCGCCATTCCCGGCAGCGTGCGTCTCCCCGCCGGAATTCCGGTGCAGCGCGTGGCCTCGGCGCTGCATGCCGTGCAGACGCCGGCCAGCGAAATCGCCGCCATCTTCGCCGCGCTCAAGGAAGTCGGTGCGGTCACCGCCGAGATCATCGTCCGGTGACCGACCCCATTCGCTCCCGGGCCTCGCTGGTGACCGTCAATCCGCCCGCCGAACGCCCCATCGACCCGGCGACGGACCGGAAACTGCGCGACACCGCCAAGCAGCTCGAAGGGCTCTTCGTCCAGCAGATGTTCAAGGCCATGCGCGAGACCGTTCCACAGCAGGAAGGGATCGTTTCAGCAAACGCCGGTGAAGACATGTTCACAGGACTGATGGATCAGCACCTAGCTGCCGAAACTCCAAGCCAATGGCAGGGCGGGCTCGCCGAATCGGTGTACCGCCAGCTGCGCGGCCAGGTCACCGCCGCAGCTCTCCAGTCGCCTTCCAGCTCCACTGACCGCTGATGTCGCCCTCGACTATGTACGCTCCCGAATCCGCGTCCCGTATCGGCCAGCAGCCTTCGGCTCTGCTCGATGCCCTGTACGACGCACTGGTCAGCGAACGTCGTCTGCTCGATGATCTCATCGCGCAGATGCGTCGGCAGCGCACGGCCGTGAGCGCCGACGACATTCAGGGCGTCGACGACAGTACCTTCGCGACCCACCGCATTCTCGCCACGCTCGGCCAGGCCCGGACGCGTCGCCGGCAGCTGAACGTGCTGCTGGGTGGCAGCGAAGAGATGACGTTGCGCGAAATCGAGGACCTGCTCGGCGACCTGGTGGACGACCGGTTCCGTGAGGCCCGTCAGCGGTTGCAGCTCGCGGCGGACATGCTCACGCGCGAAGTGGGCATGAACCGCAAGCTCCTGCGCGAAGCGCTCACCAACACCGACCAGCACGTGCGCACGCTCGTCGGCGCCCCCGCGGCGCCCTCCACGTACGCGACCGAGGGCATGGTGCCTCCCAGCACGGGAGCGCCGCGCGGCGTGCTCGTCAACCGCACGGTGTAAGCCATGAGCTCCGGCCTGTTCAGCATCGCGCGCTCGGCGCTCCTCACGCACCAGACGGCGCTCCAGACGATTTCGCAGAATGTCGCGAACGCGGAGACGCCCGGTTATTCGCGTCAGGAAGCCCTGCTGACCGCGAACACGCCGGTGCGCATGCCGTTTGGCAGCGTCGGGACCGGCGTAAACGTGCAATCGATCGTCCGCCGGCGTGACGTCCTCCTCGACGACTCGTTCCGGTCGGCCAACACGCTCGCGGGTGATGCGAGCATGCGTCGGGACCTGCTCCAGCAGATCGAATCGGTGTTCGGCGAGCCCAGCGACGCAGGCATGGCCAATGCGCTGGACCAGTTCTGGAATGCGTGGAGCGATCTCTCCGCACAGCCCAGCAGCCTCGCCGCCAAGGCCGTCGTGCAGCAGCGCGGCCGGCAGCTTGGCCAGCTCTTCAATGAGTACGACACCCAGCTCACCAGCATCCGCACCAGCACCCTCGAGCGCCTCGACAACACGGTGGGGCGCATCAACGCGGTCGCGGCGCAGGTGGCCGAACTGAATGTGCGGATCGTGAGCTCCGAGGGAGGGGGCAACACGGCCAGCGACCTGCGCGACCAGCGCGATCTGAAGCTCGACGAGCTCTCGAAAATCGCCGGTACGCGCGTCATTTCGCAGGCCAACGGCTCGGTATCGGTGACCATCGGCAACTCCATGCTCGTCGAGGGCGAAACGGCGGTGCCGCTCTCGCTGTATGCGGAAACCCCGAATCCGTTGCCGGCCACCCCGCTCACCGACGTGCCCATTCGCATCCGTCTCGGGGATTCCCTCGATCGACTGGCGCCCTTGGCCGGTGAGCTCAACGCGTTGATGAAGGGGCTCAACGAGGACATCCCCGGCGCGCGCACGCGTCTCGACGCCATGGCGAGCCAGCTCGTGTCCGTGGTGAATACCACGCACCGCTCAGGGTTCGTCTTCAACGGCAACACCATCCCGGGCACTGCCGCCGGTGATTTCTTCGCGCCCGGCAGCATGGCCGCTCCGGTCTCCGCGGCGAGTATCGCGCTGAGCAGCGACGTGGCTGGCAACCCGTCGAGGATCGCGTCGTCGGGCAACGCCAACGCCCCCACGGACAACTCGATCGCCCAAGCGTTGTCGGCGTTGCGCGGTACGGAAGGTACGGTCACCTACACCTCGTCCACGGGCGGCACCGAGACAGGCTCGTTCCTCGGTTTCTTCCGGAGCGTCGTGACCACGATCGGTATCCGGACGGCATCGGCCACCGACGATGCCGCCGTGGCGGACACCCTCACCGACCAGGCCAACCTGCGTCGGCAAGCCGTAAGCGGCGTGAACACGGACGAAGAGCTCGTGAACATGCTGCGCATTCAGCAGTCGTATCAGGCCGCCACCAAAATGATCAAGGCCGCTGACGAAATGCTGCAGACTCTGATCAGCCTGGTCTGACCATGCTCATACTCGGACGCCGTGAAGGCGACTCCATTCTGATCGACGGCGGGATCCGCATCGTGATCGTGTCATGCGACCGCGGCGGCGTCCGCATCGGGATCGAAGCACCGAACGACGTGAAGATCCTGCGCGGCGAGATTGCCCAACAGGTGGCGCAGGAGAACCAGCGCGCGGCCAGTACCCCGGTGGCCGCCGACTGGCTGGCCACCCTGGGGGCACCTGCTGCTCCGCTCCCCCCGCCAACCAGCGCGCCCGCACCCGATGCGGGAGCGTCAGGCTGATGTCACCCCGCGCGGCGTCGCGAAGCCTGCAGCGTGGGTACAGCCACCGTGCACCCGATCGGGTGGGCGGTGGCGCGCCCGTTGCTGCCGGCCAGCAGCCACTCCATGGCGAGCACGTCGTGCGCGAGGGGAATCCCGTCGGGATCACCGTCGGCCGCTGCCCCATCGTGACGCGCAGTGAGCCGGACATCATCGCCAATGGTCTCGAGCTCGGCCTCGATCGGACCGGGCCCTACGCGCGCGGCAGCCAGCAGCGCCACGGTCGTCGCATGCAGCAGGGCCCCCGGTTCGGCGCGAACGGGCATCACATCACCGAGGTACACCACCCGCAACTCGCGGCCTCGCAGCAACGGATGCTCCTCGATCAGGCGCTTCGCACCATCCAGCGCGTCGGTGAAGAGCATGGGTTCGAGGGCAGCATCGCTGCGGCGCGGCAGTTGCCGCAGCTGCTGCAGCAGCCCCTCCAGCCGGTCAGCATCACTTCGCAATCCATCGAGAAAGCGGGCATCAGGCACGCCGCCGACATCCAGCACACTGGCCGCCGCGGCGATCGTCGCGAGCCGGTTGCTGATGGCATGTGCCAAAGTGCGCAGCAACTCGTCATGTACAGAGAGCCATCGTTCGGCGCCGATGTAGGCCTGCCGGGTTTCGCTCACTGATTCCCCCCCTCGTACATCGGTACCCCTCGCGTGTTCGTCATCATCGGATTGGTAGTCGTGCTGGGTTCGGTCATCGGTGGCTATGTCATGCACCATGGCCAGCTCGCCGTGCTCGTCCAGCCCAACGAATTCGTCATCCTCGGCGGGGCCGGCATCGGCTCGCTGATCATCGCGAATCCGCCCGCGGTGCTGAAGGGGTGCATCTCACAGACGCTCGGCCTGCTGAAGCCCAACCCATACGGGGCCAAAGCCTACGCCGAGCTGCTGCAGGTACTCTACGAGGTATTCCAGAAGGCCCGCAAGGACGGCCTCGTCGGCCTCGAGTCGCACATCGAGAGTCCCGAAAGTAGCGACATTTTCCAGAAGTATC
>NZ_JBIJAW010000271.1:0-4470 GCF_044345575.1 Gemmatimonas sp.
CGCGTATGGGTCGTGATGAACCTCTGGACGCATCCCGAACCCCGGGTCATCACGCCGTCCAGTCGAACGCAGATCAGCAGCCGTTCCACGGCCCTGCTGTTCTACCTGCACCAGTCTTCGACGCTCGCGGGGCTGGAGAATCTGGCCCGCGCCGTCAGCGCCGGCGTGCCCGGTATGCGTATGCAAGTGCGGGTGGCCACACTGCCCGCCAGCGAGTCGACGTCTCCGGGCGCCGATGCGCTGTTCGAACGCCGGTTCATGCAGCGCCTCGACTCGATCGGCTTCGTCCGGGCGCAGCGTCCCACTCCCTGGGACACGGTGATCGGCGCGTACGCTCGACCGCCATTTCCATGACGATCTCTTCGTGACCACTCAGGACACTCTGCGGGCGCCACTCGATGTGGTGCGTGCGCATCCTCTCTGTGCGGAAACGCCGGTGCCGCAGTTACAGCACGCTGTGACACCGCCGGAGAGCGTGTACGTGCGCAGCAACTTCGAAACGCCCGCCGCCCACGATGGCTGGACGCTCGAGGTGCGTGGTGCCGTGGAGCGGCCGCTCTCGCTCGCGCTGGGCGAACTGTCGCTGTTGCCGCCGCACACGGTCCTTGTGACGATGGAGTGCGCCGGCAACTGGCGTCTCGGCATGACACCGGTGCCGGAGGGCGAGCCGTGGCAATACGGGGCGGTGAGCACGACGCGGTGGAGCGGCGTGCCCTTGTCGGCACTGCTCGCGCAGGCCGGCGTGTCGGGTGATGCCATCGAAGTGCTCGCCATCGGCGCCGATGCCGGACCGCGCAGTGACGCCGAGGGGCTCGTGCGGTTCGAACGGGCGCTCCCCTTGGATATGGCGCTGCATCCGGACACACTCGTGGCCACGCACATGGACGGTGTGCCACTGACTCCCGAACACGGCGCACCGCTCCGGTTGATCGTGCCGGGATGGTACGGTATGGCCAGCGTGAAGTGGCTCGCAGCTCTCGAGGTTCGCACCTCGCCCTTCACCGGCTACTTCCAGACAAAGCGCTACGTCTACCACACCGATACCGGGACCACGCCGGTCTCGCGCGCGCTCGTGAAGAGCATGATCGTTTCGCCCGCGCCGGACAGCGCGTGTGCGGCGGAGACGGAGGTGCGCGGGTGGGCGTGGAGCGGGCACGGTGCCATCACGCGCGTGCAGGTGGCCGTGAACGGCACCTGGCACGAGGCCACGCTGGGTACGGCCGATTCCGCCTATGCGTGGACCCCGTTTACGCTGGCCGTGGCGTTGCCGACGGACCTGGTGGAGCTCCGCAGTCGCGCAACGGATGCGAGCGGTGCCACGCAGCCTGACACGATCGTGTGGAACTCGCTGGGTTACGGCAATAATGCGGTGCGCGCCATTCACGTCGTGGTGCGGTAACCCGCCGGTCATGAGCGCGGCGTCACCGTCCATCGTGCTTCGAACCGGTACGGTCGCCGACGCGGCCGCGGTGAGCGACTTCGGTCGTCGCACCTTCTCCGACACGTTCGCGGCAGACAACGATCCGGCGGATATGGCGGCGTATCTGGCCGAGGCGTTCGCGCCGGCAAAACAGGCGGCGGAGTTGGCGAATCCGGAGTGCACCTGTCTGCTGGCCGAGTGCGACGGGGTGATCGCGGGCATGGCGTTCGTGATCGACGGGTCGGCCAACGACGTCGTGCTCGGTCATCACCTCGTGGAGCTGCAGCGATTCTACGTGGACACACCGTGGCACGGGCGGGGCGTGGCACACGCCCTCATGGACTCGGTGGTGCGCACCGCAAGCGCGCTCGGTGGCGACGTACTGTGGCTGGGCGTGTGGGAGCGCAACGCCCGTGCCATCGCCTTCTACCGCAAGCAGGGCTTCGAACGCGTCGGCGCCAAGACGTTTCGCCTTGGCGCCGATGTGCAGACCGATGATGTGATGGCGCGCGCGCTCTGATGCGCTGATCAGCCGCGTTTACGCTGCGGGACCGGTGCCGTGGGCACGTCCATGGTGTTGGGCATGTGCGGCGTGCCGCGGTGGCACATCACGCAGGTGGTCTTGGGGCGCGGATCGTCGAGCTCCTTGACCTTGTTGATGTACTTGGTGTCGATATCCCGCTGCATGCGCTCCATCTGCCGCGCGATGACCTTGTTCTTGCGCGTGTCGCTCGCGTAGTCGCCGTTGTCCATGTGACAGTTGGTGCACGCGAAGCTGAGGCTGCGGCCGTACTGCTCGTCCATCATGGTGAGGAAGTCCTTCACCGGCATGTCGCGGTGCAGCTTCACGTTCTTGAAGACGACACCAGCGGGCTCGTTCTCACGCCCCTTGAGTGTGGCCATGAGTTCCGCGATCGCCTGCTTGCGCACCGTGTCGAGCTTCATGGGGCTCACGGGCTGACGCCGCTGCGCCGGTGCAGCCGCAGCCGGCGCTGGTGACTGGGCGATAGGAGTGGCAGCGGCGACGGGGGCCTCCTGCTGTGTGCGGGCGCACGCGAGCAGGGCGGTGGTGGCCACGAGCGCGGCCGCGATGTACGAGCGCATGAACGACGAATCTCCGAAAGAGGACGGCGACAAAGTTATATGGCCGGGGCCCCGGCTGCAGACGTGCCGGTCCCGGCGACAGACAAAAGCAAGCGGCCAACACGGAGGTCACGGAGAGGTACTGAGGGCACGGAGAACCACAAAAAACGTGAAAAGCCGACATGCTCCGTGTTCTCACCGCCCTCGGTGGCTAGCGCTTCCGGGCCAGAATGGTCCCGCGGCACGTGATCGCACCACAGGCGCACGGGTACCGCTTCTTCACCGCCGGGGTGTGCCGTTCCTCAAGCACGAATGCATAGTCGTACACGAGCTCTTCCCCCACTTCGATGTCGTGAATGGCTTCGATCCAGAGGCGCTTCGCATCCACGACCACATCGCAATTGGGGGCACACGAGTGGTTGAGGAAGCGCGCCTCGTTGCCGTTCACCGAGGCATCCACCACCACGTCGTCGTCGATGGCGAACAGGAACGTGTGGTGCCGCTGGCCGGGTTCGTCGGGGTAGCGCGCCTCGGCTTCGGCGGGGGTGAGTCGCTCCCCTGCGTACTCGATGATGCGTGTTCCCTCGGGAATGGCACGCGTGGCGAAGGCGCCGAGTCCCTGGATGGGGCTCTGGCGCACCGCGAAGGGAAGTCCGTTGGTGACATTCATGCCGGAATTTCACCACGGAGGCCTCGACTGTGCTACCTTTCCTGATTACAGGAGAACACCATGACGAAAACAGACGCGGATACCACCGCGGGCGACGCCACTAATGGCTTCGCAGCCCTCGGGATTGATCCGCGTATCGCGGACGCGCTATCCGCCCTTGGCTATGAAGAGCCCACGCCCGTGCAGCGGGCCGCCATTCCGCCGCTGCTCGATGGGCGGGATGTGCTCGCCCAGGCAGCCACCGGCACCGGCAAGACCGCCGCATTCTCGCTGCCGCTGCTGACGCGGATTGGCGCCGGCCACCGCGCCAGCGATGGCGGGCCGTCGGTCCTCATTCTCGTGCCCACGCGCGAACTGGCGATGCAGGTGGCCGAAGCGGTGCACCGCTATGGCAAGCCGCTCGGACTGCACGCCCTCGCCGTGTACGGCGGCGCGAGCATGGAACTGCAGGTGCGCGCGCTCAAGCGTGGGGTGGACGTGGTGATCGCCACGCCCGGTCGCGCCCTCGATCACATCAAGCGCCACACGCTCAAGCTGGGTACGCTGCGCGCGGTGGTGCTCGACGAAGCCGACGAAATGCTCGACATGGGCTTCGCCGACGAACTCGAAGCCATTCTCGACGCGACGCCGACGGAAAAGCAGACGGCGCTGTTCAGTGCCACGTTGCCGCCGCGTATCGCGGGGATCACGCGCAAGTATCTGCGCGACCCCGAGCATGTGACGGTCGAGCGCGAAGTGCGTGCTGAAGGCGAAGCGGCCCGTGTGCGTCAGGTGGCGTACATCGTCTCGCGCGCGCACAAGATGCCGGCGCTGGCCCGCGTACTCGATATCGAGCAGCCCACGAGCGCCATCGTGTTCTGCCGTACGCGTACCGAAGTGGACGAGCTGAGCGAGACGCTCACGGCGCGCGGCCTGCGTGCGGAATCGCTGCACGGTGGGCTGTCGCAGGATCAGCGTGATCGCGTGATGCAGAAGTTCCGCGCGAAGAAGGTGGACCTGCTCATCGCCACCGACGTGGCGGCCCGCGGGCTCGACGTGAAGCACGTGAGTCACGTGGTGAACTTCGATGTACCGGCCGACGCCGAGACGTACGTGCACCGCATCGGCCGCACCGGTCGTGCGGGGCGCGAGGGCGTCGCGATCACGCTCGCCGAGCCGCGCGAAAGCCGCCTGCTGCGCAACATCGAACGGCAGACGAGCCAGAAGATCGACATGGCGCAGGTGCCCACCGTGGCCGACCTGCGCGCGCACCGCCAGGAGTTGGTGAAGGCCACGCTGCGTGAAGCGCTCGTCGAGG
>NZ_JBIJAW010000272.1:0-4414 GCF_044345575.1 Gemmatimonas sp.
ACGTCGGCGAGGATCTGGCACGGATGCGAGAGGTCGGTGAGCCCGTTGATGACCGGCACGCCCGCATACGCGGCCAGCTCCACCACGTCCTGATGCGCAAACGTGCGGATCATGATGCCCTGCACGTAGCGCGAGAGGACGCGCGCCGTATCGGCGATGGGCTCGCCGCGACCGATCTGCACGTCGCGCGGCGACAGGAAGTGCGCGGTGCCGCCGAGCTGAATGGCGCCCACCTCGAACGACATGCGGGTGCGGGTGGAGGACTTCATGAACAGCATCGCGAGCGCTTTGCCGGCGAGCGGTTTGGCGTCGTACTTCCCGGTTCGCATGCGCTCGGCGAGATCGAGCAGGGCGAACGTTTCGGCCGGCGAAAAGTCGGCGATGTTGAGGAAGTCGCGGTGCGGGCGCTCGGCCCCGGACGATGCGTGCATAGCTATTCGGCCCAGGCTGGGACACGACGAAACGGCCCCGGTGGGAAAAGCAGACGGCGCGGCTGGAGGGCCGCGCCGAGCGAAGGCGGGAATTTAGAGGGGGACTGGTCTGAGGGGAACAGTGCTACGCTGGCGAGGATGTCCGGACATCGGGCGTCAGAGGATGTACTTCCGCAGATCCTCGTCCTCGGCGATCGACTTGAGCCGGTCACGGACCATGTCGGCAGTCACCGTGACGGTGTCCTTGCCGCGGTCGGGCAGTTCATAGAGCAATTCCTCGAGCAGCGTGGTCATGACCGTGTGCAAGCGCCGCGCTCCGATGTTCTCCATGCGCTCGTTCACCCGCGCCGCCACGCGTGCCAGCTCGGCAATCCCCTCGGCCGTGAACTCGAGTGTCGCGCCCTCGGCTTCCACCAGCGCGGCGTACTGCTTGGTGAGCGCATTCTCCGGCTCCGTCATGATGCGCACGAAGTCGGCCTCGGTGAGCGCCTTGAGCTCCACCCGAATGGGGAAGCGCCCCTGCAGCTCCGGAATGAGATCGCTTGGCTTGCTCACGTGGAACGCGCCGGCCGCTACGAACAGAATGTGGTCGGTCTTCACCGTGCCGTACTTGGTCTGCACGTTGGAGCCCTCGACGATGGGGAGCAGATCACGCTGCACACCCTCCCGCGACACGTCGGGGCCGCCAGCCTGACCGCGTTCGCCGGCGATCTTGTCGATCTCATCGAGGAACACGATGCCCATCGCTTCGGCACGCTCCAGCGCATCGCTCGTGATGTCGTCGAGGTCGATGAGCTTCTCGAGCTCCTCATCGAGCAGAATGCGACGCGCCTCGCTCACCTTCACCGTGCGGCGCTTCTTCTTTTTGGGGAGCATGTCGCGAAACCACTCGGCCATGCTCTCCATGCCTTCGGGCGCGCCGGGCATCACGGCGCCGGGCATTCCCGGGCCGCTCTGCGTCACCTCGACCTCCACCTCGCGGCCATCGAGCTGCCCATCGAGCAGTAGTGCCTTGAGCTTGTCGCGCGTACGCTTGTGCCGTTCGAGCGCCTGATCGTGCTCGGTGCGCGCATCGGGAGACGCCTCGGCCGCGAGCGACGGCGGCACGGGCAACAGGAGGTCGAGCAGGCGATCGTCCACCTTCTCGTTGGCCAGATCCTCGACCTCGACCTCACGCTCGGTGCGCACCATGTCGATGGCGTTCTCGATAAGATCGCGAATCATGCTTTCGACATCGCGCCCCACATACCCGACTTCGGTGAACTTCGACGCCTCCACCTTCACGAACGGCGCGCCGCTCAGCTTGGCGAGGCGCCGCGCGATCTCGGTTTTGCCCACACCGGTCGGGCCGATGAGGATGATGTTGTTGGGTGAGATCTCGTCGCGGATGTTTTCGGGCGCGCGCTGTCGGCGCCACCGGTTGCGCAGCGCGATGGCGACCGACTTTTTCGCGTCGGCCTGCCCGACGATATAGCGATCAAGCTCCGCGACGATCTGTCGCGGCGTGAGGTCGGCGAGGCGCGCGATGGCCTGCTGCGTACGGGGACTCGGCATCAGCTCGTCGGCTCCAGCACCGTGATGTTGGTGTTGGTGTAAATGCAGAGCTCGCCGGCGATGGTGAGGGCCTTCAGCACGATATCGCGTGGGGGCAGTGTGGTTTCGCGCAGGAGCGCGCGCGCCGCCGCCTGCGCGTAGTTGCCGCCCGATCCGATCGCCAGCACGCCGTCGTCGGGTTCGATGAGTTCCCCGTTCCCGCTCAGGATGAACCCGTGATCGGCATCGACCACGACGAGGATGGCTTCGAGCCGCCGCAGCACGCGGTCGCTGCGCCACTCCTTCGCAAGCTCCACCGCAGCACGCGGCAGGTTGCCGGGATACCGTTCGAGTTTCTCCTCGAACTTCTCGAAGAGTGTGAGCGCATCGGCGACCGAACCGGCGAACCCGGCAAGCACTCGGCCGCCCTTGAGCGTGCGCACCTTCACGGCGGAGTTCTTGGCCACCGTGTCGCCGATCGACACCTGGCCGTCACCACCAATGGCCACGCGGCCATCACGGCGCACGGCGAGAATGGTGGTGGCCTTGATCTGGGGGAGAGTCATTGCGCGCGGCAGAGGGAACGGGAAATCGATCGGGACTGCGTTGGAAAGATACGACGGACCCGATTGCGATGACACACGCGGCTGGCTGCCATCACAGGTTGGCATATGCCCCCTTGCCAACCATCCCTCTCGCTCGGCACCATATGGCCATGCCCGCGTTGCCCGCTCACCGCTGGACGGCTGACGACGTCCGCGCCCTCCCCGACGAACCGGGGAAGCGTTTCGAGTGCGTGGATGGGGAACTGCTGGTAAGCTTGAACCCGCGGCTGCCCCACCAGTCCGCTGTCGGCTACCTGTTTGTCAGCGTGAATGCGCACTGTCGTGCGCACGACATCGGTGCCGCATTCATGGCGCCGGGCGATATCGAGCTCGACCGGTTCACCCTCGTGCAGCCCGACGTGTTCGTGCTGCCGCTTGTAAACGGGCGTCGCCCGCGCACAGCGGAGGAGATCGGGCAGCCGTTGCTGTTCATCGAGGTGCTGTCGCCCAGGACCGCCCGCTACGATCGCGTCGTGAAGCGGGGCCGCTATCAGCGTGCCGCGATCGAGTACTGGATCGTGGACCTCGAAGCGCGCCTCGTGGAACGCTGGCTCCCTGATGCCGACCGACCGTTCATCCACACCGACCGGATCGTGTGGAGCACCACCGGTGCGCCCGACTTTTCGCTCGATCTACCGCCGCTCTTCGTCGACGCGCTCGGCGATCCCTGACCCGCTCGCTTCTCCACACGGCCGTGACTCTTCCTGTCAGCTACGACGACATCCTCGCGGCCCGTGAGCGGCTGCGCCCGTTTTTCAGCGCTTCACCAGTGCGGCATTACCCCTTGCTCGACGAATTGGTGGGGTATGGCATTCGCGTGCTCGTGAAGCACGAGAACCACCTCCCCACCGGCAGCTTCAAGGTGCGCAACGGGACGTCATCCATCACGGCACTGACGTCGGAGCAGGCCGAGCGTGGAGTGATTGCCGCCACGACCGGCAACCATGGACTCGGGTTGGCATGGGCCGGCGCCGCACGCGGCGTGAGCGTGACCATCTGCGTCCCCAAGGGAAACAACCCCGAGAAGAACGCCGGCATTCGCTCGTTTGGCGCCACGCTCATCGAGGTGGGTGATCGCTACGACGACACAGTGGTCGCGTGCCGCACGATCGCGGAGCAGGAACAGCGGACCATCGTGCACTCCACCAATCATCGACCCGTCGTGGCCGGTGCGGGTACCATGATGGCCGAGTTCTGTGAACAGGTCCCCGATCTCGACGCCGTGGTGATTGCGCTGGGTGGCGGGTCACAGGCGGTGGGCGCGATGGCCGTTGCCGGTGCGGTGAAGCCCGACCTGCAGATCTTTGCGGCACAGAGCCAGGGCGCCACGGCGCAGCACGATGCGTGGCGAGACGGGATACCGCGCGCCGGCGAGCCGGTGCAGACGTTCGCCGAGGGGATCGCCACGGGGAGTACGTATAACCTCACCTTCGAGGCGCTGCGCGGCGGGCTCGCCGACTTCGTGCTCGCCAGTGACGATATGATCGCGCAGGGCGTACGCGACCTGTGGAGCATCACGCACAATCTGGCGGAGGGATCGGGGGCCACCGGACTCGCGGGCCTGCGGCTGCTCGCGCCCCAGCTCGCAGGAAAGACGGTGGGCATCGTGATGTGCGGCGGCAATCTCGATGCGGCGCGCGCGGTGGAGATTTTGGCGGGGAAGACACCTGGGAGGTGAACAGTTCGACTGATCACCGACGACTGACACTACACACTACGAACTCCCCCGGAGATCACGCGATTTCCGGGGGAGTTTGTAGTTCGTAGTTGCGGTTGTCAGTCTTCAGTCTCTCTCCCTCACTGCCGTCCGAAATTCCACACGAAGTTCACCATCGGCACACAACA
>NZ_JBIJAW010000056.1:0-14295 GCF_044345575.1 Gemmatimonas sp.
GGGGAGTGTCCTGCGCGCACCGACCCCACGGGTGGCCACGCGCGTCCGGAACGGAGCCACTCATCGCGCCGTAACACCCTCCTTCGCGGGTGCCCGGTACCGACGAGGCTAAGAGGGAATATCGGTGCGGGGACACGATCCGGCCAACAAGGGTAACCGGCAAACCGCAATTCGACGGATCCGCCGGTTCAGGCGAGCTGTGCCAGCTCGTCACCGACCCGGTCGCGCGTCGCCACCGCGTTCACCGTGATCGCCTCCACCGGGCAGCAGCGGGCGAACGACACGTCCGCCGGGGAAAAGGTGTGCACCATCTTCAGCGGGCGGGCGCGCCGCTGGCCGTCCATCCCCATAAGCGCCGGATAGTGCGCCGCGCACAGGCCGCAGCCGGTGCAGCGATCGTGGTCGACCGCAATCTCCATCTCCTGCCGCGGGAAGATGCCCCCGGGGGCGGCGAGCGCGTCCAGCAGGTGACGCAGCGACTGCCGGGTGGTCTCGTACCCCACCTCGAGCAGTTGCTCCGAGTGGGTGAAGCTGAACCAGCTGATGTGCGACACCTTCGGGCGGATGAGCAGCATTGGCGGCCCGGTCCAGCTGTCGAGCGTCGCCTGCTGCATGGCGTGCATCATCATCGTGGCAGCGCGCATGAAGATGGCGGCGAACCCCTGATCGGCCGCGCCGGCCGTATGGGGGACGTCGGCGATGCCCACGTCCACAGCGATGATTGCATCCACCTCGAGCCCGGCGATGTTCACCGGCAGGTTGTCCATGGTGCCGCCGTCGATGCACACGCGATCGCCCACCAGCCCAGGGGGGAAGAATCCCGGCAGGGCGCACGAGGCATACACGGCATCGCGCACGGGGACGTCGCGGAACCCTGGACGGCCGAAGACCACCGGGGCGCCTCGCTCCAGGTCGACCGCCGACACCAGCAGGCGCTGGCCGAGTTGCTCGAAGGTTCCCTCGCCCACCAGCTCCTCGCACAGGGCGCGGAGCGGGGCCTCGAGATAGATGGCGGGCGACAGCATGCGTTCCATCAGCATGCCCATGTGGTTGATGCGGAAGAGATCCCGGCGCCGCACCCGCAACGCACGCTCGGTTAACTCCTCGGCGGTCCGGCCGCTCGCGGCGGCGGCGGCGATGAGGGCGCCGATGCTGGACCCCGCATACACCTGCGGTTCGATGCCCGCCTCGCGGATGGCCCGCAACGCACCGACATGGGCGAGACCCTTGAGCGCGCCACCGCCCATCACCAGGGCAATACGCGGCACCGCATGGTGCGGGCCGGTGTCGCCCATGGGCACCCGATCATCGGGGACCTCGAAGCGCGTCATATCAGCGAGGCCACCGGTTCATGCGTGTTCCCTCTCGATCGGTAGATTACCGGCATGCGTGTGCTGCTCGTGGAAGACGACGATACGTTGCGGGAAAGCGCAACGGCCTACCTGCGCGCGTCGGGGTTTGCGGTCGATCCCGCCGCCACGGGGAAGATGGCGCGTGAACTGGCGGCCGTCAGCCCTTACGATGCCGTGGTGCTCGATGTGCGCCTCCCGGATGACGACGGCTTCGCGCTGTGCACCACCTTCCGCCACCGGTCGCCGGCGCCACGCATTCTCATGGCCACCGCCCGCGACGGCGTGGAAGACCGCATCGCCGGCCTCGATCTCGGCGCCGACGATTACCTGGTAAAACCCTATGCCATGGGGGAGCTGGTGGCGCGCGTGCGCGCCCTGCTGCGGCGCCCCGACCACGCCGCGCCCACGGTGCTGCGTGTCGCCGATCTCGTGCTCGATCCCGCCACCCGTGAGGCGCGGCGGGGCACACGGCCGGTCAGCCTCACCACCAAGGAGTTCGCCGTACTCGAGGTGCTCATGCGATCGGCCGGGCGCGTACTGACCCGCGAGTACCTCGGCGAGCACGCGTGGGACGACAACTTCGATCCCATGAGCAACGTGATCGACGTGTACATCGCGCGGCTGCGCAAGAAGGTCGATGGCCCGACTGATGATCCGCTCCTGACCACCGTGCGTGGTGCGGGGTACCGTCTGGCCGCGCCGCAACAGCAGTAATGGCCCACCCACCCACCGGGCCCCGGCCACGCATCCGGCTGCGCTTCACGATGCTCTATGCCGCCACGCTGCTGGTGGTGCTGGTGGGGGCCGCTACCGTGGTGCGCTTCGCGCTGCGCGCCACACTCGCACGCGAGTTCGAGGAATCGGTGCGGGCGTCGGCAAGTCTCGTGACCCAGTTCTTTCGCACGGAGGTCAACGAGTATCGCACCATCGAGGCCACGCTCACACACATCTCCGGTGAGTTGGTCTTCGAAGATCGCCTCATCCACTATCGGCTCCCCGACGGCCGCCTGTTTCGCAGCAAGGAGCCTTCGGCGACGCCGCGTGTCGCGACGTTGCGATCGCCGATGCATTCGGTGCGTTTCCCACTCGATGCCGACCTGGCCCCCGGCTGGCAGGTGGAGGTCGATGCAAGCATGGGCAACATGCTCGCGCTTCAGTCGCGCATCGACCGGTGGTTTCTGTTCGGCATTCCATTGTTTGTGCTCACCGCCGCGGTCGCCGGGTGGTGGCTTACCGGCCGGACGCTGCAGCCGGTGGGGGCGATGGCCGACGCCGCCTCGCGCATCGCTCCCGCCAGCGGCGTGCGCTTGCCGGTCACCAATCCCGACGATGAGCTCGGACGACTCGGGACCGGCTTCAACGCCCTCCTCGACCGGCTCGACGGCGCCCTGGCCCAGCAGCGCCAGTTCCTCGCCGATGCCGCCCACGAATTGCGCACGCCGATCGCACGCATGCGCGCCCGCGTGGAGGTTGCCATGCTCCACCCGGTGCAGGCGGCATCTCCCGAGGAACGCACAGCGATCCTCACGGCTCTCGATGCCGAACTGCGGGCCGTGACCCACCAGGTAGACGAGCTGCTGCAACTCGCGCGCGCCGATGCGGCAGGGGACGCGGTAATGGCCAACCTGCAGCCGCTCTATCTCGACGATCTCATCGCCGACGAAATGCCGCGCTGGCAGCCTCAGGCTCAACAACTCGGAGCCACGATTTCCCTCGGAGCCCTCGAGGAAACGCCGGTGCGCGGCGATGCGGTGTTGTTGGCCCGCCTGTCGGGGGGGCTGATGGACAACGCGCTCCGGTACTGCGGTGCACCGGGGGAGGTCCGTGTGTCAGTTCGCCCGGACGGGGCGCGGGCGCTGCTCATTGTGGAAGACAATGGTCCGGGCGTACCGCCGGACGAGCGCGAGCGCGTGTTTGATCGTTTCTACCGCGGGGAAGCGGCCCGTCATCGCCGAGCCGATGGGAGCGGCCTTGGGCTCGCCATCGCTTCGTGGATTGTGCGGCGCCACGGCGGCACGATCAGCGTTGAAGACAGCGAGCTGGGCGGGGCGAAGTTCGTGGTGCGATTGGGGTAGGAGCCCGAAAACTGAGGCTCTCTGCCCCTCAACACACCGGCAGATCGCTCCACTGGGCGGGGGTGCTCGATGGTGCCATATGGCTCGCGCGGCGCCACGCATCGCGCAGCGTGCGCAGGCACTGGGCCGCGCTCACGAAGTCGCGGCCCTCGACGCACTCTTCGCACCACTCGTAGAGCGCATCGAAGCTGCGCGAGGCCGCCGACTCGAGATCCAGCGCGTCGCGCAAGAGGTTGATCGCCTGACGCGCCCCCACATAATCGAATGTCTCGCAGGCGCGGATGGCACGGTCATATGCGCGCATCAGCAACGCGAGGGGATCGGGCGCCTGGCGATCGGCTTCGATCACCGCGTTAGCGAACAGGGGCGTGGGAGCAGGCACGGCGGGGGGAGCTGGAGTAATCGTCCGGCGGCGACGTCACAAGCGATCGTCGTCGCCTCTCCATTTACATCGGCCCCGGCCGCCGAATTCTTGACTTCGAAATTGTACGAAGGTGTGACCCGGCACACGGTTTCCCACCCGCTTCGTCCCACCCGCCGCGATGCGTGACACCCGTGTCCGCGGATCGAACGGTTCCGCCGCCGGCGCCTGAGCGGGCCGACATATTCACGCAGCGTTCATGCGGGACGCGTAGCTTCGCGACCATGCACGCTCCCCGTATTCTCGCCGCGCTGGCGCTCCCTGCGGTGGTCCTGAGTTCAGCCCCCTTGGCGCGACTCGACGCCCAGTCGCCCATCGATCTCCGGGCGGCGCTCGCAACCGCTCGCAGCGCCGGACCGCTCCGCCAGATTGTCGATGCACGCCGTCAGGTGGCCCTCGGGCAGGTCGGCGAACAGACCCAGTGGGCCAACCCGTCGCTCGAATGGCGGCGGGAAAACCTCGGTAGTCCGCTCCAGCCCGATATCTTCGCCACGCTCTACGTACCGTGGGACCTTTCGGGGCGCCGCCTCGCCCTCCGGCAGGTGGCCTCGGCCGGCAAGGCCCGGATTGCCGGCGATGCCACCACCGATGTCCGGGACGCGGAACTGCAGGTGGCGCGGGCGTGGCTGCGGGCCGCCGTGGCCAGTGGATCCCTGGAGATCGCCACTCAGCAGTATGATGCCCTGCGCGAGATCGCCCGAGTCGATGCCGAACGGCTGCGCGAAGGGTTGGTGAGCGAGGCCGTGGGGCTGCGCACCTCGCTCGAGGCCGACCGCGCGCGGGTGGCGCTGGTGACAGCACGCAACGAAGCGGCCATGGCACAGGCCGATCTCGCGCGCCTGCTGGGCCTCGCCGAGGGCGCGCCGGTGTCGTTGGCGACGCTGACGGCCCCCACCCTCCCGCTGTCGCCCGACACCGCCGTGGCCGTGGCGGGTGCCGTCGCCCGGCGGCCCGATGTGCAGGCACGGGAGGCCGGGGTGCGCGAAGCGCAGCGACGGCTCGCCGCCGAGCAGCGGGGGGCGTTCGGTGAGGTGCAGTTGCAGGGCGGCACCAAGGAAACCGGCGGATTCATGACGGGGCAGGTGGGGCTCGCGATGCCCATGCCCTTCTTCAATCGCAACAGTGGTGCCCGGCAGCGCGCGGCGGGACAGCTGGCGGAGGCCCGCATCCAGCGCGACGACCTGCGACGGGTCATACGCGCGGGGGTCGTGAACGCGCTGGCGCACTATCAGGACGTGCGCGCTGCAGCCAGCGATGCGGCCACGTTCGGTGTGCGCGGCCGTGAGGTCGCGCGCATCGCGCGCCTTTCGTACCGCGAAGGCCACGCCACCCTGACGGAATTGCTGGATGCCGAGCGCGCCGCGGCCGACGCCATGCACCAGCACCTGCGCTGGGCGGCCGACGCCTGGCTCGCGCGCCTCGAACTCGAACGCACGCTGGGCGCGAGGCTCGATGCCGAAAGCCCGCTCGACCTGCCCGTGCTCGCTCAGACCCCCTCCGGCGAATGATCACCATGTCTGTTTTCTCCGCGTTCCCGTCGCGCACCGTGCTGCGCCTCGTTCTCGGTACCGCCGGTCTGTCGCTTGCCGCGTGCGGTGGGGCGAGCGATGGGGCCGCTGACGGTGCGGGCGAGCCGTCGGCCACCGCCGACATGCTCGATACGGCTACGTTGTCGGCTGATGCCGTGAAGATTGCCGGCTTCGTGGTGGACACGGCCCGCACCCAACCGTGGCAGGCCAGTCTCACGGTGCCCGGGCGCCTCGAGTTGGATCCGAATGCCCTCGAGACCATCGGCTCCATCACGGAGGGACGGATCACCCACGTGACCGTGCGGGTGGGCGATCGCGTGAGCGCCGGTCAGGCGCTGGTCATGATACACAGCCACGAGATCATGGACGCCCGCAGCGCCCTCAAGTCGAGTACGGCGCACGTGACCGCGATGCAGGCGGAACGCGATCTCACCGTGACGGCCGCCGGCCGGGCGCAGCGCCTATTCGACAACAAGGCCATGTCCCGCGCCGAACTCGAGCGGGCACAGGTTGCCCGACGGGTGGCAGAGTCCAACCTCGAGCAAGCGGAGGCCGAGCGTGACCGGGCCGATGCGCTGGTGGAGCATCTGGCCGGCAAGGGACCGCTGCCCGCGGGCGCGGACGAGCACGATGTGATCGTCCGCACGCCGATCGGCGGGGTGGTCACGGGCCGTGAAGCGCAGCCCGGGACGGTGGTGCTGCCGGGCACACCGCTCGTGACGGTAGGTAGCCCCGATCGCCTGCAGCTCGAAATGCATGTGCCTGAGCAGCAATCGGCTGGAATCGACATCGGGGCCAGCGTACGCTACGCGCTCACCGATCGTCCGGAGCAGTTCTTCGATGCCACCGTGATTCGGGTGGCGCCAACGGTGGATACGCTCACGCGTACGGTGCAGATCGTCGCGCAGCTGAAGGGGAAGCCGGCGGGGCGCGCAGAGACGTTCGTGCAGGCCACCATCCGCGGACGCGGCACCACCGCGGCGCTGGTCGTCCCCGCGACGGCGGTGCAGGCGCTCGAGGGGGACACGGTGGTATTCGTCGCCGAACCTCGCGGGGAGGGGATGCAGGTGAAGGCCACGCCGGTGCGCATCGGCCGCCGCTCTGCGGAACAGGCGGAAGTGCTCGCCGGGCTCGATGCGGGGAAGGCCGTCGTGGTGCGCGGGGCCGCGATCGCCAAGGCCGAGCTGCTCAAGCGACGCAGTGGCGGCGGAGAGTAGTTCATGAAAGCCCTCATCCACTTCGCGCTCAGGCGGCGCGGCACGATCGTGGGGCTCACGCTCGCGATCATGGCCGCGGGGCTGTACGCGCTGCAGCACATTCCATTCGACGCCTTCCCCGATCTCACCGGCACCCGCGTCGAGGTGATCACTGTGGCGCCGGGAATGGCGCCCGAGGAGGTGGAGCGCCTCGTCACGTATCCCATTGAATCGAGTTTGATGGGCGTGCCGGGTGCCGAAGGGGTGCGCTCGGTGTCGAAGTTCGGCCTGTCGCTGGTGGTGGTGCCGTTTCCCGACAACGTCGATGTGTACTTCGCACGGCAGTTGGTGCAGCAGCGATTGAGTGACGCGAAGGGAGCGCTCCCTGCCGGGGTGGAACCGGCCTTGGGGCCCGTCTCCACGCCAATGGGCGAGCTGTATCAATACGTGCTCACCAGCGACTCCCTGTCGCTCACCGAGCTCAAGACACTGCACGATTACGTGGTGCGCCCGCGGCTGCGCACCGTGCCGGGTGTGAGCGAAGTCAATTCGTGGGGTGGGCTGACCGAGCGGGTGGAAGTCGTGGTGGATCCGGTCCGTCTCGCCGGCTACCAGCACACGGTCGTGGATGTGCACGACGCCCTGGCGAAGAACACACTCGCCTTTGGCGGCAGCTATCTGGAGCAGGGCGGTGAACGCTACACCTTGCGCGGCCTCGGCCGGGTGGAGAACGCGGCCGAGGTAGAGCGGGTGGTGATCGGCTCCCACCGCGGCGCACCGGTGCGCGTGGGCGATGTGGCGTCGGTGAAGCTGGGCGCCCTGCCACGCAACGGAGCGGTCACCAAGGACGGTGAAGGTGAAGTCGTGAGCGGTATGGTGCTCAAGCTCAAGGGCGCCGATTCCCGCCAAGTGATCGAGGATGTGCGGGCACGCATGGAGGAGATCAAGAAGGCGCTGCCCGCTCACGTGAAGGTCGTACCGTTCTACGATCAGACCGATCTGGTGGCGCGCACCACCAACACGATCGTCAAGAACCTCATCGAAGGCGGCCTGCTCGTCATCGCGGTGCTCTTCCTCTTCCTGCGGAACGTGCGCGCGGCACTCATCGTGGCGTCGGTCATCCCCATCTCGATGCTCATGGCCTTCATCGGCATGGCGCTCTTCGGGTACAGCGCCAACCTCATGAGCCTTGGCGCGCTGGACTTCGGGCTCATCGTGGACGCGTCGGTGGTGATGGTCGAAGGGTTCATCAGGCGCATGGAAGCCAACCGCGACATGCACAAGGCGACGCTGTTCGAGAAGGCGGCGGTGGAGGTTGGGCGCCCCATCCTGTTCGGTATCGCCATCATCGTGGCGGTGTACATCCCGATCTTCACGCTCGACGGGATGGAAGGGCGCATGTTCAAGCCAATGGCCTTCACGGTGGTATGCGCCGTGCTCGGCTCGCTGCTCCTCGCGCTCACGTATGTGCCGGCGATTTCCAGCTGGGCGTTGCGTGAGGGCCACGGTGAGCCGGCACAGTGGATGGTGAACCTCACGGCCAGCTATCGCCGCATGCTGCGCCGCGTGTTGCACGCGCCGCAGCCGGTGCTCGCCACGAGCGCCGTGCTGGTCGTGGCGTCGGTGTGGTCGATGCTGCACATCGGCACCGAGTTCATGCCCAAGCTCGACGAAGGATCCATTCTCATTACCACGCGGCGCATGCCCAGCGTGGATCTGGCCGACGCCACGCGTCTCTCGCTCGCGGCCGAGAAGATCGTGAAGCAGTTCCCCGAGGTGATCACGACGGTCACGAAGGAGGGGCGTCCCGATCTGGCCACCGAGGCCATGGGGCTCTTCGAAGGGGACATGTACGTGATCCTCAAGCCGCGCGACGAGTGGACGAGCGCTACGAGTTCCGAGGAACTCGTCACCAAGTTCGACTCGGCGCTCCGCGTGGTACCGGGCCTCGAGGTGTCGTTCACCCAGCCGCTCGCCATGCGCCTCGACGAAGCCGAGAGCGGGATCAAGACCGACCTCGGCGTGAAGGTGGTGGGCCCCGATCTCGAGCAGAACGAGGCGATCGCCGAGAAGATCCGTCGGGTGATTGCCACCGTGCCTGGGAGCGCCGACGTGGCCGTGGAGGTGGCAGAGGGGAGCGGTCAGGTGCGCATGCAGATCCGTCGCGAAGCGCTCGCCCAGTATGGGCTCTCCGTGGCGGATGTGCGTGATGCCATCGACCTCGCCATGGGTTCGCAGAAGGCAGCGGAACTCATCGACGGATTCCGGCGCATCGACATTGTCGTGCGGATGCCCGAGGCCTACCGCGCCGATGCCGCGGCAGTCGGCCGGCTTACGATCCGTGCACCTGGCGGTGAGCTGCTGCCGCTCACCGCCGTGGCTGATGTGCAGAGTACCACCGGACCGGAGCTTATCGGGCACGAGGACGCCCAGCGTCGCTCCCTCGTGTTGAGTAATGTGCGGGGCCGGGATCTCGGCAGCTTCGTGCAGGAGGTGCGCGCGCGGGTCGCGCGGGACGTGACACTGCCGGCGGGGGTATTTCTCGAGTGGGGCGGGCAGTATGAGAATCAGCAGCGCGCGATGAGTCGCCTCACCGTGGTGGTGCCGCTCGCGCTGGCGCTCATCTTCGGGCTGCTCTACCTGTCATTCCGGTCGGTAAGCCAGGCGGTCCTCGTGCTTTCCAACGTGCCGTTCGCCCTCGTGGGGGGCATTGCAGCGCTGTGGCTGCGCAGTCTCAATCTCAGTCTCTCGGCGAGCATCGGCTTCATCGCGCTGTTCGGCATCGCGGTACTGAACGGCGTGGTGATGGTGGAGCATCTCAACCACATGCGGCACGCGCACGAGGGTGAGGAGGAGACCGTGGACGCCAGGGTGGAGCGTGGCGCCGCCGATCGTTTGCGCCCGGTGCTCATGACGGCGCTGGTGGCGAGTCTCGGGTTCGTTCCTATGGCGCTCAGCACGAGTCCCGGCAGCGAAGTGCAGCGCCCGTTGGCCAGCGTGGTCATCGGCGGTCTCGTGACCAGCACGGTGCTCACGTTGTTCGTGCTGCCGGTGCTGTACGCGTGGCTCGAAGGGCGGAAGGCGAGAGGGGCGAGGTCGGCGGCCTGAGAGACCGGGATCCGACCTCGGTTGCCTCACTTGAGGAACTTGTAGAGTCCCCACAACCCCGCGCCGGCCGAGCCGAGCATCACGAGGGTACCGGCATCGCCACCGATCACGGCGCCTACGAGGAGTCCGACGCCGCCCACGATCATGAGGGCCCGATTCTCCGACGTGTCGCCTCTCGGTGACCGGGGAGCAGGGGCGGGGAGCGTGCGTGTACGGAGTGCGACCATCTGGGCACCGGCTACCGGGCCGATCGTGGCCGCCTGCGCGGCGGGCGCAGGGGCGGAGTCGGGCACGGCCATGAGTGGTCGCGAAGGCGTGCCGATGGGCGCATCGGGCGTGGTCTGGCCCTGCACGCTTGCCGGACTCAGCAGGAGTACGGGAATCATCAGGTGCGAAACGGAACGGCGCATCGTGAACGTCCTTGTGAAGGTCGGGAGAAAGTACCACCGGACGCCACGCGGTGTGCCACGCACCGAGTGCGACCCGCGTCGACGTGGGACGGGATGCCTCGTGCGGGTGACGTCTGGCGTGACGGCCCTTTGGGCGCCAACTTCTGGTGTTCCTTCGAGTCCCCTTGCCCCTGAAGACGACGATGAGCCTCCAGCCTCCCAAGAAGCTGCGCAAGCAGTTCACCAACGCGACGCACCCGCTGATCGTGCTCAAGTTCGAGAGCGGTCACCAGATCAAGGTCTACCAGAACGAAGGCAAGGAGTTCGATGCCTATGCCGGTGAGACCGTCAAGCTCCTCGCGGTCAACGACCCCACGTCGAGCGACTGGGAACTGCTCGAGGATCGCAAGGCCGACGCGTTCGACGACGCGACGAGCTGAATCGCGCGGTTCCACCGTGTGACACAACATGCGCGGTGCACACCATGGGCGGCTGTTGCCCCGGTGTGCACCGCGCTGTAGTATGGCCCTTGTGAGTCCTGTCCCACGGCGCCCTCGCAGTACTGCTGTCGTCGCGGCCGCGCGTGAGCGCGGCGGCGCGGTCGTCGCCCTCGAAAGCTCGGTGCTGGCGCAGGGGCTGCTGCCCCCGCACAATCGCGAAGCCGCCGAGCGCATGATGCGTGCGGTCGAGGCGGCTGGAGCGACGCCGGTCGTCACGGCCATCGTACGCGGTGAGCCGTGGTTCGGTCTCGAACCCGATGCGCTGGAACGCTTCCTCGCCCGCGACGGCGTGCGTAAGGTGTCGGCGCGCGATCTTGGCGTGGCGATGGCTGATGGCGCCGATGGCGCGACCACCGTGGCCGCTACGCTGGCCCTCTGTGCGTTGGGTGGTCTCGAAGTGTTCGCGACCGGGGGGATCGGCGGTGTTCACCGTGATGCGCCCTTCGACGAGTCGGCCGATCTCGTGGAACTGGCCCGTACGCCGGTCATCGTGACCTGCGCCGGCGCCAAGTCCATTCTCGACCTGCCAGCCACTCTGGAACGCCTGGAAACGCTTGGCGTGCCGGTGGTCGGCTATGGCACCGACGAGCTGCCCGGGTTTTTCTCCGTTACGACGGGCCTCCGCCTCTCCGCGCGGCTCGACACGCCGCAGGCCATCGCGCGGGCGTGGAAGGCCCACCGGTCCCTTGGACGCACCAGTGCCATGTTGGTCGTGCAACCTCCGCCGGCCGACCATGCGGTGCCGGTGGACGTCGTGGAACGGGCCACGCAGGCCGCCCTCGCCGCGGCGCGTGCGGCGGGCATTCGTGGGGCGGCCGTCACGCCGTTCCTCCTCGCCGACATCCAGCAGCGGACCGCCGGACGGTCGGTGCAGGCCAACCTCGCCTTGCTCGAAAACAACGCCCGCCTCGCCGGTCAGATTGCGGCCGCGCTGCAGTCCTGACGCTCCCCTTCACCCTACCGCCCGCCGCGGTGGCCCCCGTGTTGTACTGGTACACCAAACTGTCGGTCCAGCGTTGAACGAAAGCCGTCGATCACGGTACTATCCGGTAACCCGCTCGATCCGGAGGCCAGTCTCGCAATGACCAACCCGTTCCTGAGTTCCGAGGAATACGACGAGCGCGCCCATGCCCTCTACGACGAGGGGCAGTACGACGAGGCGCTCGCGTTGCTGCGCGAAGGACTCGCGCTGTACCCGTCGGCGGTGGAGCTGCACGTCGGGGCCGGCTACGCGCGTCTCGCACGCGACGAATTCATGTGGGCGCGCCGCAGCTTCGAGGAAGCGCTCACGCTCGACCCCGAACACGAGGACGCCCTCGCCGGCCTGGGCGAAGTGCTGCTCAAATTCGGTCAGGTCGAAGCGGGGCTGCGGGCCTATGAGCGCACCATCGAACTCGGCTACGAGGACGATGTCGACCTCATGCTGCAGATCGGCCGCGCACTCTTCCGCGAAGGCTACGTCGAGCAGTCGCTCGCCTACTTCGAGCGGGCGGTCCAGCACGCCGACGACTCGGCCGAAGCCGTGGCGTGCATCGGGTACGCGCAGCACCGGCTCGGCAACGATGTCGAGGCCATGGTGGCGTTGCGCCGTGCCCTCACGGTGGATCCGCAGTTCGCCGAAGCGCGCGTGTATCTCGCCAACCTGCTGTACGATGCGGGCGATCTGGACGCGGCGCTGCTCGAGTTCGAGAAGACCTCGCCGGAGGATCATTGGGACGAGCTTGGCATCTGGCGCCTGATCGAACTCAAGAAGTCGGTGTACAAGCTCAAGGACAACGACGGAGAGCTCAAGCCGTGGGAAGCGCGGCTCGTGGAGCTCGCCGGCGAAACCGATGCCATCGACGAACTGCTCGCAGAAGTGGAGCAAGCGGCGATGGAAGCAGACGAGGCTGCCCATGCCACCGAGCAGGGGCAGCTCGAAACCCTCGGCTCGCTGCTGACCGGCCTTGTCGGTCAGCAGCAGGGCGGGGAACACAGCAGCGATTCTGAGTCGGTGGCCGAGCAGGCAGGGGCACCGGCCAACACGCACGACGGGTCGTCCACCGACGTGCTCATGGCAGACTCCGACACGCATCGCGTGATCATGCGTGACGGCACGGTGTTCGAAGGCAGCTGGGAAGAGATCGTGCAGGCGCTGCGCGATGCGCGCGATGCCGGTCGTCCCCTCGACGAATACATGGCCATCGAGGCGCGTCGGTTCTACGGCGCGACCGGTATGCGCGTGGCCTCGCACGCTCCCGAAGCCTTCATTCGGGGCAGTGCCGACGCGGGCATGTTGCGCATCGTCCGCTGAGCGGTTTCGCTCGGCCGGTGACGCCGGGGACCGCTCGATGATTGCAGTCTCCCCACGTCCGATCGCATGTCCATGACCGCTGCAGACGACACGATTCACGCCGACGCTCGCGCCGCACTCGATGCGGCGCGCGTCGTCTTCAGCCCCGACCGCGCTGCAACCGCGGCGGCGTTATGGAGTGCGGCGCAGGATCTCCTGCAACGGCTGATCGCTCGACCGGAACTCACCGGACAGGCATTGGTGGGGGAAGTCCGCCGCCTCGGGCGCCTCACGCTCAGTGATGCCCACGCCCTTGTGGCGCTTGCCGCGTGGGCCGATCGGGCCACCGGTGCAGCGAGCAACGAGGCGGAACAGCTCATCGTGCGTGAAGCCTGGATAGCGCTCGATCATGCGGCATCGCCGCCAATGACGGCTCCCGCGACGCAGGCCGCGCCGTCGCCCAGTGTGCCGGCCGCCGCGGGCGCCGCCGACCGCCTGCGAGCGCTTCCCGATGACACGAGCGTACCGGCCCCCACTTCGCACCGACGGCGACCCCTGGTGCGGCTGGGTGCACTCACCCTGCTGCTGGCCGCACTCGGCGGTGGATCGTGGTGGTGGTTTGCCGGCCGCGCCGATCGCATACTCGAGCGCGGAGTCGAAGCGTATCAACGCGGCGCCCGTGAAGTCGCACGCGTAGCCTTCGCCGAATCCGCGCGGCTCGATCCCAACGATGCACGACCGCTCGTGTACCTCGGTCGCATGTCACGCGAAGATGGTGACCTCGCACGGGCGCGACGGTTGCTCACCACGGCGGTGCGCGTGGCGCCGGGCAGTGCCATCGCCAATCGCGAGCTGGCAGCGTTAATGCTTGCCGACGGCCAGCCGGAGATCGCGCGTCGTTTCTACGTGCGTGCCTTGGAGATCGACCCGGCCGACCGCAGCGCTCAGGGATTTCTCGGCTGCGCCCTCGCCAAGCTGAACCGCACCGACGAAGCCCGCCGCTGGTTCGAGCGCGCCGGTCCCGGTGATTGGCAACGCTGCTCCCCCTTTTCTCGCGTTCTCGCCTCCCTGTCTCCGCACACCGAATGACCGACACGCTACTCCGCCCCAGTGACGCGCTTGCGCTGCACCACGACACGTATCGTGAAGTGCTGCCGAACGGCCTCACGCTGCTCGTGCGCCGCGACACGTCGGCGCCGGTGGTGGCGATCGTCACGCATGTGAAGGCCGGCTACTTCGACGAGACCGACGACATCGTCGGAATCGCGCACGTGCTCGAACACATGTTCTTCAAGGGCACGCCCACTCGTGGCGTAGGACAGATCGCGCGGGAAACGAAGGCGAACGGTGGCTACCTGAATGCGCACACCATCTACGATCACACGAGCTACTACACCGTGTTGCCGTCGTCGGGGTTCGTGCCGGGGCTCGAGATTCAGTTCGACGCGTATGC
>NZ_JBIJAW010000273.1:0-4401 GCF_044345575.1 Gemmatimonas sp.
CGCGCAACACCGCACCGAGGCTGTCCACGATGGCCAGCGTGGCGCGCTTGGGCTTCTCACCGAACATCCAGCTCAGCGTGACCCCGGGCGACGAACGCAGGCCCACGGCCGGCGTATACAGGTGCGACTTCGCGGCCAGCACGGCGGGCGTCGCCTGACGCAGCGGCGAAATGTTGTCGAGCACCCAGAAGCCGCGCCCGTGCGTACCGATCGCGAGCTCATCGCGCTCCACGATCAGATCGGCCACCGGCACGTCAGGCATGTTGAGCTTGAGGCTCTGCCACTTCGCACCGTCGTCGTACGAGATGTACACCCCGTGCTGTGTGGCCGCATACAGCAGCCCCTTGCGCGTGGGGTCCTCGCGCACCGCGTGTACGTAGTCTTCGGCGCCGAGGCCGTTCACGATCTTCGTCCACGTCTTGCCGAAGTCGGTGGTGCGGAAGATGTACGGCGCGCGATCGTTGAGCAGCGGACGACGCACCGAGATGTACGCCGTGCCGGCATCGAACGCCGACGCATCGATCTGCGACACACGGCCGAATTCCGGCATCTCCTTCGGCGTGATGTTCGTCCACGTCTTGCCGAAGTCACGCGTGATGTACACGAGCCCGTCGTCGGAGCCGGTCCAGATGGTGTTCACGTCCTTCTTGCTCGGTCCCACCGAGAAGATGGTGCCGTACACCTCGGGGCCGTTCATGTCGCCGGTGATCGGCCCACCCGACTTCTCCTGCGTTTCCGGCGCGTGGCGCGTGAGATCGGGGCTCAGGTTCTTCCAAGTGCGGCCGCCATCACGGGAGGCCCACAGGCGCTGCGACGACACGAACAGAAGCTTCGGGTCGAGCGGCGAAAAGAGAATGGGGAACGTCCACTGCCAGCGCTCCTTGATCTCCTTCGACGGTTCGCCGGAGTAGAACCAGGGATACGGATTCACCTCGCGCGACAGCCCCGTCTTCTTGTTGAACTTGTCGACGTAGCCGCCGTTGTTCGTGCCCGAGTAGAACACGTCCACATCGAGCGGATCAGGCGCGATGTAACCGGGCTCACCACCGCCCACCTGATACGACACCGCCATGCCCCCCTGGGCCTCCTGACCGGCCGCCGCATTCTGGCGACCCATGTTCCAGTTCATCGGCGTGCAGAGGGTGCTGTTGTCCTGCTGCGACCCGCACACGTGGAACGGGACGTGCTTGGTGGTGATCACGTGGTACCACTGCTCGGTGGGAAAGTCCTGCTCGGAGTACTTCTTCCCCGTATCGAAGGTCACGGTCCCACCACCGTCGTTGCCCGCTACGAGGTGATTGGGATCATCCATGTCGATCCACAGGTCGTGCCAGTCGCCGTGACTGCCATTACCGATGCTGGTGAGCGTCTTGCCACCGTCGGTCGAACGGAAGAACGACACGTTCTCGAGGTACACGAGATCGGCGTTCTGGTGATCGGCGTAGAGGTGTGTGTAGTAGAACGCGCGCTGACGGATGTTGCGGTCGCCATTCACGAAGGTCCACGTGGCGCCGGCGTCATCACTCTTGAAGAGACCGCCGTTCTCGTTCTCGATGAGCGCATACACACGACCGGGCTTCGCCGCGGTGAGCGCCACACCGATCTTGCCCACCAGTCCACTCGGCAGCCCCGTGGCGCGCGTGATTTCGGTCCACGTTTCACCACCGTCGGTGCTCTTGTACAGCCCCGAACCGGGTCCGCCCGACGACATCTGGTATTCCTTCCGGTACGCCTCCCACAGCGCCGCGTACAGCACCTGCGGATTGGTGCGGTCGATCGCGATGTCCACCGCGCCGCTCTTCGCATCACGGAACAGCACGCGCTTCCACGTGGCGCCGCCGTCGGTGCTCTTGTACACACCACGCTCCTCGCTCGGCACGCTGTACTTGCCGAACACGGCCGCGTACACGATGTCGGGGTTGGTGGGGTGCACGCGGATCTTCGAGATCGCGTCGACGGTGCGGAAGCCCACATGCTTCCAGCTCTTGCCGGCGTTCACGCTCTTGTAGATGCCGTCACCCGGCATGATGTTGCCGCGGATCGCGCTTTCACCCGTACCGATGTACACGACATCCGGGTTGGACTCGCTCACTGCGATCGCGCCCACCGAGGCGCTGGTGATCTGGCCGTCCGTCACCGGCCCCCACGTTTCGCCACCGTCGGTGGTCTTCCAAAGCCCGCCGCCCACGGCGCCGAAGTACGCTTCGTTCTTGCGCCCCTTCACACCGCTCGCGGCGATCGAGCGACCGCCTCGATCAGGGCCGATGTTGCGCCACCGGAAGTTCTTCAGGAACGCCGAGTCGAGGGTGACCGGCGCAAGGGCCGCGGGCGCCGGGCCCGGGCGGGCCGCCGGCTTGGCGGGAGGCTGGAGGAGCGCGACGGCCGGCAAGGCCAGTAACGCGAGCGAACGCACAGGGAACATGACACCTGAGGGTTAGGGTGGAGACTCACCGTAACCTACGGGCTGGAGGGGGATCCCGCTGCGCTGGCCGCGGGGAGGGGCGGGACTACGCGCGATCGACCACGCGCTGGAACCTACGCGTCGGAACCGACGCACTGGCACGGACGCGTTGGCACGAACGCAGGAGGGGCGCAGGCGCCCACGCGGGCACCCACGCCGAGACGCAGGCCAAGACGCACGCCAAGACGCCGGCAAAAACGCACGCAAAAACGCACGCAAAAACGAAGCGACCGCCCCCCGGCCGAAGGCCGAGGCGGTCGCCCGTAGTTGCCCGCGTCAGCGCCCGCGCCCCTCAGCGTAGTTGCCAACGCGTCCGTGCCAACGCGTAGTCGCCAACGCGTAGGTCCCAACGCGTAGTCGATCGCGCGTAGTACCCCCCCGCCGGTCAGCCGAGCAGCTTGCCCGCCAGGTACGCCTTCAGCTGCCCGGCATCGATCCGGTCCTGCGCCAGCGAGTCGCGATCGCGCACCGTGACCGTGTTGTCCCCCGTGCTCTGCCCGTCCACGGTGATGCAGAACGGCGTACCCACTTCGTCCTGACGGCGATAGCGCTTGCCGATCGAGCCCGTCTCGTCGTAGTCCACCGGGAAGGCGCCCCGCAGATCCTCCACGATCTTGCGCGCCATCTCCGGCTGCCCGTCCTTCTTGGTGAGCGGGAAGATCGCCGCCTTGATCGGCGCGATCGCCGGGTTGAGCCCCAGCACCACGCGCCCCTCGGCCTCGCCTTCCACCGCTTCCTCACGGTACGCGTTCACCAGCGCCGCGAGTGTCACGCGATCGGCGCCCACGCTCGTCTCGATCACGTACGGCACGTAGCGCTTGTTGTTCACCTGATCGAAGTACTCGAGCTTCTTGCTCGAGAACTGCTGGTGCTGCGTGAGGTCGAAGTCCCCGCGATTGTGGACGCCCTCGATTTCCTGGAAGCCCAGCGTGCCGCCGAAATCGAACTGCACGTCGAACGCGGCGCGCGCATAGTGCGCCAACTCGCCCGCGCTGTGCTGATGGAACTCGAGCCGCTCCCGTGACAAGCCGAGATCGAGGTGCCACTGCATACGCAGCGCCTTCCACTGCTCGAACCACTCCATGTCCGTGCCCGGCTCGACGAAGAACTGCATCTCCATCTGCTCGAACTCACGCGTGCGGAAGATAAAATTGCCCGGCGTGATTTCGTTGCGGAACGCCTTGCCGATCTGCGCGATGCCGAACGGCACCTTCTGACGCATGCTCTGCTGCACGTTCAGGAAGTTCACGAAGATGCCCTGCGCCGTTTCCGGACGCAGATACACCACGCTCGCACTCTCCTCGAGCGCGCCCATGTGCGTCTTGAACATCAGGTTGAACTGCCGCGCCTCGGTGAGCGCGCAGGCGTCATGCTGCCCGGGCTGCTTGCTCGGCTTCTGCGGGCACCGCGCATCCTCGAGCTTGTCGGCGCGGAAGCGTCCCTTGCAGGTCTTGCAGTCCACGAGAGGATCGACGAAGCCGGCCACGTGCCCGCTCGCTTCCCACGTACGCGGATGCATCAGAATCGCCGCGTCCAGCCCCTCGATGTCGTCACGCGACCGCACCATCGCGTTCCACCAGCGATCCTTGATGTTCTTCTTCAGTTCGACGCCGAGTGGGCCGTAGTCCCACACCGATCCCGTGCCGCCGTAAATCTCGGACGACTGGAAGATGAAGCCACGTCGCTTGCACAGCGACACCAGCTTGTCCATCACATCGGGCTGACTCATGGCACTCGGGTGTTCAGGGTCGCACTGCACCGCCCCACCCGGCTGGATGCCGGGCGTCAGCGCAGCGTAGGACTACGTCGTGGTGCGTTGCACCTGGCGTTGCACGTGGCGTTGCACATGGGCCGCGATGGCATCGCCATGATCGCGGCCGTTTTCGATGAAGATCCGATTGGCCTGGTTGCCGCTCGCGATCACTCCCGCAAGGTAGACA
>NZ_JBIJAW010000274.1:0-4370 GCF_044345575.1 Gemmatimonas sp.
CTCCTCCTCGCCGTGTTGGACAAGCGCGGGGGATTCTCCTGCGCACAACTCGACGTGTTCTGCAACATCGTCGGTGGGATGCGGGTGCAGGAGCCCGGCGTCGATCTCGCGATCGTCGCGGCGCTTGCGTCGAGCGTGGTGGACAAACCGCTGCCGGCGCAGGCGATCTTCCTGGGCGAGCTTGGACTCGGAGGCGAGGTGCGGCCGGTCTCACAGGCCGAGCGCCGCCTGGCCGAGGCCGCCAAACTCGGCATGACCACCGCGTTCCTCTCCGATCGAGCGATTCCGCGCAAGGCGCCGGGTGACATGAAGCTCATCGGCGTGCGCACATTGGCCGATGTGCTGCAGCGTACCGTCGGCAAGGACGCTGCGTGAGCAACGCATTCTTCTGGTGAGCAAGGCATGAGCGAACAGGAACTTCCCCCACCGCGTCGAATTATTCCGCCTCCCGTCATCGCGTCGCGCGCCGAGGCGAGCGCGAAGGGATCGGACGTGGTGCGTGATGTGGGCGTGGTCATCGTTGCCGGTGGATCCGGGTCGCGTACCGGCAGCGCGGAGCTCAAGCAATTCCGTTGGGTGTCGGGAAAGCCTGCGCTGCTCCACAGCGTGCAGGCGTTCATGGCGCGCCCCGATGTCGCCGTGGTGGTCGTGGTGCTCCCCAAGGCGTATGCTGCGGATCCGCCGCCCTGGCTCTTCCAGTGTGACGTGGATCGTCTACTCGTCTCCACGGGGGGCAGCGAGCGTCATGAGAGCGTGGTGAATGGGCTGGAGGATCTCCCGGAAGAGGTCGTCGTGGCCGTCGTGCACGATGCCGCGCGCCCGCTTGTGACCGATGCCACCATCGATCGCGTCATCGACGAAGCGCGCAAGGGCCACGGCGCCGTCGCGGCGTTGCCCGTTGTGGATACGCTCAAGGAAGTTGACGAGCATGGCCGCATCGTGCGCACCGTCGACCGTACCCGTTTGTGGCGAGCCCAGACCCCGCAGGCGTTTCCGCGTGAGATGCTCGAGCAGGCGCACGTCGCTGCGCGCCGCGATCACGTCGGCGCCACCGATGACGCCGCACTCTGCGAGCGGCTGGGTTTCGAGGTCGTGGTGGTGCGGGGAAGCGAGCGCGGCATGAAGATCACCGAAGAAGCCGACTTCGCACGCGCCGACGCGCTCAGCATGCTGGCGGAGTAGCGGCCACGGTGGGACACGACTTGGCGCAGCTCACGGTACCCTTCTGGTCGCCGGCCGAGGTTGAGGGGGCGATTCGCGGGACCATCGCCCATCTCGCCGAGCGTCGCGTGCTCGCGTATCCCACCGAAACGGTGTACGGCTTCGGAACGGCAGTCGATCACGAGTCCGTGGAAGCGCTCGTACGCATGAAGGGGCGACCGCCCGGTAAGCCGTTTCTGCTGCTCATCGGTGATCCGCAGCAAGTGCATCGACTCGATTTGTACCTCCCCCCGTACGCTGCTCATCTGGCTGCGCGTTTCTGGCCCGGGCCACTCACGTTGGTGCTGCGCGGTGGTGAGGGGCGGGTACCGCCGCGTCTCCGCGGCCCCGAGGGTGGGGTGGCGGTGCGGCTGACGCCACACCCCGGGTTACGTCGCCTGCTGCAGGCGTACGGGGAACCCATCACCAGCACCAGTGCGAACCGCCCGGGCGTCCCCCCCGCCATGGTCGCCTCCGAAATCGTGCAACAGTGGCCGGACGAAATTCGGCGCGGTCTGCTGCACGTGCTCGATGGTGGCCGGCTCGAACCCTCCAAACCGTCCACGGTGGTCGACTGTACCGGTCGTCGTGCGCGTGTTATTCGCCCGGGTGTGCTGTCGGCGCAGCAGTTGCGCGACGTGGTGCCCGACCTCGTGGGAGATACCTGATGCATCTGCTTTTCGTCTGTACGGGCAATACATGTCGTAGTCCCATGGCGGAATCGATCGCGCAACGTCTCATCGCGGAGCGCCAACTCACCGACCTCAAGGTCAGCAGTGCCGGCACTAGCGCGTGGCCCGATGCACCCGCTTCCGACGGCGCACTGCTCGTGGCGATGGAACACGGCGGGAACCTTGGCGAGCATCGCGCGCGACAACTGTCGCCGGAGGTCGTCGAGGGCGCCGATCTCATTCTCACCATGGGTCCGCATCATCTCGAGCGTGCCGAGGCGCTGGGTGGCGCCGGTCGTTCGCACCTGCTCACCGCCTTTGCGGGTGACACGCCGAGAGCGGTCAGTGATCCCTTCGGGGGTGATCTCGAGGTGTATCGCGCCACGTACGCCGAGCTCGAACACGCGATCGGTGGCATCCTCGACAAGGTCATCCGGCAGCGGGCGAGTTGACCGCGTGAGTGGCGTCTCCGGCATCGTGGCCCGCACGCCACCGAGCGCGCTGGTCATTCTCGGCCAGCCGGTGGCGCGATCTCTCTCGCCCGTGTTTCAGAATGCGGCGCTGCAGGCCTCGCAGATCGCGGTGCAGTACGATCGGCGGGAGGTGGCGCCGGACGAATTGGATGCGGTGCTCGCTGAGTGTCGGGCACGCAATTGCAGCGGCAATGTGACTATGCCGCACAAGGCCGCAGTGTTCGAGCGGGCGGCGCATCGCACGCCCATGGCGGAGCGAACAGGAGCCGTGAACACGTTCTGGTGGGAGGACGGCCACCTGATGGGGCACAACACCGATGTCGCGGGCATTACGGCCACCCTCCGGGCGCTCTGCCCGCGGGGCATCGATGGCGATGTGCTTGTGCTCGGCGCCGGTGGCTCGGCCGCAGCTGTTCTGGTGGCGCTGGAAGGCGCCCAGCGTGCCGCGGGGGCCCACACGATCGTGATGGCCCGCACGCCGGCGCGCGGCGACGCGCTCGTTCGGCGCGTGAAGGCCGAAGCGCAGGTGGTCGCAGACGGTACGCCAATCTCGTGGTCGCGTGTCGCCCTCGTCATCAATGCCACCCCCAAGGGGATGGGCTCCGACGACGCGCTGCCGATGCTCCCGGCGCTCCTCTCCCCACATACCGCGGTCTTCGACCTGGTGTACACCCCGGAGAGTACACGCTGGGTGAACGAGGCGAGGGCACGCGGACTCGACGCCGAGGACGGGCTGCGGATGCTGGTAGAGCAGGGCGCGGCGGCGTTCGAAACGTGGTTCGAAACGCCGGCCCCACGCGAGGCAATGTGGCGCGCCCTCGGCGTCCCCATGCCCTCCCCTCATGCAGTACGCCGGTGACGCTGCGCGTGAGCTCAACGTGGCGTGCCGTGGCGAGCGGCGCGATCGATCTGCTGCTCCCGGCGGCGTGCGTGCTCTGTCGCCGCGCGCATCGCCCCGACGAACACGATGGGATCGTTTGCGGCGCGTGCTGGGCGCAGCTCGAAGCATTTCCGCTTCCGCACTGCGACCGGTGCGGTCATCCCCGGTTGTCTCTGGCCGCCCCGGCGGCCCCCGGTATCGACGATCGCCCAGCAGAGCTACCGGCGTGCCGCTGGTGTCCGCGGTTGTCGCCGGCCGTGCGCGCGGTGCGATCGGTTACGCGTATGGACCGCGGATGTGGAGGCGAGCTCGTGCATGCGCTCAAATACCAGGGGTGGACCCGCGTCGCGGAAGCCATGGGACGACGGATGGCACGACTCGATTGGCCGATGGATGTGCGGGAAGAACGCTCCGCGATCGTGCCGATTCCGCTCGGCCGCAGCCGCCTGCGCGAGCGCGGTTACAACCAGGCGGCCCTGCTGGCGCACGCCGTGTCCCTGTGGTGGAACGTGCCCGTGCTCGCCGACGCACTCGTGCGCGTACGTGAGACCCGTTCGCAGGTGCGGTTGACACCTTCGGACCGGTCAGGCAACGTTTCACGGGCGTTCGTCGTGCCAAAAGAGCGACGGGCAGCGCTTCGTGGCCAGCACGTGGTGCTGGTGGACGACGTGATCACGACCGCTGCGACGGTCAATGCCGCGGTCGATGCCTTGCTCGACGGCGGCGCCCGCATCATCAGCTGTGTGACCTTCGGTCGGGCGCCTGAACCCGGCGACCGGACCGCTCAAAACTCAGACTTCATCCGGAACTGACACGAATGGCTCTTCGCGTTGGCATCAACGGCTTCGGCCGCATCGGCCGCCAGGTGCTGCGTGCCGCCAAGCTGCAGGGCGTCGCGGACATCGATTTCGTTGCCATCAACGATCTCACCGACACCAAGACCCTCGCACACCTCTTCAAGTACGACTCGGTGCACGGGAAGTACGACGGTCAGGTGAGCGCGGACGCCGATGGAATCACGATCGACGGCGACACGGTGAAGATCCTCGCCGAGCGTGACCCCGCGAAGCTCCCGTGGAAGGACCTCGGCGTCGATATCGTGCTCGAATCGACCGGCCGCTTCACGGACGCCAAGGATGCCGTAAA
>NZ_JBIJAW010000275.1:0-4350 GCF_044345575.1 Gemmatimonas sp.
AAGCAGAAGTCCACGTCGACGTCGGGCATGCTCACGCGCTCCGGATTCAGGAAGCGCTCGAACAGCAGGTCGAACTCCAGCGGACACACGTCGGTGATTCGCGTGGCGTACGCCACCAGCGAGCCGGCCGCGGACCCACGACCCGGTCCCACGGGAATACCGCGATCACGGGCCGCCTTGATGAAGTCGGCCGTGATGAGGAAGTAGCCCGAGTACCCGGTCTTCGTGATCACCCCGAGTTCGTAGTCGAGGCGTTCCTGCACATGCGGCGGCAGCGGATCACCGTAGCGCTCCTTGGCGCCCTCGGTGGCCAGCTTCACCAGCAGGTCGTTCTCGGTAGCGATCCCCTCGGGCAGCGGGAAGTTCGGTACGTAGTACTTCTTTGCGAACTGCACGTCCACACTGTCGGCGATCGCCAGCGTGTTGGTGAGCACGTCCTCGCGGCCGGGGAAGAACGGACGGATCTCGTCGGCGCTCTTGAAGTAGAGGCCGTCGTCGTACTTCATCCGGTCCTTGTCGTTCCGGTCCTTGCCGAGCCCGATGCACAGCAGCACGTCGTGCGCGTCGTGATCTTCGTGCTTGAGGAAGTGCGCATCGTTCGTCGCCACGACCGGCAGCCCGAGGTCGTCGGCCAGGCTCAGCACCTTGGCATTCAGCCCCGCCTGCCCCTCGCTCGTGTGCGCCTGCACTTCGAGGAAGTAGCGCCCCTTGAACAGCTCGGCGTACCACGCGGCCGCCTCACGCGCCTCGTCGAGCCGGTTGTCGAGCAGATGGTTGGCGACTTCGCCAGCCATGCACGCCGACGTGACGATGAGCCCTTCGGAATACTTGGCCAGCAACTCGCGGTCGATGCGCGGCTTGGTATAGAACCCTTCGGTGTAGCCCAGCGAGGAGAGCTTGGAGAGGTTCTTGTAGCCCTGCAGGTCGCGGGCGAGCAGCACCAGGTGGTAGTACGGCTTCACGCCAGGCGCCGGACGGCCGCGCGTGCGCCGGTCGCCAGGCGCCACATACGCTTCCATCCCCAGAAGGGGCTTCACGCCGGCCTTCTTGGCCTTCTCCTGAAACTCCCAGGCGGCGTGCATGTTACCGTGATCGGTGATCGCAAGCGCCGGCATTTCGAAATGCTGTGCGCGCTTGATCAGATCATCGATACGATTCGCGCCGTCGAGGAGCGAATATTCCGAGTGGCAGTGCAGGTGAACGAACGACATGATGCGGAATGATACCTCCCCAGACTGAGCCGCGGCACCACTTGCCAATCAGGCAGCGTCTCCACCGCTACCGCACCAATTGGCGGCGTCTTCTGGCGCGCCTCGGCACGGCGGGCGCCACCCTTGTGGTGCTTTTTCTCGGCGTGACCCCCATGGGGTGCTACATCTCGCGCGCCGCGTATGAAGAAGCGAAGATCCTCGCCCGCCGGCAGCCGATTGAAAAACTGGTCGCGCGAGACAATACCCCGCCGGCCCTGCGGGCCAAACTGGCCCTCGTGCTCGAAGCGCGGCAGTTCGCCATCGACTCGCTGCAGCTCAAGGCCGACGAAAGCTTCACTACCTTCTCGCCGCTCGATCGGGACACCCTGGTGCTGGTGGTCTCCGCCGCCTACCGGGACCGCCTCGAACGGAAAACATGGTGGTTCCCCGTGGTCGGCCGCTTCCCGTACAAGGGGTTCTTTGATTTCGGAGAGGCGCAGAAAACCGCCGAGTCACTGCGCGACGAGGGATTCGACGTGACCATGGGACCGTCGAGCGCGTTCAGCACGCTTGGGTGGTTCAACGACCCGCTGGTGAGCACCACGGTGAAGGCCGACAGCGTGACGCTCGTGAACACGGTGCTGCACGAATTGCTGCACACTACGTTCTTCGCGAAAGGGCAGGTGAGCTTCAACGAAAGCTTCGCCACCTTCGTGGGCGGTCGTGGGGCCGAGCATTTCTTCCGCGCCAGGGGGGACAGTCTGTTGCTGCGCCGTGCGCAGGACGACTGGCACGACGACCGCCTCCTGGGCGAATTCTGGGAGCGTACGGCGACGGAGATCGACAGCGTGTTCGCGACGCTCCCCGACACTGCCTCGACCGCGCGCATCGCCGCGCGCGACACGGTGTATGCCCGCGCCCGGCGTCGCCTCGTGGACAGCATCGGGCCAGAGCTGCGCACCTATCCCGCGGGATGGGTGGCCAAGGTGCCGCTCAACAACGCCGTGCTGATGGCGCGCCGCGTGTACGCGGAACGGCTCGATCGCTTCGACTCGGTCTACGCGGCCGCTAATGGCGATGTCAGTGAGGCAATACGGCGGGTCATTCGCGCACACAGGGATTCCGTGCGCACCGCGGAGAAAAAGGAGAAAAGGGGGAACTGAAATTGGGAGAAAAGGAGGGTGGGAGAAAAAGAGACATCCCCAAGGAGCCACGGCCATCATCGCGAAAATGCCTGTCTCCTTTTCTCCTTTTCCCTTTTTCTCCCAATATCAGTTCCCCCCTTTCTCCCCTTCTCCAGAAATGCCGGTTACTTCGACGATTCCGGTAGCAACACGAACCGCGCCCGGTTCTCCTCGCTGAGAAACGTCTTCGCGGTGGCGGCGAGCTTCTCGGCCGAGAGCCCATTGATCAGCGTGAGGTAATCGCCGAGCGTTTCGAGCGGGTCGCCATTCTCCACTCGGCTCCGCATCGACGACAGCCAGTAGCCGTTCTGCTTGAGCTCCACCTCGAACTCGCGGCGCTGCTGTTCCTTCACGCGCTCCACTTCCGCTGCCGTCGGGGGCGCGGTTCGCAGTTTGGCGATTTCGTTGCGCACGGCCGCGAACAGCGAGTCGGCCTTCTCCGGCGCACTGCCGTACTGAATGGCGATCTGCCACTCCTGACGAAGGCGACGGGAGAACGCGCTGCTCACGCTCACCGAGTAGGTGCCGCCCAGCGACTCGCGCAGGCGATCGAGCAACCGCATCTGCAGCAGCTCGCCCATGGAGTCGAGCAGATAGGCATCTTCGCGCCCCCACGGGGCAGCGCCGGCCAGCAACACCACGCTCTGGCTCTGGGGAGCGATGCCCTTGCGCACGGTCTTGTCGATCACGCCCGCGAACTGCTTGGGGCCGGCGTCGCGCGGCGCTTCCTTGCGCCCCGCGGCGGGGAGTGAGCCCAGCCATTGCTCGACCAACGGCTTGAGCGTCGCAAGGTCCACGTTCCCCACGAAGAAGAAGGTGAAGTCGCCGGCGTCGCCGAACCGGTCCTTGTAAATCCGGAGCATGTCATTGAGATCGAGCTCCTTGAGCAGCGCCGCCGAGAGGGGGCGCGCACGGGGATGCCCGTTGGCGAGCGTCTGCTGGATGGTGTCGCTGAAGACCGCCATGGGATTGGCGTCTTTGTTCTTCAGGAATTGCTCGAATTGCTGCATTTGCGCGGCGAACACGGTGCTGTCGGCGCGCGGCGCCGTGAAACGCAGGTACAGCAGCTGCATCAGCGTCTCGAGATCCTTTGGACTCGCCGAACCGTTCATCCCCTCGCTCAGGTCGGCGATGCTGGGCAGTGCATTCGCCACCTTCCCCGTGAGCTTCTTGCGGAGATCGATCGCCGAGAAGTTGCCCACGCCGCCGGCCGCGATGATGGAGGGGGCGAGCGAGGTCTTGAATACGTCGGCGTCGCTCACGAGGCTGGCGCCACCCGGGCTGAACGCCGACACGAGAATCTGATCGGCATTGAAATCGGTGGGCTTCACCAGCACGCGCACGCCGTTCGAAAGTGTCCAGTCGGTGATGTTGTGCGCTGTGATGGTCTTTTCGCTCACCACGCGCCCGGCCGTCGGCACGGTGGTCACCAGCGCCCCTTCGGTCACCTGCTCCTTCCACGGCTCGATGTTCGCAGCGATGACCACGCCGAACACCGAACGGATCTCCGCTTCGGTGGGAACCGCCAACCCGGCCTTCTCTGGAACGGACACCGTGACCACGCGATTGGCGGCGCCGCTGCGCCCGGCTGATACCGTGTTTACCTCGGCGAGCGTGATGTTGGGCAGCAGCCGGCCAATGGCCGCGTACTCGAAGGCGATGCCCGGGGAGCCCTCTCCCGAGAGATAGTGGCTCACGTACTCGTCGACGAAGGCCTCGCTCGGCGTCTTGTCGCGCTCGGCGAAGGCCCGTTCGTAGGCGCGCAGGGTCGCGGTGCGCGCGCGTTCGAGTTCACTGGGGAGGAAGCCGTGGCGCTGCACGCGCTCGGCTTCGGTGAGCACGGCTCGCAGGGTTTCCACGAGGCGCCCTTCCTTGGCGCCGGCGTCGAGTGACACCACCTCGCTGCCACGCACGAAGGTGCCGCTGCTGGCGCCGGCGCCGGTGAACGGGGCCTCCGGCTTGAGCGCGAGCTCCTG
>NZ_JBIJAW010000276.1:0-4338 GCF_044345575.1 Gemmatimonas sp.
TCATTCCGGCCGACGGGGCCACACGGCGACTGAGCGGTTATCCCACGTACGCGTTCGGCTACGGCAATACGTTCGTGATCGCCTTCGATTCGAACATCGCCGAAGACTCGGTGCAGTACGCGTGGGTGCAGCAGCAGCTCGAAGGGCTCGACCGCACGCGCTACCAGCATGTGGTGGTGTTCTCGCACCACCCGGCCTTCTCGTCAGGGCCGCATGGCGGCGCGATTGTGGAGCGACCCACGGCCGCGGTGCGGGCGCGCTACATGCCGCTCTTCCGCAAGCACAAGGTGCGCCTGCTGCTCACCGGTCACGAACATCTGTTCGAGCACTGGGTGGAGCGCTATCGCGATGCGAGCGGCGCACCGCAACGCCTCGATCATGTGGTGAGCGGCGGCGGTGGCGCGCCGATCTACACCTATCAGGGTGAACCCGATACGCGTCCCTACATCCGCGCCGCCGGCGCCGATTCGGTGCGCCTCACGCATCTCGTGAAGCCCGGTATGCAGACGGGTGACAATCCCTATCACTTCCTCGTGGTCCACGTGAACGGCAACGAGCTGTCGTTCGACGTGGTCGGCGTCGACTGGGGGCGTGATTTCCAGCCGTATCGCACCGCGCGCACCGTGTTGAGCGATTCCACCAGGCGCTGACGGGACGCAGCACACGCCCGTCGCACCGGTGGAATCGTTCTTCAGGGTGCCGAACTCCGGTCCGCTGTCTTGTTCAAACCGAGTTCCTTGCCCTACCGAAACACGGTGAGCGCATGCGCGACGATGGTCAGACCGTGAAGCTGATCACGCCGCCGTTTACGGTGACCGGATAGTTGCGGAGCGGTGCCGAGGCTGGACCTGTGGCAACCTGCCCGCTGGTGCGGAAGCGGGATCCGTGGCAGTCACACTCAAGCAACGACGTGCCGTTGTTGAAGCGGGCAAGGCCACAACCGCTGTGCGTGCAGGTCTTCGACAGGGCCACAAAGCCGTTCCCGACATTGATGACAATGGCATCGACGGCCGAGAGGATCACGAATTGTCCAGCGGTACCGATGCCAGCCAAGGTGGCGTTGATCGATACCGATGATCCACTGATGGTGACGCCGGCTTGCGCGGTGCCGGCGCCTCCTCCGCCAGGCGGTGTCGTCCCACCGCCCGGTGTGCTGTTACCGCCCTGCGGGGCGGTGGTTGCCCCGCCACAGGCGGCGGTCAGGGCCGCTGCGACAAAGTAGGCTGCGGTCGTCCCGACAAAGGTGCGCCGGTCAACGGCGTCAGCGGCTGGATCGTTGCTCATGGCGTTTGGGCTGGAGGTGAGAAACCGATGACGACATGGTGCCAACAAGTGACCAATCGGTACGGTTCCTGATGGCGTCCGCCGTTGGTGAAACGGGGTTTCGGCGCTACACCACCGCGTGCTCCTGCTCGAGACAGATCGTGGCCGCAAGCAATCCCTGCTCCAGATCGGCCCACAACGCATCGGGTTCCTCGAGGCCAACGGAGAGGCGCAGCAGGCCGTCGGTGATACCCTCGGCCGCGCGCACGGCGGGATCCAGCAAACGATGCGTGAGGCCGGCGGGGTGCTGAATGAGCGAATCGGTGGAGCCGAGGCTCACCGCCGGCGTGATCACCTTCAGGGCCTTCATGAGCGCGACGGCGCAGTCATGTCCGCCGCGTACTTCGAAGGCGATCAGCGAGCCGGGCCCGCGCATCTGTCGGCCCACGAGTCCGGTGGGGTCGCTACCGTCGTGTCCGGGGAAGTGCACCTGCGTCACCATGGGGTGCGCGGCCAGACGCGCCACGAGCGCCTGCGCGTTCGCCTGTGCCAGCCGCACACGCATGGGCAAGGTGGGGAGCCCCCGGAGCAGCAGGAACGCCGCGAGCGGGTGCAGGATGCCTCCCGTGAGAATGCGCACCTGCCGCAAGCGCCGCGCGTACGCCTCGCTGGTGGCGATTACACCGGCGACCACATCGCCGTGACCGCCGAGGAACTTGGTGGCGCTGTGCATCACGAGCGCCGCGCCGAGTTCAAGCGGGCGTTGCAGCACCGGCGTGGCAAAGGTGCTGTCCACCATCACCGGTACGTCGCCGGCAGCGTGCACGATGGCGGCAATGTCGTGCAGGGCGAGGGTCGGGTTGGCGGGCGTCTCCACCAGCACGAGCGCGGTGTCGCTGCAGAGGGCGTCACGCACCTCGTGTGCGGCCGCAAAGGTGACCCGCACCGGCAACAGGTTCGCCGTGAGCAGGTGATCGGTGCCGCCGTACAGCGGACGCACCGCTACCACGTGCCGCCCGCTCGCCAGTGCCAGCAGCGCGGCCGACAGCGCCGCCATGCCCGAGGCGAAGGCCACACACGATTCGGCGCCCTCCAGCTGCGCCACGGCCTGCTCCGCGCGGGCGACCGTGGGGTTGTGGAGGCGCGCGTAAATGGCGCTCCCCTGCGGGAGCCCTCCAGCGGCCATCTCGTCGTAACTGGCAGTGCCGGCATCCGGGTCGGGCACGGGGTACGTGCTCGAGAGATCGATGGGCGGCGCGTGCACACCCAGCGAAAGGAAGTCTTCGCGGCCGGCGTGGACGGCCAGTGCGTCGAGGTACTGCGGGCCGAAAGCGGGGGCAGGTGAGCGCATGTCGACGGCTCCGGGGGAGTGTGAGGCGAATCCTTGCTGTGCCTGTCTCTTTAATGGTAGAATTTTCTTCTTATGAAGCCAGATCAGCCGAAGAGAATTCGACAGGACGCCGAGGAAAGCGCGGTCGACCGAATAGATCGCGCCATTCTCGTGGCCCTGCAGCAGAATGCGCGGCTCTCGAACAAGGAGTTGGCCGCGCGTGTGGGGCTGGCGGAGTCGAGCTGTCACGAGCGGGTGAAACGCCTGCTGCGCTCCGGGGTCGTGCGCGGCTTCCATGCCGAGGTAGATCCGCGGGTACTGGGGGCCGGTCTGCAGGCACTGGTGGCGGTGCGGCTACAGCGTCACACGAGTGCCGAGGTGGCCTCGTTTCGTGAGGCGATGCTCGCGCTCGACGAAGCCGTACAGGTGTTCCACGTTGCCGGCGCGAACGATTTTCTGGTGCACGTGGCGGTGCGTGATTCCGATGCGTTACGCGATCTGATTCTCAGCGCCTTCACGGCGAGACCCGAAGTCTTGCACGTGGAGACGTCGCTCATTTACGAACAGCTCCGGAAGTGAGCGCGTCCTAGTGGTGAGCGGCGGCGGTGGCGCGCCGATCTACACCTATCAGCGCGCGCACCGTGTTGAGCGATTCCACCAGGCGCTGACCGAGGTCCTTTCGGCATGTGTCGCACAACAGTTGCCGCCGCGCGGGTCGGCGCGCACCTTCTCTGCGACACTTTCTCCCGCTGAACACGATCCGGAGTGTATGTATGGCCCAACCGAATCCGTCCATTGTCCGGGGTGTACGTCTCGCCCTGATCGTCACCGCCGCCGCCCTGGTGGGCCCGTCCGCAGCCGCAGCCCAGAGTGGCAAGTGGGTGGGCACCGTGAGCACGCTTCGCTCCGCCGGCGGCTCGGCTGACATCACCATCGAGCCACGCGGCGAGAAGCAGTCCCGCGTGCGCGTCACCGTGCGCAACGTGAATCGCGATATGCGCATCGCGTGGGACATCGTCGCCGGGCAGTGCCGCGACAACGGCGCGCCCATCGCGCCGCAGGCGGCCTTCACGCAGCTGCAGAGCCAGATGGATGGCGGCGGGTCGGCCACGGCCAATGTCCCCAAGCTTACCTCGGGGCAGCCGTACTACGTGCGCGTCTTCGATCCGCAGGTATCTCCCACGGATGATAATGTCTGGGGGTGCGCGAACCTGGCCGAGAAGCCCTGATCGCCGGGAGTATCCTGATACACGAAGGCGCCGGCCTCCATCGATCGGAGGCCGGCGCCTTTTGCATTCCGTAACGCGGCGTGCGCTCAGGGACGCATGGCGTTCGGCAGCTGCGCGGAGTTCTGCGTGTCCTCGAGTCCACCGAAGGTGTACCAGGGGAAGCCGCGAGTGATGAGCTCACGCCCGACGACCGGGATGTGGACCGGCGTCCCCGGGAGGAGCCGACCCCAACCGCGCGCGTCGAGGTAGTGCGTGTAGCCGTCGTACGGGAAGAGCTCCATGCGCTTCTCGTACTGGATGGCGTCGAAGAGCGAGCCACAGGTGCCGTCATCACGACGCGGCACGCAGTCGCGACCGGCCGGCGGGCCGTTGGCATCCACTGGACGGAGCCCGGCCGCCACGCGTGTGGGGTTGATGATCGCGGCCGCCTCGGCGCCGCGTCCGAGCCGCCAGAGCGCCTCGGCACGGATGAACTGCATCTCCTGCACCGAGATGACCGGTACGAAGGTCCGGCTT
>NZ_JBIJAW010000057.1:0-13986 GCF_044345575.1 Gemmatimonas sp.
TTTTTGTACTTCTCCGTGCCTCTCACCACCCTCGGCGAGCTCCGTGTGGACGCGTGTCTCTCACTCAGAGTCCGCCGCGAGCGCCTCACTTGGCGGCGACGAACGCCGGGTGGGGAAACGCGTGAGCACGGAGCTCACCGAGATGGGCGAGGGCATGGAGAACCGCGACAACGCATAAACAAAAAGAGGAAGAGCCTTCAAGCGGCTCCTCCTCTTTTGTTTTTGTACTTCTCCGTGCCTCTCACCACCCTCGGTGAGCTCCGTGTGGACGCGTGTCTCTCACTCAGAGTCCGCCGCGAGCGCCTCACTTGGCGGCGACGAACGCCGGGTGGGGAAACGCGTGAGCACGGAGCTCACCGAGATGGGTGAGGGCATGGAGAACAGCGACAACGTATAAACAAAAAGAGGAAGAGCCTTTGATCGGCTCTTCCTCTTTTGTTCTGGTACTTCTCCGTGCCTCTCACCACCCTCGGTGAGCTCCGTGTGGACGCGTGTCTCTCACGGTGCCCGGGGACACACCTTACTTGGCGGCGACGAGCTCCGCCTGGTGCTGGATCACGTTGTCCACGAGGCCGTACACCTTGGCGTCTTCGGCGCTCATGAAGCGGTCGCGATCGGTGTCGCGCTCGATCTGTTCGATCGGACGGCCGGTGTGCTTGGCCATCAGTTCGTTCATCTTCGAGCGGAGGTAGAGGATTTCCTTCGCCTGGATTTCGATGTCCGAAGCCGAGCCACCGCCGCCGTTCTGCGACGGCTGGTGGATCATGATGCGGCTGTGCGGCAGCGCGCTGCGGTGACCGGCGGCGCCGGCGCAGAGCAGGAACGCACCCATCGACGCGGCCATGCCCATGCACGTGGTGTGCACCGGGGCCTTGATGAACTGCATCGTGTCGTACATAGCAAGGCCGGCCGAAACCGAGCCGCCCGGCGAGTTGATGTACAGGTGGATCGGCTTCTCGGGGTTGTCGGCCTCGAGGAAGAGCATCTGCGCGATGATGATGTTCGCGACGTCGTCGTTGATCGGCGACCCCAGGAACACGATGCGATCCATCAACAGGCGCGAGAAGATGTCATACGTGCGCTCGCCGCGGCTGGAGCGCTCGATGATGTACGGCATGTAGATCGATGCCATGACGTTCTCCGTTCGGGTAACTGCGGGGACGGTGGCTTAGGCCACCGTCACGGGATTCTTCTCGAGCAACCAGGCGAACACGCGCTCTTCGGTGATCTCGCGCTCGATCTCCGTAAGACGGCCCTGCTTCTGGAGCTGCGCGTACACCTGGCCGGGGTCCGAGTTCCGGGCCTTGGCCAGCTCCTCCACGCGCGCGTCGACTTCGCTGGCCGACGCCTGCAGCTTCTCACGTTCGGCGATGGTGTCGATGATCAGGTCACGACGCACCTGATTCTCGGCCATCGGGAAGAACTCCTTGGCGAACGTCTGCTTCTGCGCCTCGGGCACGCCGTACATCTGCATGTACCCGTCGACGAGCTGCAGCACCCACGCCTTCGGCACGTCGAACGGATTGGCTTCCACGATCTGCTTGATGAGCTGCCCACGCACGTCGGCTTCCGCTTCGCGCTTGGCATGCTCACCCATGTCGGTCTTCACCGCGGCACGCAGCGCATCGAGCGTGTCGAAATCACCGACTTCGCGCGCGAACGCATCGTCGAGCGCGGGGAGCGACTTGCGCTTCACGTCCTTCACCACGACGCGCACGAGCTTGGACACGCCACGCTGCGTTTCGTCGGGGAAGTCGTCGGGCCAGCGCACCGACTTCTCGGCCGTGGCGCCCGGCGCCGTTTCCATGATCAACTCTTCGATGCCGGCGATTGCCTGACCGCCGCCCAGCACGAGGCGGTATTCCTTGCCCTCGGGCAGGGTGCCGTCGGCTTCGGCGGTGGAGAGCAGCACCGTCGCCATGTCGCCTTCGGCCGCCTTCTCCTCGAGCGGCGTCCACTCAGCCTTCTGTTCGCGGATGCGCTCGATCTGCTCCTCGACGACCTCGTCCGACAGGGCCGTTTCGGTGCGGGTGAGCGTGAACCCGTCGAGCTTCTCGAGGCTGAGTTCCGGGCGCACTTCGCAGTGCAGCTCGAACTCGAGCGGCTGACCCGGCTCGGCCTTGAGGTCGTGCACGTGCGGCTGCGCGGCGAGGTTGAGCCCCTCGCGCTGGATGGCCTCGCGGAACGCCTCGTTGATGACGATTTCGATGGCTTCCTGGCGCACGGCTTCGGGGAACTTCTTGCGCACCATGGACGGCGGCGCCTTGCCGGGGCGGAAGCCAGGGAGGCGGACCTGCGTCGCGTACTTGCGCGCCGCCTGGTCTTCGTACGATGCCACGGTCTCGACCGGCACCGTGATCTGCAGGCGCCGGGAGACGCCAGCGGTCTCAGTCGGAGTGATGGTGATGTTCATCCGGAAAAATCTAGCGGGGGCGTAGGGGAGACTGGAGGGGGGAGACGCGAGAATTGAGGACGAGAGTCGAGCGTCCAGAGAGAGAATCCAGCCCGGATAGACGTGAGAGGCCAGCGTTCTCGAGGCGAGAAGTGAGGGCTAGCCTCGCACTTCTCGCCTCGGGAACGCTGGCCTCTCGCCTCTATCCGAGCGCACTTCTGGCTCTAATTGCTCGATTCTCCCTCGGACATCTCGAATCTCGCCGCTGGAGGCGAGCGGAGGTCAGACCGGCGCCAAGCTCGGCGCGGGTTCCTTCGCCCCCTTCCTGGCCGGCGCGCCCCCGATGAGCTCGGCTACGATCTTGCCCGACGCGATCACGCCCGGCAGGCCCGCGCCCGGGTGCGTCCCGGCGCCGCAGAAGAACAGGTTGGAGATATCCTTGCTCTGGTTGTGCGGGCGCATGTAGGCCGACTGCGTGAGCACCGGCTGCGGGCCGAAGGCGCTGCCCATGTAGCTGTTGAGCGTGCCTTCGAAGTAGCGCGGGTCGATGCGCCGTTCGGTGACGATGTGCTGCTGCAGATCGGGGAGATACCGGTCCTCGAGGTACTGCATGATCTTGTCGCGATACCGCTGTCCCACGGCTTCCCAATCGGTGCCGCTGCCGAGGTGCGGCACGGGCGAGAGCACGTACCAGCAGTCGTGGCCCGGCGGTGCCAGCGAGGGATCGGTGGCCGTGGGGCGGTGCAGGTACAGCGAGAAGTCCTCGGACAGGATCTTCTTTTCGAAGATGTCCTCGAGCAGCTCCTTGTAGCGGGGGCCCATGATGATCTCATGGTGCGCCGTACCGGGATACTGCTTGTTCGTGCCGAAGTAGATCACGAACAGCGACATCGAGTGCCGCAGGTTTTCTAGCTTGCGGTTCGGCGTGGTGGGGCGCTTGTCGGGCGCAATGAGGGTGCGGTACGCCTGCACCAGGTCGCCGTTGCACACGACCGCGTCGGCGCGCAGCTGCTGGCCACTCTTGAGACGCACACCGGTGGCCTTGCGGTTGTCACCGATCAGAATCTCGTCCACTTCGCTGTTGAGGCGGATCTCACCTCCGAGATCCTCGAACGCCTGCACGAGCGCGCGCACCAGCGCCCCGGTGCCCCCCATGGCGAAGAGCACGCCCCACTGCTGCTCGAGCTTGTGGATGAGCGCGTACACGCTCGACGAGCGATATGGGTTGCCACCCACCAGGAGCGGATGGAAGGAGAAGACCTGCTTGAGGCGCTCGTCGTGGATGTACTTCTCCGCGAAGCCGGCCACCGATCGGTCGGCGCGCGTGCGCACCAGATCGGGGATCGCCTTGATCATCGAGCCCACCGTCAGGAACGGCTTGTCGATGAGCGGCATGCCGACGTTGAAGATCTCCCACGACTTCTTGCGGAACCGGGCGTAGCCGTCGACGTCACGCGGGGAGAAGGCCTCCACCTGACGGAAGATCTCGTCCTTGTCGCCGTTGTAGTGGAAGACCGTGCCGTCCTCGAACCGGATGTTGTAGAACGGATCGAGCAGCACGAGCTTGATGTAGTCTTCGGTCTTCTTGCCGGTCAGGGCGAACAGTTCATCGAGCACCCACGGCGCCGTAATGATCGTCGGGCCGCCGTCGAACGTGAAACCATCCTGCTCGAACACGTAGGCACGGCCACCCGGCTTGTCGAGCTTCTCGACAATGGTGACTTGGTGGCCCTGGGCCTGCAGGCGAATGGCGGCGGCCAGACCACCGAATCCACTGCCGATGACGACGATGCGCATGAACGGAAAAGCTGGAGGATCGTAACGCCGGCGGCGCGCGGTCAGCGACGCAGCAGGACGGCGATGTGCCACAGGTGAATCACCATCGCGCACAACATCGCGGCGGCGAACCCCTCAGGAGACGGCTCCGGACGCCGATGAAAGATCATCGCCGCCACGAGTGAACCACCGGCCCCCAGAAACGAAACGATACGCGCGACGTTGGGTTTCCCCAGCGCGGAGTCGGGATTCCGGCGCTGCCAGACGATCAGTACGATGGCCTCGACGACAATGAGGACCAGGATACCGATGGGCAGGGCATCGGAGTCGAAAATGGGTACGAGGCGATCCATAACGCAGTCAAAAGAGCTAACGCACACGCGAGCCGTGGTGTGCCCGGAACACTTCGAGGGATGAACGGCGAACGGCCGGGCAGGGACCCGACCGTTCAACTACAGGAGGACGGTCGCGAGCCGATCAGCGGGCGCCCAGCGGGCGGTCACCAACCGGCGCCATCGGAGCCGTGCCCAAGCTCGTGAGGGGCGCCGGATCGTTGCGCAGCGCCGCCCAGAGCGGAATGACCATGGCGATCGTCCCGAGCACACCAGCCGGTACCATATCCCACCGGAAGCAGATCGCCAGCGGCAGCAGACCGTTGATGGCGTAGAGCGCGATGGGCAGGCGGTGCGGCGCCACCTTGGCCACCCACTCGCTCGGCGGCACGAAGGCGAGCATCACGCGGGCGACCAGAATGCCGGTGAGCAACCACCCCAGCCAGTTCGTGATCGGCATGCCGAAGAAGATGGGCTTCCCGATGAGCTGCTCGAAGGCGCTCCGGTCCGACAGGTCGCCGATTTCCCAGATCCAGTGCGTGGTTTTCACCATCGCCGGGTCCATGCTCACATCCCAAAGGGTGAGCACGACACCGCCGACCAGCGACCACCACCACTTGGACAGGTTGTCGTCGGTGCCCTTGAGGAAGCGCCCGCAGATGGCGAGCGAGGCGACGAGCATGTAGAACCACGAGGTCGGGATATTGAACGGCACCTTCCCGCCGATCTTGTACCCGAGCTGGCTCGTGTACTCATACGCGCCAAAGGGATAATCCCAGCGTGTGCCCACGTACTCCGACGTCAGCGCGAGCAAAAACGACACGGCGAAGGTGATGAGCGCCTTCCTCGTGCCCACCGCCCACGCGAGGAACGCGAGGCCGGAGAGGGCACCGAGCGTGACGGTGGTGGCGCCGCCGTAGGTGTAGCCGAGCGCCATCACTTTCTGGTTCTGCGGCGTCTGCAGCCACTCCGGATACGGCGGCAACAGGAACGTCGCGAACGCGAACGCCGAGAACGCGCTGAAGAACAAGTGTCCCAGCAGCGTGAGCGAGGCGATCTTGAACAGCATGTCCTTCGAGTTGTCCTGCAGGTCCGTGTAGGGGGTCATGCGTACTGCACCTCAGGCGAGACGGACAAGGGCATCGGCGTTGGACGATGCGGTGTTGGGTTCCCACACGATGCGTGGGCCGTGGCCCAGCGCGGAAAGGTCGGGCGTCGGGGCGCGATAGCGCCACGCGTTCCAGAGAATGCCCACGCGCGCAAGGCGCCCGATGCGCGCCCGCGAGGTGATGGTGTCGTAGCCCTGCGCTTCGATGGCCGAGAGAATGCCGGCATAGCCGTTGGCGCAGGCGGCCGCACACCGTTGGGCGTCGGCCTCGAGCAGGGCAATGCCAGGCATCGCGGCGGTGTACAGCGCGCGGGCACGGCTCACTTCGAAGGCCATCAGCCTGGCCCATTGCGGGTGACGCGCCAAGGCCGGATCCCGCGACAGCACATCCTGCGCCGTGAGGCCGAATCGCGCCATGTCCTCGGCCGGCAAATAGCATCGGCCGCGGCCGGCGTCCTCGCCCACGTCGCGCAGAATGTTCGTCAACTGCATCGCCGTACCGAGCGTGCGTGCGTACTGAATGGCCTTGGTGCGCATCGCTGGGCCGGCCGGCACGCCGAACACGTACGTGCACATTTCGCCCACTGAGCTCGCCACGCCTTCGCAATACTGCTCGAGCTCACCCCACGTGTCATAGGTGTGCGCTTCGAGGTCGCGTCCCACGCCGTCGAGCAGTTCGAAGAGCGGGTCGGGAGAGACGTCGTAGGCACGGGTCACCCACGCCATCTCCCGGAAGATCGGACCTGCCGGGCGCCCGTCGAGGGCTGCCTGCAGCTGCTCGCGATAGGCATCGAGCTGCAGGCGCAGCTCACCGAGATTGCCGTGGTCGGCCTGATCGACGAGGTCGTCGGCGACGCGGCAGAACGCGTACAGGCCGTACGCGGCACGGCGCTTCTCGAGCGGCAACAGCTTGCTCGCCAGCGAGAAGGTGCGCGCGTGCACCATGGTGATGCGCGCGCACTCGGCCGCATCGTTGAGCGACGCAGGGGCGATCATGCCACCGAACTCGGGAGACGCCGAGGTTTCATCGAAGCGATGTCAGGCAGTGATGACAAGGACGACACAGTCGGGACACGAACCGGCGGTCACCGCCGGCAGGTGCTTAACGCTGCACATGCCAACAGGTTCCATCGGCTCAAGGCGTTCGAGACGCCGTACGACTGGATAATAATGAACCTGTGACCGCCCGGTCCAACTGTCAACACACTCTGACATAATTGGTGTAACGAGATCCTGACACCCCCTGGGCGGTCTGGGGATCGCCGCCTGGGGGAAACGGAAAAGGGCGGCCCTTTGCGGGACCGCCCTTCTCCTGCCAAATGGCGCCGAACGGGTTAGCGACCGCCGCTGGGGCTGGTCATGTTCGGGTTGTTGTCGCGCTCGGCGCGCGGAATCGGATAGCAGGTATCCGTGCCCGTGTTGCCGTAGCCCGGCTTGAAGTACGGGGCGCCCGCCGGCGTGACCGTCGACGACACCGAGGCCGGCGAACGACGGAAGTCGGCGACGCGCTTGCCTTCAAGATAGAACTCGAGGGCGCGCTGGTTGAACAGCTCCGTCTTCACGCTCGCCGCATCCTGCGCCCCGTCGTACACCGGACGGCCGTTGGCCTGACGACGGGCGTTGATGAGGGTGAGCTGCGTGGCCACGTTGTTCGACGCTTCAGCGGCGATGTAGTCGGCCTCGAGCTTCGAGGCGAGACGGATCGGCGCGTTGTAGGCGAAGAACTTCGTCTGCTGGTGGAAGCCGCCCGGCACCTGATCCTGCGGATTGGCGGTCGGAGCGGGGGAGCCACCCTGCACGCGGTAGGTCACGCGCGGATCACCCTGACGGTACCAGGGGGCCACGCTGATCGAGCCGCGGTCGAAGCTGAAGAAATAGATGTCGTTGCTCAGGCGACCGCGGTTCGCGAGGTCGTCCGTGTAACGCAGGCTGAACTCGAACCCGGCCGGCACGGCAGCCGCGTCGGCCGCGGCACCGGCGTTGTCACCCTTCTGCAGCTTGGCACGGGCGCGACCCACGAGCGCCGCATTGGCCATCGCGGCACCGTCGGGCGTGCCGTTGGCACGACCCACTTCGATGGCCTTGCCGAACCAGAACGACGCCGAGTCGAGCATCTGCGCCGTCGTCAGCTCCGGACCGTTCGAGAACGAGCCCGAGCAGAAGTCCGACGCCATCTGCAGGATCGCGAAGCCACGGAACGTGGCGGCGCGGGCGAGGCTGATGTTCGTCGTCGGCGTCGGCAGGGACAGGTCGAGCACCTGCTTGGCCGAGGCGATGGCGCGCGAGAGGGGCGCCCACACGTCGCCGTTGAGCGACCCGTTCAGGTCCGTGATGCTGCGGATGCCGAACTCGTTACGGGTCGGGAACGTGTCGGACACGTTCGCTTCGCCGGTGAAATAGGCGGCGTACATGGCGACCGTACCGAACATGTCGACGAAGTTCTGCTGCGCCGACAGCGCCAGCGTGATACCGCTGGCGGTCGGATCGACGGTCGACGCGTCGATGACGTTCGGGTTGGTGACAGTCAGGAACTTGTCACCGCAGGCGGTCGCGCCCACTGCCAGCAGTGCACCGGCAGCCGTGCGCGAGACCGTACGTGCGATCTTCTTCATGTATACGGTCGCTGTTAGAAGTTGACGTTGAAGCGGAGCACGGTGCGCTTGGGGTTCGGCACCGTCAGGAAGTCTTCGCGTGAGAACGCACCGGTCTGCGAATTCATTTCCGGGTCAGGACCGGAATAGTCGCTCCAGAGCTTCACGTTCTGCAGCGCGAGCGTGACCGAGGCGCCGCTCACGCGCTTGCCGATCTTGTCCATCAGGAAACGCGGCACGTCGTACGTGGCCGAGAGTTCGCGCAGGCGGATGAAGTCGCCGCGCTCGATGAAGCCTTCACGCGCATCGTTGATCGTCACGGCCGAGCCGTTGGCTTCCGACACGAACGGACCGAACCGGCGGATGCGATCTTCGCGCGACAGGAGCGTGGTGTCGAGGCGCACGTTCGAACGCACCAGCTGCGTCTCGCGGAAGAAGCGCGTGTTGTTGTACACCGAGAAGTCGCGCTTGGCGTCAAGCAGCGCCGTCACGCGCAGACTGCGCATGATCGTCACGGTGTTCGTGATGTTCCACTCGAACGTCGGGAACAGGTTGCCCACCGGGGCGAGCGTGTCCGTCACGATGGCCACGCCACGGGTGAGGTCGACGCTCTTCACACGCTTGGCCGTGAGCACGGCAAGCTGCTGGCCCACGAGCGTACGGCCGCCGGCACCGAGGTTGAACGGCAGCACGCCACCGAGGCTGGTCAGCTCGTTACGCAGCGTGTTGGCTGCACCACGCACGTCCCACGTGAGGTTGCGCGTGTTGATCAGCTTCGCGTTCACCGCGAGCTCGACGCCTTCGTTCAGCACGCCGCCGAGGTTGGCGAGCGGGTTGCTGTTGAAGCCGAGCGACGGGGCGATGGGCTTCGCGATGATCAGGTCCTTCGTGGTCTTGCGGAAGTACGTGAGCTCCGCCGAGAGCTTGCCGTTGAGGAAGCCGGCGTCGAGGCCCGCCTCGAACTCGGTGCCGCGCTCCGGCTTGAGGTCGAAGTTACCGGGGTTGCCGAGGACGGCGCCGGCGCCGGTGGAGCCGGTGATGTTGAACGCGGCGGCCGAGAGCGTCTGGAGGGCGTCACCCGGGTTCGGCGAACGACCCGTGGTGCCGTACGCCGCGCGGAGGCGCAGATCGTTGAAGATGCCCGAGAGCGGCGAGAAGAAGCTTTCCTCGCTGATCGCCCACGAACCACCGATCTTCGGCAGCACGAAGCTCGGGGCCTGCGCACCGAACGACGAGTTGCGGTCGACGCGCACACCCACCTGGAGGAAGCGCTTGTTCTGATTACCGACCTGCAGCTGCGTGAGATAGCCGTACTGGCGCTGCTCGGTGAAGCCGCCGCCGGCCGAGTTGGTGGCCGCCGATCCGATCGAGTTGTTGCTGTTGGTCACGAAGCCGATGCCGGTGGCATTGAGGCTCGTGTTGCGCGTGGAGATGACCTGGAGACCGAAGGACAGGTTGGTTTCCCAGGCGCTGCCCCACTGACGCTTCGCGTTGCCGAGGTAGTCGAACGTGTAGCGCTCGATGCCGCGGCTCGTCGACTGGCGCTCGCCACCGTCACGGAGACCGCCGTACCACGTGCTGTCGTTCTTCGGGTAGAACAAGTTCTGGTCGTCGTTCGCGAAGTCCATACCGGCGGTGAAGCGGTTGGTGAACCAGCTGAACGGCGTGTAGTTCGCGGTGAAGCTGCTCGTCACGCGCTTGGTGAGCAGGCGACGCTTGATCGAGTTGATCGCGTTGTACTGACGCGCCGGCGCGTACCAGCCGTCCTGCGTGAGGGGCGCGTTTGCCGCGTCGGTGCGCGAGAGCGGGCTGCCGAGCAGGCCGCCGCCCAACCAACCGAAGATGTTGTTGTCGTTGTCCGGCAGGTCAACGGCCGTCTGAACGAGGCCAAGGCCGGCGTCGATGTTCAGCTTCGAATTGGCGATGTAGTTCACGTTCGACCGCACGTTGTAACGGTTGAACGCGTTGTTCGGGAGCGTGCCCGTGGAGTTGTCGGAGCCGTAGTTCAGGCTGAAGCCGTAGTTGCTGCCGCCGCCACGGATGCCGTAGTTGAACAGGTTTTCCGTACCGTCCTGGAAGGCACCGACGCGCTTGAGCGGGTTGTCGCTCACGAGCGTGCCCACGGCCTTTCCACGGCAGAGCGGGTTGGTGCTGGTGCTCGCTACGAGCGCGGCCGTGCAGTTGCCGTAATTGTCGGGGATATTCCAGTAGTCGACGTTCGCAGTGCCCTGTTCGAGCCGCAGCGACTGCTGGAAGCTGTTCGACCCGGCACGGCCCTTCTTGGTGATGATTTGGATCACGCCGGCCGAGGCGTCGGCGCCGTACAGCGTGGCGGCCGCCGGACCCTTCACCACTTCGATGCTTTCGATCTCTTCCGGGTTGAGGTCGTTGAGGCGGTCGAACGCCTGACCCGACTGGCCGGAACCGATGAGCCCTTCGTTGACGCGCACGCCGTCAATGAAGAGGAGCGGCTGGTTGGACAGGTTGATCGAGGACGCGCCGCGGATGCGGATCGTCGTCGCCGTGCCCTTGGTGCCGGACGCCGCGCTGAGGGCGACGCCCGGGACGCGCGACTGGAGAAGGTTCGCCACATTGGTAACGGGCGCGTCCTTGATGATGTCGGCCGGACTCACCGAGGCCACGAGCGCCGACTGCGCCTTGCGCTCCTGGTTACCGGCGGTACCGGTGACGACGACCTCTGAGAGGTTGATCGCCGACTGGCCCAGCTCGAAGTTCAGCGTGGCCGTCTGACCGGCGACCACATTGACCGTCTGCTGCTGCGACTTGTAACCGATGCGCAGCGCACCGATGGTCGCGGAGCCGGCCCGCACGTTCACGAGGCGGTACTCACCGTCTTTGTTCGTCGGGGCCGCGAACTGCGTCCCCACGAGGACGATTCGGACATCGGAGATCGGCAGCTTGGTGGCGGCGTCGATCACCTTGCCGCTGACAGTACCGGTGGGCGCCTGCTGCGCGCCCAACGATCCTGCCAAGGCAAGGGAGGTTACCGCTGCTGCCCAACGGGTGATGCGCAACCGATGGGACATCAACTTCTCCAGAGAATGAAACGGAGGGGCCCCGGCCATCGAGCGGGGGCAGGGGGGGATTCGGACGTCTCGGCCATGCAGAGGTGGGTCTACCCACCCCAGATGGGACGAGGGCCAGAACCTAATCAATAAGGTTTCCCAAATGTTGCAATCCCGATCATTTCATCCCGAATTCCTCGGGGGATCGGCCAGGGCACCCTCCCCCACACAGGCCCGGTCCGCGCCCCTTGGAAATTCTCTCGATTCGCACCGCCTGCCGCCTTGACGTTCGCTGGTACGGGGGTTCACGTTCGCGAATCCCCAGTTCGCCTCCGGATCAGGCTGCCGGCCAGCGCCGTCTAAGCGCTGAAGTGCCAACCGATTCTCCCGCCACGCCCTCCTCCAGGCCCGACTCCCCAGTGCCTGTTCGATGACGCCGTATCTCACGTTTCTGCTCTATTTGGTCGCCATCGTCGGCTTTGTCGGCCTGGCCCTGTCGCTGAACGCGATCCTCGGCCCCAAGCCGGCCGCGACCTCCACCAAGCTCGAGCCCTTCGAGTGCGGCGCCACGGCGATTGACGTCATCAACGTCAAGGCGGTGCCGATCAAGTACTACGCGGTCGCCATCGCGTTCCTGCTGTTCGACCTCGAAACCATGTTCCTCTTCATCTGGGCCCTGGGCGCGCGTCCGCTCTCGGGGTTCATGGTGTTCACGTTCTTCCTGTTCGCTGCCCTGCTGGTACTCTGCCTTCTATATGTCTACAAGGCACGCATCCTCGACGCAGTGACGGAGTAGGCGATGTACGGTAAGCGACTCCCCATTCTCGAGGGCGCCGGCGCCGTTGCCGGTGCGGCCTCGGCCAACACGCCGGCGCGGCCTCACACCAAGGACGCCAGCTTCGAGTTCCTCACCACCCGGAAGGACGAGCTGGTCGGCTGGGCCCGCAAGTTCTCGCTCTTCCCGTATCCGTTCGTGACGGCCTGCTGCGCCATGGAATTCATGGCCGTCAGTGCCTCGAACTACGATACCGACCGCTTCGGAGCCGCCCTGCCGCGCTTCTCGCCGCGGCAGGCCGACCTGCTGATGGTGGTGGGCACGGTGACCCAGAAGCAGGCGCCCATTCTGCTCAAGGTGTACGAACAGATGTGCGAGCCGAAGTGGGTGATGGCCTTCGGCGTCTGCGCGAGCACGGGCGGCTTCTACCAGAACTACGCGTCGCTGCCGGGCATCGATCGCATCATCCCCGTCGACATCTACGTGCCGGGCTGTCCGCCGCGCCCCGAAATGGTGATCGACGGCATCATGCGATTGCAGGAAAAGATCGCCAACGGCCGACACCCCATCATCAACGAGCGATTCTGACGTGAGCGCCCCACTCTTCGACCGGCTGCGAGAGCAGCTTTCCCCCGGCGAAGCGGGGCAGGAAGGCCAGGTGAGTGCCGACACGCCCGTGATTTGTCGCGGCGTGCAGCACCAGGTCCTGGTCTTCGAGCTCGCGCCTGCTGCGGTGATGCCTGTTGCGCGTCGTCTGCGCGACGAATTCGGATTCGATCTCTTCCTCGACGTGACCGCGGTCGATTGGCCGGGGGAGCCGCTGCGTTTCGAGGTGGTGTGGCACGTCTACTCCACCACCGACCGGCAGCGGGTGCGTCTCAAGACGCGCGTCGCCGAAAGTGACCCGATCGTGTCCTCACTGACGCCGCTCTACGGAGCGGCCGGGTACATGGAGCGCGAATGCCACGACATGTACGGCATCGTGTTCGATGGCAATGCTGATCACCGACCCATCCTGTTGTACGAAGGCTTCGTGGGCCATCCGCTGCGCAAGGATTATCCGAAGCAGAAGGAGCAGCCGCTCGTGCCCTACCTTCCGCCGCAGAGTGCCCTTGTCCGCTGATCCTGTTCTCCGTCCGCCGATCGCGAATCCGGTGCGCAACGTCCTCACGGCCAGCCGTGAGGACACCACCATCGTCAACATCGGCCCCTCGCATCCGGCCACGCACGGGACCGTGCAGATCATCGCCGAGCTGGATGCCGAGAAAGTGGTGCGCACCGACGTGCACTGCGGCTATCTCCACCGCGGATTCGAGAAGGAGTGCGAGGATCACACCTGGCACAACCTCATGCCGTACGTGGACCGGCTCAACTACTGCTCCGCGCTGATCAACAACTTCGCGTATTGCGATGCGGTCGAGCAGCTCATGGGCATCGAGATCACGCCGCGGACGAAGTATCTGCGCACGCTGTTGGCCGAGTATAGCCGCCTGGCCGATCACCTCACGTGCGTGGCCGCGCAGCTCATGGAGCTCGGCGCCATGACGGGCTTCCTGTACCTGGTCACGGCGCGCGACAACATCTACGAGCATCTCGCGGCGCTCACCGGCGCGCGCGTGACGTACTCGTACGGCCGCATCGGCGGGCTCGCCTTCGACGTGCCGGCCGGCTGGTTCCAGCGTCTCGAGGAAATCCTCAAGGAGTACGAGCGGTACGTCGAGATGGTGCACGGCCTCGTCGATCGCAATCGCATCTTCATCGATCGCATGCGCAACGTGGGCGTCATCAATACGCGCGACGCGATTCATTGGGGCTTTACCGGCCCCATCCTGCGAAGCACCGGGACCCCGCGCGATCTCCGCAAGGACACGCCGTACCTCGCCTACGGGGAGCTCGATTTCGACGTGCCCGTGGGGATCAAGGGCGACAACTACGATCGGTACTATGTGCGCATGCGGGAGATGGACGAATCGGTGTACATGATTC
>NZ_JBIJAW010000277.1:0-4326 GCF_044345575.1 Gemmatimonas sp.
TCGGCTACCAGCCACCGGAGCGAGGCCACGAAGCCGCGCTCGAGTGTCAGGTCGGCCGTGGGCGGCGGCGTCACGGCCTCGACGGCGCGGGACGGCGTGCGCGGCGTGGTCATGCGCGCGGCTGAGCGGCCATCACCTGGCGTCGCCGTGGCGGGCGCGGTGTCGCGCCGCCTTCGCGCGATTGCCGCACGTGCCCATGTCGCACCAGCGTCGTAGCCCGTTCTTCGTGCCGTCGAGAAAGACCCGATGACAACGGGGGTCGGCGCAGCGGCGCACGCGCGGTAGTTCGCTGCCGATGAGGGAATCGGCGGCCGACTCCACGATGGGGATCATGAGTCCCGCGAAGGCATCCCCCGTGGGCACGAAATTGCGCACGTAGCCGCCGGTCGCGGGATCGGGGTCGAGCCGTCGCGTACCGGCACTTCGCCCCAGCACGCGATTGATTTCCACCACGGCGTCTTCCCGCACCTTGTCCTGCGCTTCACCGCGCTCGGCGAGGGCGCGCAGGGCGGCCCGGACACGGCGGGCATCCACCAGCGCCGCGGCGGCCGCTGCCGGCTGCAGCACGGCACGTCGCCGGATCCCGGCCGCACGCTCCTCATCCACGGCGGCCTCCTGTTTCAGCCACGCCAGCAATGCCTCAAAATCGCGCAACAAATCGCCCCCGGGCATTTGCGCGGCGGCGTCCGTGTTGACGAAGTCGAGCCAGAGTCGCGTTCTCGGAGGGACTGGGCCCGGAAGTCGATCGCGCGAATCGGCCCGCCGCATGTCGGTGGCGGAAGCGGGCATATGGTGGAGACGGATCGAGAGAGGTTACTTGTCCACGTGCCTGCAAGCAAGGCGGTTGCCGGTTACTTCCTCACATTCCTGCTCCCGATGTCCGACGTCGTGCTTCCCTGGCTTCACTATGCAGTGGTGGGGTCCACCAATCCCGTAAAGATCGCCGCCGCCACGGCGATCCTGGCCCGAGTGGCCTCAGTGGTGCAGGTCACGGGGATTGCGGTCCCCAGTGGGGTCCCTGACCAGCCGTTCGGTGATGAGGAAACGCAGGCTGGTGCCCGGCAGCGCGCACGCGCGGCGCTCGCGGCCACCCCCGAGGCGCAGCTGGGTATCGGGCTCGAGGGCGGCGTTGTCGAGCTCCCCACCGGTGAACTGCGCAGCTGCGCGTGGGCTGTGGTCGTCGACCGCGACGGTCGCGAAGGACTCGGCGGCTCGCTCAGCATGCCGCTCCCCGCGCGCGTGGCCGCGCGCATTCGCGCCGGCGAGGAGCTGGGATACGCCATGGATGCGGAGGCGCGCACCAGCGGTACCAAACACGGCAAGGGAGCCGTGGGCATCCTGACCGCGGGGCTCGTGGACCGGCAGCGGGCATACGAGCCCATGGTCGCGTACGCGCTGGCGCCGTGGCTGGCGCCGGCGATGTTCTCACCGCTGACCGCTCAGATCTGAGATCTCAGCGGGAGAGTCGACCGAGCAGAACGAGAAGTGCGCCCGGATAGAAGCGAGACGTCGGCTGGCCAGAGGTGAAAAGCGAGGCCGCACGCGCTCGCTTCTCACCTCGAGAACGCTGGCCTCTCGCTTCTATCCAAGCGCACCTCTCATCCTCGCCCCTCGACTCTCAGGCTCGCTTCGCGAATCTCACCGCTCAACTCTGAGGCGGCCGGAACACGAGCACCGGCGTTTCCGCGTGCCTGATCACTTCGTCCGCTACGCTTCCCAGCACCAGTCGCTTCAGTCCGCCGCGGCCGTGGGTGGCCATCGCAATGGCCCCGCACGTGCTCTCGGCCGCGGCATCGAGAATGCCCCGGGCGACGCTCATGTCGGTAATGGCCCGCACGGTCGTGCCTGGAGGACAGTGCTCGGCGATGCGATGCAGATAATCCTCGCGCACATGCTCTTCGGCGCTCAGCGCGCTGTCGTCGGCGAGGAGCGCCTCGGTGCCGAACGGGGCCATCGAAATCGCGTGCGGCACCGTGATGGCCACCAGGTGCATCGTCATGCCGGTCACCTCGGCGAAGCGCCGGGCGTGGGGCAGGACGGCTTCGGCAAAGGAGGAACCGTCGAGCGTGCACAGCAGCTGACCGCTGGGCAGGGGCGGCTCCTCGCCCTGCAGTTCACTGCCCGACCCGCGCACGAGCAGTACCGGCACCGTGGAGCGGGTGAGGAAGGCCGCGGCCATGCTGCCGAGGCGAAACCGCTCGAAGCCGCTGCGCCCGTGGGTGGTCATCACGACCAGATCCGTGCCGTGGCTCGCGACGTATTCTTCGAGAGCCTCAACCACGGTCCCGTCGAGCACGAACCCCTCGGCCGTCACCCCCTTGGCGCGAAGGTCGGCCACGGCGTCCGCGAGCGCGGCGGCGTCCCGGTCGCGGTGCAGCTGCACCAGCTCCTGGTCGTAGACGGGAATGGCGACTTCTCCCGGCACGAACGGGATGTAGGCGCTGGGATCGTGAACGATGACTACGGCAATGCGCGCGCCGGTGCGCTTCGCGAGGGCAGCCGCCACGGGGAGGGCACAGGCGCTGTGCCGTGAGCCGTCATAGGGCACGACAATGGTGGTATACATAGCTTGACGGTGCACACGCGCCGCGGTTTCGGCCAGAGGGGAATTCCCCTCATCAGCTCCACGTTTCCCTCACCAGTCGCCATGTCGTCCCAGGCCCCCCGTCCATTCCGCTGCACCGACCGCGTCCGTTGGGCCGACGTGGATCTGGTCGGCATCATGCGCTACAGCGCGGTCACGCGTTTCCTCGACACGGCCGAGCAGGAACTGCTGCGGGAGGCGGGGCTGCCGTACGGGGTCATCTACGAGACGACCCCCGAGATCTGGATGCCGCGGCGCCATCTCGCCATCGAGTACCTGGCGCCGGCCCGCATCGACGACCTGCTCCACATGGTCATCTGGGTCGCGAAGCTCGGCGAGAGCTCCATCACCTTCGTCATGGAACTCCGACACGACGACGGGCGCCGGGTGGCCGTCGTGACGCTGGTGGCGGTGTGCGTGACCGCCGACGAATTCGCGAAGCGTCCGCTCCCGCGCGTGGTGCGGGACGCGCTCGAGGGCTTCGTGTGCACGCCGGAGGAGGTGCAGGCCAGCCTGGAGTGAGTAGATTTGGGGATGGCCAACAGCACTACCGACACCACGCCGTCCGCCGGAGGCGCAAACGCCTCGGCCGCCACGTACGTCCGTAAGGGCTTCGGACTGAAAGCCGAAGTGCAGGACACCCTCGCGGCCGATTACACCGGTCATCTGGTCGACCTGCTCCGGGCGCGCGATTACGCGCTGACTGCCGGCGATACCACTGTGCGCCTCGCGCGGGAATTTGGGTTCTGCTACGGGGTGGAGCGGGCGGTGGACTACGCCTACCAGACGCGGCTCAAGTTCCCCGAGAAGCGCATCTTCCTCGCGGGTGAGATCATCCACAACCCGCATGTGAACGAAAAGCTTCGCGAGATGGGCGTTGTCTTCCTGTCGGCGAGCGGGAAGGGTTTCGACTACGCACCGGTGCAGCCCGCCGATGTGGTCATCCTGCCGGCGTTCGGCGTGACCATTCAGGACTTCCAGACGCTGCGCGATCTCGGGTGCGTGATCGTCGACACCACCTGCGGATCGGTCCTCAACGTGTGGAAGCGCGTGGAGGTGTATGCGCGTGACGGCTACACGTCGCTCATTCACGGCAAGTACTACCACGAGGAGACGCGCGCCACGGCGTCGCAGGTGGAGAAGTACCCCAACGGCCAGTACCTCGTGGTGCGCGACATGGCTGAAGCCGAACTGGTGATGGACTACATCGAAGCGAAGGCCGGGCGTGCCACGCCGCGTCCGGCGCTGTCGCGCGCGGCTTTCCTCGAGAAGTTCGCCATCGCCGCGTCGGACGGCTTCGATCCGGATGTGCATCTCGAGCGCATCGGTGTCGCCAATCAGACCACCATGCTGGCGCGCGAGTCGCTCGCGATCGGCGCGGCGGTGGGGGAAGCGATGGCGCGCGCGTACGGCGAATCGCACAAGGCGGAACACTTCCGCACGTTCGATACCATCTGCAGTGCAACGCAGGACCGCCAGGACGCCGTGGTGGACCTGTTGCGCGAGCCAATCGACCTCATGGTCGTGGTGGGTGGCTACAACAGCAGCAACACCATCTCGCTCGCGGCGTTGTGCGCGGAACAGGTACCCACGTACCACATTGCCGATCCCGACGAGATCGACGTGGAGGGCAACGCTGTGCGCTATCGGCGTATTGCCAAGCACCACGTGGAAGACACCATGCAGCCGTGGATTCCCGTATCGGGGGCGCTTCGGGTGGGCATCACTGCCGGCGCGAGCAC
>NZ_JBIJAW010000278.1:0-4316 GCF_044345575.1 Gemmatimonas sp.
CGCACAGCTTCCTCCCCAAGGGCGCCTCGCTGACCCGCTCGGCCCAGGACGCCCTCACCGCCTACCGCTGGCCGGGGAACATCCGCGAGCTCAAGAACACCCTCTGGCGCGCGGCTATCCTCGCCGGGACCAGCCCCATCGACGTGGTGCACTTGGGGCTCCCCGGCGATATCCCCGCCCCGCCGACGGGCCGGAACGCCGCGCAGCCCCGCACCCTCGAAGACGCAGAACGCGAAGCCATCCGCGTCGCCCTGGCCGCAGTGCACGGAAATCGGTCAGCTGCTGCCAAAACCCTCGGCATCGCCCGCTCCACGCTCCTGGAAAAGCTCAAGCGGTACGGGCTGGAATAGGGAGGCGGGGAGAACAGGAGGCGCAGGGACGCGGGACCCGGTCGAGCGTCGGGAGAAAAGGGGGAACTGATAATGGGAGAAAAGGAGAAAGAGAGAAAAGGAGACAGTGTCTCATTTTCTCCCCGCCCCCTTTTCTCCCAATTTCAGTTCCCCCCTTTCCCATGTTCTCCCAAGAGAGTCGGGCTGGCACGCCCACCCCACCTCCGACCGAAAATCGCCTGCCCGATTTCCGCACACAAATGACTCACTGAACGGTTTTCGGTCACTACCAAAAGAACACTTTCGTGACCAAGGCAAACCCTAAGCAAATGGCATGCAATGATTTGCAGTCTCGTGCCACTTCCCGGCCCATTTCTCGCACTCTGGTCGGGTATGAAGACCGAAGTGGCTACGAAATCCGTGCTCGTCGTCGAGGATGAGCAGAGCATTCGCGACATCCTCGTCGAGCTGTTCGAAGTTGAAGGGAACACGGTGACCTCGGCCGAGCTTCTCCCTGAGGCACTCGATAAGCTGCGCACGCAGCGGTTCGATCTGATCGTGACGGACCTCCGTCTTGGCGGAAAGCGCGACGGTGGGCTGCAGGTCATGGCCCTCGCCGGCATGCTCTCCCCCGATGCGATGGTGCTCGTTCTGACGGCGTATCCCGACGACTCCAATCGTCAGGCCTCGTTCCGGCTGGGCGCGCTGCACTTCCTCGAAAAGCCCGTGGACCTCGCGACCATCGCGAATCACGCGTCTACAGTTGGGGTGCGCACCGCGTTCGCCACCAGCATCAAAGAGTAGGACCGAGTAGCGGCTGCGGGCCGCATCAGCACCGCAGCACGAACAACTCAAAAACCGCTCCTCGAGAGCGGGCACGAATCGCGCAGTCGCGTCGACACAATCGTCTGGTCGTTCCGGTGGGTGGTGGGTGATACTGGGGAGTGTCACACGGGCGGCCAGGCGAGTCGACAACGACTAGCGCGATTCGTGCATTCATGAGCGTCCCGCAGCGCGGGAAGCGCCAGCCGGAACGCTCACCGGTGAAGCGCCAGCACGTCGAGGCGTAAGCACGTCGAGGCGCCAGCCGGCTCGCGCCGAACGCGCCAGCGCCCTTCCGGTGCGCCCGACCGCTAGTGCCGTTGCGCTGTTCCCCCCGGCCAAACAAAAGCAGCGTATATTTGCCCTCCCATGGCCGAGTCTCCCGTCCCTCTCCTTCGCACTCATGCGCGCCACGCTCCGTGGAATGCGCGCGGCCTCGCCGCTCATGCTGCAGCGCTCGTCGACAGCGCGGGCGTGAAGCCCACGAACGCGAGTGCACGCGCGACGCCGAGTGCGCGCGCCATCCGCTTCTACGTGGCCAACGGTCTGCTCGATCGCCCGGAGGGCGCCGGCACGGCAGCCACGTACGGCTATCGGCATCTGCTGCAACTGCTCGCCATCAAGATCCGCCAGCGCGAAGGGCAGACGCTCGACGCGATCAAGGTGGAGATGAAGGAGACCACCGGCGACGCCCTCGAACGCCGAGTCGCCGCGTCCCTCGCGCCCGCGCTCTCGCTGCACGTCGACCCGGTGCAGAAGAACGCCAACCCCGTCGCCAGCTGGCGCCGCATCAGCATCGCCGACGGTGTGGAGATCCACGTGCGCGACGACTCACCGGCATCGTCGGACGACACGCTCGTGGCACTGCGAGACACGATTCGGCGGCAGTTGGGGGTATAACGGCGGACAGGGATTGGACGGAAGCTGGTGCTCCGGGAGCGAATGCAGCGCGATATGAACCACGGGAACTGCACTCACACGTGCGGTTCCCGTTTGTACTTCGCGTGGAGCCGTTCTCGTCGTTGAAGATCCCGTGCCTCCAGCTCCCGTGCCTCCAGCTCCCGTGCCTCCAGCTCCCGTTCCTCCAGCTCCCGTGCCTCCAGCTCCCGTTCCTCCAGCTCCCGTTCCTCTAACTCCCGTTTTCCCGAAACACCGCAGTCTCGATTTGGCTTTACCATCAGCGCTGCTCGCTGTCTCTCTCACTCGATGCCAATGTTCCGCGTCCTGGTCACCGACGATGTCGATCCGGAGGGTCTCGCCCTTCTTGCCTCCGAGCCGATGCTGCAGGTGGACGAAGTCCCCACGCTGCCCAAGGATGAGCTGCTCGCCCGCATCGGCGACTACGACGCCATCGTCGGTCGCAGCGCGACACGCATCAGCGCCGAACTGCTCAAGGCGGGTACGAAGCTCAAGGTCGTCGGGCGCGCGGGCGTGGGGGTCGACAACGTCGCCGTCGATGTCGCCACCTCGCTTGGTATCGCCGTCATCAATGCGCCCGCCGGCAACACCGTGGCCGTTGCCGAGCTCTTCTTCGGCGCGACGATCGGCCTGCTGCGCCAGATTCCGCGTGCACAACAGGTGATGGAGAACGGCCGCTGGGACCGCAACAGCTTCCTCGGCCGCGAACTCAAGGGCAAGACACTTGGCATCGTGGGACTCGGTCGCATCGGCAGCGAAGTCGCCACGCGCGCGCACGCGTTCGGCATGACCGTGATGGCATACGATCCGTACATCGCCGACGAACGGTTCACGGCGCTGCGCGTGCGGCGTGCACCGAGCCTCGATGCGCTGCTGCACGAAACGAACATCCTCACCGTACACGTACCGCTCACCGACGAAACGAAGGGGATGATCGGCAAGCGCGAGCTTTCGCGCCTCCCCTCGCGCAGCGTGGTGGTGAACATGGCGCGCGGCGGTATCGTCGACGAAGCGGCGCTCGTGGCCGCCCTCGAGAGCGATCAGCTGCGTGGCGCCGCGCTCGACGTGTTCGACGCCGAGCCACTCGCCGTCGACAGTCCGCTGCGCAAGGTGCCCAACCTGCTCCTCACGCCACACCTCGGCGCCAACACCGTGGAAGCGCAGCGCAACGTCTCACGCGACGTGTGTGTCGCCGTGCGTGATGCGCTACTGCGCAACGATCTGTCGAAGAGCCTCAACGTCGCCGGCGGCGCCGTGAGCGAACTGCACGGCGCCATGCTCGTCGCGCGTCGTGCCGCCGCCGTGGCGCGCGCCGTCCTTGCCGATCAGGGCATGCGCGCCGTACGTCGCGTGTCGCTGCGCGTGAGCCCCGACATCGCCCATGGCACCGGTGCACTCCTCGCGTCGGCCGCCGCCGGGGTGCTCGAAGGCGTCATCGAAACCGATCGCCTCAACCTCATCAACGCCCGCTCGCTCGCCGAAGCGCGCGGCCTCGAGTTGAGCGTCGGCGAAAGCAGCGAACTCGGTAATCGCACCGTCGAGGTCGCCCTCGCCGGCGGCATGCAGCAGTTGGCCGTAACCGGCAGCGCCCCCGAAGGGGGGACGCCGCGCCTCACGCAGATCGGCAGCTTTCACATCGACGTGAACCCGAAGCAGACGCTGCTCATCCTCACGAACCACGACGTCCCCGGTGTCATCGGTCGTGTCGGCACCCTGCTCGGCGAGCGCCACGTGAACATCGCCGAGTATCACCAGGCACGTTTGGCACAAGGCGGCGACGCCCTCGCCGCCGTAAGCGTCGACGGTGAGGTCAGCGAAGCAACACGCAAGGCGCTGTTGGATCTCCCCGACGTAGTGACGGCGAGCGTCGTCCACTTCCGGGATGAGTGAGCGAGGCGCGCAGTGATCGCCCCGCGTAGTTGGCAGGGAACGCGCGCAGCGCCGTTCCCCGCGCAAGTCCCACGCAGTTATGGCTGCGCCGTAATCATGACCCATAGCGCAGTTCGTCCATAGCGCCGTTTCCCACTCAGCTCTCAATTCTCGACTCTCAGTGTCTCACCTCTCCCTCGACCACGACGTCCGCTTCGCGCATGCCCGCGACGCCAGCGGTCTCGAGCTCGTCCCCGAGTCCGTCGCGCGCCCGTCGTCCGTCGAGGAGCTGGAAGAGATTCTCAAGGAAGCCACCGCCACTCGCACGTGCGTCACGCCTGCTGGTTGGCAGAGCAGCACCACCGGCGCCAGCATCAC
>NZ_JBIJAW010000058.1:0-13924 GCF_044345575.1 Gemmatimonas sp.
GGGATGTAGTCGGCATCGAATACCAGAAACACCTCTTCTTCGTGGTCGGCCATGGCTTCGGCAAGCGCGGCCGCCTTACCCGGAATGCCCCCATCACGTAGATGCGGACGGATGCGATCCGGATACAACGCAGCATACTCCCGCAGAATCTCGCGCGTCTCGTCCTGCGAGCGGTCATCGATCGGCACAATGACGAGACGATCCGCGGGATAGTCGCAGGTCAGCAGCGCGTCGAGGGAGTCCCGAATGACACGCGCCTCGTTGTGGGCTGGCACGAACACCACCAAGGAGGGCCAGTTCGCCTCCACCACGTCGATGAACGGCTGCCGATGCCGACCGAACAGCCGATTGAGCGTGAAGAAGTAATGGCGGACCGTATAGACGACGAGAACGGCCAGTACGACCCAGAGGCCGACATCGGCGATGCGAACGATCGTTTCCATTATGACCGATCACCGAAGCCGAGGCGCCGGAACAACAGTCCCTGGAACGCGAAGGCGCGTGACATACGTAGCCCGGGGTCAGGGATGGCCCTGATCGAACTCGGCGTCGGCGTGGGCCGTGCGCGCCCTTCAGGATAGCGTGGGGGCGTGACCGGTGGCCGCCGATCGATCGCATCGAGCGGGCCGTCAGAACGCCAGCTCATTCCCCAGCCGTACAGCGCCACATATACGAACAGGATGAGCAGCACCCCAAACAGCAGGAAGAGCAGGGGCATGGACAGCAACGATGCTCGATGGATGATCCATGCGTGCACGACGGCCTGCAGTGGCAGCAGGACGACAAGGTGCCCCACGATCAATGCCCCGAGCAGGAACTTCTGCCAGAGCCGAAAGTCGAAGATGTTGAAGGTGAAGGCCGCCAGAAATGGAATCAGTGCGAGTACCACAACGCCGAAAACCAGCAGGCCTGCCATGTAGGTCGGCAGACCGTAGCTGAACGGCGGCGACGCAAACGTGAACCAGAGCTGGGCCGTCAGCTGGATGAACGAGAGAAATCGCAGGAAATACGCGAGTGGAAGCAGTCGGCCGCGCATGAAAAGGCTGATCGCAAACGTCGATACGGTCACCAGCCACCCGGACTGGAGATCAATCGCTTCTGGCCAGTGGGCCGCGCTGCTGAAGTACGGTATCGCAACGGCGAAAGGGCCCAACTCGTAGACGGAGCGGTTCACCGTTCCCGGCATGCCGAGCGGGTGCTGAACCGCAGCAAAAAACATCGCCCACGCATCGACGATCGGATCCAGCAGAATCCACACCGACACCGAGAGAATCAGCGGAATTGCGAACAGGTCGACCGCGAGTCCCCACGTAAGTTCGAGGCCGATCATGGCCCGGTGCGGCGCGATACGCCCGCCCAGGAACCCACGGTTGCGCAGCAGACCCTGTCGACGAGTTGGCTTACCAGTAGCGGGCGAGACCAAGCGTCACTCCGGTGCGAGTATAGAACGGGTTGGTGTACCGATCGCCCTGGACGCTCAGCGCCCAGGTGGACGAGAGTTTCTCCCGCCATGCGAGGGCCAGTTCGGCTGAATGAAAGCGTTGCAGCGTGGTCTGACTTGTTACGATTTGCCATCCCTCCGATCCCCCGATGATCCTCGCCGAAAGACTGCGGCGCGGGGATGGCGTGAGTATGGCAACGCCATGCAGGCGATGGGAGCGAATATCGCCCGGACGGCTGGCATTGTATCGGCCGCCGACCTCGAGAACCAGCATACGCGGGGCGAACCACGCGACCGCTCCCGTGGCCGCGACATCATACAGTTCGAAGGGCGATTTGACATACGAGCCGCCTGCGGTCAGCTGCCACTGACGACGGTCGCCGAGTCGGATGCCCAGTTGACCATCGCTTCTCAGTCGTGGGAGGATCGGAGCGCCGTCACCGAGGTTGACGCCCAGCACGCTGAAGAGGCGATCGGACCAGTCGTGTCGGTGGGTAGCACCGAGTTGTACACCCTGCGAGCCAAATGCGCGCAAGGCCAACACCTCACCGTAGAACGTGTTGCGCGTGGTGGGCATCACCACCCGCGCATAGCCGCCCGACCAATCGCCGAATTGGTTGGTGACCGACTGCGAGAAGATGTTGACCTCGGACCACTTCCCGGGGAGGCCACCGGCCATGGGCGCCTGCGCACTCACTGCAATCGGCAGGATGCCCGTGCAGAGTACCGTGCGGAGAATTTGCCAGCTTGCTCGGCCGGCTCGGTTCGCGCGGCATCGCATTTTCGACCTGTCAGGATACACGGGCCAGTCGTTCGAGGGTCGCGTTCACTTGATCGTGATCGAGGCGGCGCGGTCCGGTTCGGGCGTGTGGGTGTCGAAGCAGCATATCGATCACCTCGGCGATCCTGAAGGCCGCCTTCCCGTCCCCGAAGGGGTTTTGTCCGGAAGCCCGCTCTCGATACAGCGTCGGGTCGGTGAGGAGCGCGGACGTGCGCGACAAAATGCGGGCCGCGTCCGTGCCCACGAGTTCGCCGAATCCGGAAGAGATCACCTCGGGGCGTTCAGTCGTGTCGCGCAAGATGAGAATCGGCTTGCCGAACGACGGTGCTTCTTCCTGGATACCACCCGAATCCGAAAGGATCAGGTACGAACGACGAATGAGTTCTAGCAGCTCGGGATAGGGAAGCGGATCGAGCAGGTGAATCCGCGGGGTGTTGCCGAGGCGTGTATGGACCACGTCCCGTACCCGGGGATTCAGATGCACCGGGAAAGCGATCTCGACATCCTCGTGGAGTCGGACGATTGCCTCCAGGGCATCACAGATCGCTTCGAGGTGCTCCCCCAGCGATTCACGTCGATGCACCGTGGTGAGCAATACCTTCTGTCGGCCGAAGTCGATTTGATTCAGACGCTCCGACTCAAACCGTTCGCGGGGGGGGATCATGTGCAGCGCGTCCACGACCGTGTTCCCGGTGACGAAGATATCGCCTTCGGGTACTCCTTCGGAGATCAGGTTGTTGCGGGCTTCGTTGGTGGGGGCGAAGTGCAGGTTCGCGGTACAGGTCGCGATGCGCCGATTGACCTCTTCAGGGAAGGGGCTTGAGAGGTCGAATGACCTGAGTCCCGCCTCGATATGACCAATCGGGATACCCTGATAGAAGCCGGCGAGACACGCGGCGGTGACCGTGGAGGTGTCACCTTGCACGAGCAGGAAGTCGGGGCGACGCTCGAGGAAGCACTCGGTGAGGGCCGACAGGGCACGCGAGGTAAACACGCCGAGATTCTGTCCGTTCTGCATGAGCCCGAGATCGATGTCGGGAACAATCCCGAACACTTCAAGGGCTTGCTTCAACATCTCGCGGTGCTGCGTCGTCGCGATTACCAGAGCCTGAAGCTGCGGATGGTCGCGAATGGCGGCGACCACCGGAGCCATCTTGATGGCCTCCGGGCGGGTGCCGATGACGAGGCACACCTTGAGCGCTCGAGGTATGGTCACGGGGGCAAGGTCCAAGGGAGCAGCGCAGGCGCTGGCGGCGCTGGACGTTCGTCCTGCGCAGTAATGACCGCGGTTACCCCCGTCACGCCCCGCGACTGCAGCGTCACAGGGAGGAACCGGCGACACGTAGCGTCGAGAAACACGATCGGCCGACCCGGTACAGAAAGGGCCAGCCGCAATATGTCGGGTTGCTGACCCGCGCGTCAGGGGAACGCGCCCCTGACGGTATTCACCTACGGCGCCGACGGCGCGCCGTACTTGCGAGTGCAGCTGCTCCTATGCCCACGAGGGCCACCGAGCTGGGCTCCGGTACCGGCGTGAAGTCGAAGTTCGTATTGACGGCCGTGCGCTCTCCGTTGCCCTCTTCGAAGCCCATGGAGACGTTGTCGACGAACGCACTATACTGGTGTGGCCAACGGCTGCCGATGCCCACGGCGATACCGGTAATCCAGGTGTCGGCGGCGATGCAATTGTCGCTGATCATGGCGTCGATAGTGTACGAGGCGATGGCGCCTTGCCACGCGTTCTGTGGCACGAGCGCGCAGTGCTCGCCGGACGTGACACTGGCGCTGTCGCCGGTATCTGGAGGACGGGCATACCAGAAGTTGCCCGACTGCATGTTTGTCGTGCTGACCCACTGGTCTACCGGTGTCCCATTCGCACCGACCTGTGACTGGTTGTACCAGCCTTCCCAGACCAGCTCGCTTTCAAATGCGTCATTGGTGCCCGCGTTTTCGAGCAGCCGAAGGCGAAGAACCGGCGTCTTGTACGCCCAATCGGCAGACGTCGATGTGTGGCTCCAGTCCGTCACCCCATTGGCGTCACCGTTTCTGAACCAGTCAAACGACAACGAGCTCAGCGAGCCGAGTGTGCCGAACTTCGCGGCGCGCGAGTACTCGTAGCTGGCTCCACCCGCGAACTGGTACCAGAACGCCCACTCATTGGAACCAGGGCGGTCGTCGATTCCGGTGGCTCGCAACTCGAGCGAGCCGAGGCCATAACCGCCGTAGCCGACTCGTCCGCGTGTCTTGGTGACTTCAGCGAACGCACCATCCTGGCGATCTGCCCACCATTCGCGGGTGTTGCCGGGGGCGCCGGTGACGTCCTGGCCGTAGGACCAACCGGCTATGCTGCCGCGGCAATCGCCCGAAATGGTCGCACTGCACGATGGACCGACCACCTGTCCATAGCTAGGCGATGGCTGGGCAGACAGCATCCCCGGGACGAGCAGGGCGACCGAGAATATAGAGAGCCGTTTCACTGGAAACCTCGAAGCACGATTGAAGTGGGCGTGTCGCTGAGGAGCACGCCGCCTCATCCACCTCGGAGCATCGATCGTACCAATCCCGACGGTCGGTCGCGTTTACACCCGGAAACACAACCAATTACGATGATCGCCGACTGGAGATATCCCCAAGAATCACATAAGCTATTGATATGCAGTCGCTTAGGTGTGTTGTTGCGCCATCGGACGATGCGTGTGATGACTGCGGCTTGTCTGGTCGAGCTCGCTTGGAATCGTCATCGTGCTGTCAAAGTGTTGCGAACGGCTTATAGATGTGTAGGACGCATGCAACAGGTGCGGGCATTGCGGCGGTCTCCTTCCGACAGTCTGGCGGTTGCTTTCCTGTGACGGTCCTCCGGCGCCCTGACACCGACGGGTTGACTTCCGGACCCGGCCCTGTGAAGTTAGGAGTCTGCCCGAAAACGCCTCTTCGGTAGCACGAGGCGTCGCCCGGCAAACCTTCGTTGTAACCAACTCAACGTCGCGTCTGGAGTCAGCAGGTCTCTGGATGCGGCGCGCTAGGGTCCCCACTCGCGCAGCAGCGGCGAGCGTACCCGGCGACAGCGGATGGATACCGCTCCCACCTGGGAGGTCTGGTCCAGCCGTTTTTTTGCTGGTTCACTTTCGTACACTCACTGCGTCGCTCTGGCGGCGCTGACCGACGACTATGCCGCGTACGACCCCGCTCGAGCACTACCGCAACATCGGCATCATGGCGCACATCGATGCCGGCAAGACGACGACCACCGAGCGCATCCTCTACTACACGGGGAAGTCGCACAAGATCGGTGAAGTCCACGATGGCGCCGCCACGATGGACTGGATGGAGCAGGAACAGGAGCGCGGCATCACGATCACGTCGGCCGCGACGACCTGCTTCTGGATGCGTCATGGCCAGTCGCACGAGAAGGGCTTCGGCCCCGAGTTCCGCATCAACATCATCGACACGCCGGGCCACGTGGACTTCACCGTCGAAGTGGAGCGTTCGCTCCGCGTGCTCGACGGCGCCGTCACGCTGCTCGACTCGGTGGCCGGTGTGGAGCCGCAGACGGAAACGGTGTGGCGTCAGGCCGACCGCTACCGCGTGCCGCGCATGATCTTCTCGAACAAGATGGACCGCGTGGGCGCGAACTTCGATCGCTGCCTCGCGATGATCCGCGACCGTCTGAGCAAGCGCGCGTTCCCGCTGCAGCTGCCCGTCGGTTCGGGTGAGACCTTCACGGGTCACATCGACGTGCTCGAGCGCAAGCAGTACATCTTCCACGACGAGACGATGGGCAAGACGTTCTCGGTGGTCGATGTGCCGGCCGAGTTCGTGGAGGCGTGTGAGAAGGCGCGTCACGAAGCCATCGAAGCGGCCGTCGAGTTCGACGAGGCGCTGATGGAGAAGTACCTCGCGGGCGAAGAGCTCTCGATGGACGAAATCCGCTCCGCGATCCGCAAGGCGACGATCGCGATGGAATTCATCCCGGTCTTCTGTGGCGCGTCGTTCAAGAACAAGGGCGTGCAGGCGCTCCTCGACGCCGTGATCGATTACCTCCCGGCGCCGATCGACGTGCCGGCGATCCAGGGTCATCTCCCGCACCACGACGAAACGTTCATCGATGCGCCGATCAAGGACGACGCGCCGTTCGCGGCACTCGCGTTCAAGATCGCGACCGACCCGTTCGTCGGAAAGCTGACGTTCTTCCGCGTGTACTCGGGCGTGCTCAACTCGGGCAGCTATGTGTACAACAGCACGAAGGACAAGCGTGAGCGCGTGGGTCGTCTCCTGCAGATGCACGCCAACAAGCGCGAAGAAATCGAGGAAGTGCGCGCCGGCGACATCGCCGCCGCCATCGGCCTCAAGGACACGCGTACCGGCGACACGCTCTGCACCGAGGACAATCCGCTCATCCTCGAGGCGATGAAGTTCCCGAACCCCGTTATCGACGTCGCCATCGAGCCGAAGACGAAGGCCGACCAGGACAAGCTCGCGATCGCGCTGCAGAAGCTCGCCGAAGAAGATCCGACCTTCCGCGTCCGTTCGGATGCCGAGACGGGTCAGACGATCATCGCCGGCATGGGTGAGCTGCACCTCGAAATCATCGTCGATCGCATGATGCGCGAGTTCAAGGTCGACGCGAACGTGGGTCGCCCGCAGGTGGCCTACCGCGAGACGATCAAGAAGCGCGTCGAGAAGGTGGAAGGGAAGTTCATCCGCCAGTCGGGTGGTAAGGGTCAGTTCGGCCACGTGGTCATCAACATGGAGCCCAGCGAGCAGGGACAGGGCTTCGTGTTCGAGGACAAGATCGTGGGTGGTGTCATTCCGCGTGAATACATCGGCCCCGTGGAGCAGGGCATCAAGGAAGCGCTGGAGAACGGTGTGCTCGCCGGGTATCCGGTCGTGGACATCAAGGTCCAGCTCACCTTCGGTTCCTACCACGAAGTCGACTCGTCGGAAATGGCGTTCAAGATTGCCGGCTCGATGGCGTTCAAGGAGGCGGCCAAGCAGGCCAGCCCCTGCCTGCTGGAGCCGGTCATGAAGGTCGAGGTCGTGAGCCCGGAATCGTACATGGGCGACGTCCTCGGCGACCTCTCCTCGCGTCGCGGCAAGATCGGCGGCATGACGCAGCGTGGTGAGGCGCAGGTCATCTCGGCCACCGTGCCGCTGGCGGAGATGTTCGGTTACTCGACCAAGCTGCGCAGCATGTCGCAGGGACGAGCGGTCTACTCGATGGAGTTCTCGCACTACGAAGAAGTGCCGAAGTCGAAGGCCGAAGAGATCATCAGCAAGGTGAAGGCGTAAGCCTCACCCCTCATTCACTACCCAAGCACAGACAGAACCATGGGCAAGGCAAAGTTCGAGCGGAACAAGCCGCACGTGAACGTGGGTACGATCGGCCACGTCGACCACGGCAAGACCACCACGACCGCGGCACTCACGAAGATCTCGGCCGACAAGGGCTACGGCACGAAGTACGTGGCCTATGACGAAGTCGCCAAGGCGTCGGAGTCGCAGGGTCGTCGTGACAGCACGAAGATCCTCACGATCGCCACGTCGCACGTGGAATACGAGACGGCCAACCGTCACTACGCGCACGTCGACTGCCCGGGTCACGCCGACTACGTGAAGAACATGATCACGGGCGCCGCGCAGATGGACGGCGCGATCCTCGTGGTGTCGGCCGTGGACGGCCCGATGCCGCAGACCCGTGAGCACATCCTGCTGGCGCGCCAGGTGAACGTGCCGAAGGTCGTCGTGTTCCTCAACAAGTGCGACCTCGTGGAAGACGAAGAGCTCCTCGACCTCGTCGAGCTCGAAGTCCGCGAACTGCTCTCGAAGTACAACTACGACGGTGACGATGCCCCGGTGATCCGCGGCGCGGCCTACCCGGCGATCCAGGGTGAGCAGAAGTGGATCGACAAGATGCAGGAGCTCTACGACGCGCTCGACTCGTACATCCCGGAGCCGGTGCGTGAAGTCGACAAGCCGTTCCTCCTCCCGGTCGAAGACGTGTTCTCGATCACGGGTCGTGGTACGGTGGCGACGGGTCGTATCGAGCGTGGCATCATCAAGGTCGGCGAAGAAGTCCAGGTCGTCGGCTACAACAGCGACAAGAAGTCGGTCGTGACCGGCGTCGAAATGTTCCGCAAGCTCCTCGACGAAGGCCAGGCCGGTGACAACGTCGGTCTCCTCCTCCGCGGCATCGCGAAGGAAGACATCGAGCGCGGCATGGTGCTCGCCAAGCCGAACTCGATCAAGCCGCACACGAAGTTCACGGCGGAAGTGTACGTGCTCACGAAGGAAGAAGGCGGCCGTCACACGCCGTTCTTCAAGGGCTACCGCCCGCAGTTCTACTTCCGCACGACGGACGTGACGGGCAACATCGAGCTCCCCGAAGGGATGGAGATGGTGATGCCGGGCGACAACGTGACGATGACGATCGAGCTCATCATCCCGATCGCCATGGAAGAGCAGCTGCGCTTCGCCATCCGTGAGGGTGGCCGCACGGTCGGCGCCGGCGTCGTTACCAAGATCCTCGCCTAATCACGACTGGTGGTGGGCGGTGAGGGCTCTGGTCCTCACCGCCTGCTGCACAGGCTCCCAGGAATAGAGATGGCTGGCCGCATTCGCATTCGCCTCAAGGCATTTGACCACGCCGTGATCGACCAGGCTTCGGCGGACATCGTCCGCACGGCCGAGAAGACCGGCGCGTCGGTATCGGGCCCGATCCCGCTCCCGACCAAGACGCAGCGTTGGACGGTGCTCCGTTCGCCGCACGTCGACAAGAAGTCGCGTGAGCAGTTCGAGCTCAAGACGCACAAGCGCGTGATCGATATCCTCGATTCGCGTGCCGGTACGGTGGACGCGCTGACGAAGCTCGATCTCCCGGCTGGTGTGGACGTCGAAATCAAGGTCGAATAGCAGTCTTCAGTTTGTAGTTCGTCGGTGCAGGACGCAGGACAGCGAGAGTTCACGCCGCGGTAGGCTTCCTTCGGGAAGGCGGCGCGTACTGATGGTGCTGCACAGGGCGGCACCATCCATAGTCCAACGGGCATCCACTCGGGATGACCGCGACTCGTACGGAGTGAGTCAATTCATGATCGGCATCATCGGCAAGAAGCTGGGGATGACCCAGCTGTTCAACGAGCAGGGGCAGCAAGTGCCCTGCACCGTGGTGGAGGCCACGCCGAACCCCGTCACCAAGGTGATGACGGTGGACGCGGCGGGTTTCGCTTCGGTGGAGCTCGGATATGGCGCGCAGCGCACGGCGCGCCCCAACAAGAAGGGTGAGCGCACGCCGAAGGGCGCGCGCGCCACGAAGGCGGAGCTCGGACACGCGCAGAAGGCCGGCCTCGAGGCCGCGCCCGCCGTGCTCAAGAGCTTCCGTCTCGACGACGCGCCGGCGAACGGCGAAGTCCCCGCCTACACCGTGGGCGACGTGATCAAGGTGGACATCTTCACGCCCGGCGAGCGCGTGAAGGTCACCGGCACGTCCAAGGGTCGTGGTTTCCAGGGTGTCGTGAAGCGCCACGGTTTCGGCGGTGGTCCGAACACGCACGGCAACACGAAGCACCGCAAGCCTGGCTCGATCGGCGCGGGTACGGACCCGTCGCGCGTCATCAAGGGCAAGAAGATGCCCGGCCAGTACGGCAACAAGCAGCACACGGCGCTCAGCATCCGCGTGGAAAAGGTGGACGCGGAGCGTAACCTCATTTATCTGCGCGGCAGCGTGGCGGGGCCGACGAACGGCATCGTCTTCGTGCGGAAGCAGGGCTGATCATGACGGCGGAAACCAAGACCTTTGAGGCGCCTGTGTACTCGGCGCAGGGGAAGCAGGGCGGCACGCGCCAGCTCCCCGAGGGCACGTTTGACGGGATCGTCAACGTGCCGGTCATGCACCAGGCGGTGAAGGCGTTCCTCGCCAACCGTCGCCAGGGCACGGCCAAGACCAAGACGCGCGGTGAAGTCACCGGCGGTAACCAGAAGCCGTGGAAGCAGAAGGGCACCGGTCGCGCCCGCCAGGGCTCGACGCGCGCGCCGAACTGGCCGGGCGGTGGTACCGTGTTCGGTCCGCAGCCGCGGAGCTACACGCAGATCGTGCCGAAGCAGGTGCGTCAGCTCGCCCGCAAGAGCGCGCTCAACGCCCGTGCCCGCGAGCAGGCCGTGATCCTCGTGGACGCGCTGAACTTCAGCGCGCCGAAGACCAAGGCGATGACGCAGTTCATGGCGTCGCTCGGGGTGGCCGACAAGAAGGTGCTCCTCCTCACGGACGGCGTGAAGCCGAACGTGTACCTGAGCGCCCGCAACCTCGGCCGCGCGCACGTCATGCCGTACAGCGATGCGAGCACCTACCACATCCTCTGGTCGGATGTCGTGGTGATCGAGTCGTCGGCGCTCAACTCTGCGGAGGGCTAAGCGATGAGTCTGTACCGTACCATCGTGCGCCCGATCGTCACGGAGCGCACCTCGGCCGCCTATCAGGATCGCGGCGAGTACACGTTCGAGGTGGCGACCAGCGCCACGAAGCACTCCATCAAAGCGGCCGTCGAGCAGCTGTTCGGCGTCAAGGTCACCGGTGTCTGGACTTCCAACGCGCGCGGCAAGGCGCGCCGGGTTGGCCAGTCGATCGGGCGCCGCCCCCACACCAAGAAGGCGATTGTGAAGCTGCGTGACGGCGACACCATCGCGATCTTCGAGGGCTAAGACGCATGGGTATCCGTCAGTTCAAGCCGGTCACCAAGGGCACGCGCTTCCGCTCGGTATCGGATTTCGCCGAGATCACGCGCAGCACGCCTGAGAAGTCGCTCGTCGAGCCGCTCAAGAAGTCGGGCGGTCGCGACAATCACGGCCACATCTCGATGCGTCGCATCGGTGGCGGCCACAAGCGCATGTACCGCGTCATCGATTTCAAGCGTGACAAGCAGGGCCAGCCGGCCACGGTCGCGCACATCGAGTACGATCCGAACCGCTCGGCGCGCATCGCGCTGTTGCAGTACGCGGACGGCGAGAAGCGCTACATCCTGCACCCGAAGGGGCTGAAGCAGGGAGATACGGTGGTGTCGGGCCCGGGCAGCGACGTGCGCACGGGCAATGCGATGCCGCTGAAGGAAGTGCCGCTCGGCACGTCGGTGCACAACATCGAGCTCAAGATCGGCAAGGGCGGCCAGATGGCCCGCTCGGCCGGCACCTTCGCCCAGGTCGTGGCGAAGGAAGGTGACTACGTCACGCTGCGTCTGAGCTCCACGGAAATGCGCCTGGTGCACGGCAACTGCATGGCGACGATCGGAGAAGTGGGGAATTCCGAGCACGAACTGCAGTCGCACGGCAAGGCGGGCAAGAGCCGTTGGCTCGGCAAGCGCCCGAAGGTGCGTGGTGAAGTGATGAACCCGGTGGATCACCCGCACGGCGGTCGTACGCGCGGTGGTCGCAACGTGGTGAGCCCGTGGGGTAAGAAGGAAGGCGTCAAGACGCGCAATAAGAAGAAGGCGTCGACGCGTCTCATCGTGCGCGGCCGCAAGCGCGGCCGGGCCACGCAGTAACCGCCAGGCGAGACGAGAACCGATATGTCGAGAAGCATTAAGAAGGGTCCGTTCGTCGCCGAGCGCCTGGAGGCGAAGGTGGTCGCGATGAACGCCAAGAACGAGAAGAAGGTCGTGAAGACCTGGTCGCGCGCGAGCACGATCCTGCCGGAATTCGTGGGGCACACGTTCGCGGTGCACAACGGGAACAAGTTCATCCCGGTGTACGTGACGGAAAACATGGTCGGGCACAAGCTGGGCGAATTTTCGCCGACGCGTCTGTTCCGCGGTCACGCGGGACAGAAGGCCGATGCGAAGAAGCCGGCTGGTAAGGGAGGCAAGTAACCCATGGCCAAGACCGTGAAGACGGGCATCGAGGCGCGCGCCATTCAGCGCACCACGCGTCAGTCGCCCTACAAGATGCGTCTGGTCATCGACCAGATCCGTGGCCAGCGCGTGAACGACGCGCTCGCGCTGCTCAAGTTTTCCAAGAAGCACGCGTCTGAGCAGATCGAGAAGACGCTCAACAGTGCTGTGGCGAACGCAGAACAAGCGGCCCGTGCGGCCAACACGTCGCTGGATGTCGACGCGCTGGTGATCACGAAGGCCATCGTGAACGAAGGGCCGAAGCTCAAGCGTTGGACGCCGGCGGCCATGGGCCGTGCGACGCCGATGCTGAAGCGGACGAGCCATGTGGAGATCGTCGTGACGGAGGCGGTGCGCTAATGGGACAAAAGACCAATCCGATCGGCTTCCGCCTCGGTGTCACGAAGAACTGGCGTTCGACGTGGTACGCGAAGAAGGAAATGCCGGCTCTGCTGAAGGAGGACGCCCTCCTTCGCAAGTATCTCAAGGCGCGTCTGGACAACGCGGCGATCGCCGACGTGACGATCGAGCGCAAGCCCGGGAAGGTGGTGGTGACGATCCACACGGGTCGTCCCGGCGTCGTGATCGGCAAGAAGGGCGCGGAAGTCGACAAGCTGCGTGACGAGCTGGCTCAGCTCACGGGCAAGGAAGTCGGCATCAACGTCGAAGAGATCAAGCGTCCGGAAGTGGAGGCGCAGCTCGTGGCCGACAACATCGCGGCGCAGCTGTCGCAGCGTATCTCGTTCCGCCGCGCGCTGAAGCGCGCCGTGCAGAGCGCGATGCGGATGGGCGCGCTGGGCATCAAGGTGAAGGCCGGCGGGCGCCTTGGCGGCGCCGAAATCGCGCGCGTGGAAGGGTACATGGAGGGCCGGGTGCCCCTTCACACGCTGCGCGCCGACATCGATTACGCGACGAGCACCGCGAAGACCACCTACGGCACCATCGGTGTGAAGGTGTGGATCTTCAAGGGCGAGATCGTGGAAGATCGTCGCGGCAAGACCTACTCGACCGGCAACTGAGGAGCTGAACGATGCTGAGTCCGAAGCGGGTCAAGTTCCGCAAGATGTTCAAGGGCCGCACGACCGGCCTGGCGTACCGTGGTAGCGATCTGTCGTTCGGCACGTTCGGCCTGCAGGCGCTCGAGCCGGGCTGGGTGACGAGCCGTCAGATCGAGGCGTGCCGTGTTGCGATGACGCGTCACATCAAGCGTGGCGGTAAGGTCTGGATCCGCATTTTCCCGGACAAGCCGATCACGAAGAAGCCGGCCGAAACCCGAATGGGTAAGGGTAAGGGTTCGCCGGAGTTGTGGGTGGCGGTGGTGAAGCCGGGCCGAGTGATGTTCGAGATCGAGGGTGTGACCCGGGAGCTCGCCGAGACGGCGATGGCCCTGGCCGCTGCGAAGCTCGGCGTGAAGACCAAGTTCGTCGCACGTGAGGAGGCGGTGACCAATGAAGGCTGAAGAGATCCGCGGACTGGCGGCTGACGAGTTGGCCTCCCGCATCCGGGAGTTGGAAGAGGAGCGTTTCCGTCTCCGCTTCCGGAGCGGCACCGAAGCGCTGGAAGAGCCGCTGCGGTTGCGCAGCATCCGCAGGGACATCGCGCGCCTGAAGACGGTCCAGCGTGAGCGTGAGCTCGCCGGCCGCGGCCGCTAACCGAGATACGACTGATGGCTGAAACGAACAACGCGAGCGCCGCGCAGAACGGCGCCTCCGACCGGTCGGCGCGCAAGGTGCGCGTCGGGCTCGTCGTGAGCGACAAGATGGAGAAGACGGTGGTCGTTCGCATCGACCGTCGCATGCCGCACCCCCAGTACGGCAAGATGGTGACGCG
>NZ_JBIJAW010000279.1:0-4300 GCF_044345575.1 Gemmatimonas sp.
ACGGTTTCGTCGGATCCACATACGGGTCGGACGACGAAATGAGGATGTGACTATACCGGGACGCGAGAAGATGGCCCACCGCCGCCAGCGCTCCGCCGTGCGTCACTCCCCAGTCGACCGAACGGAACAGTGCGTGCTCCCGGAGATTGGTCGCGACCTTCACGGCCGTCAGGCCGAAGTGATTGGCCACTGCTTGCAGGCTCGACCAGGCGACGTCTGTCCGGTTCGGCTGAGACAGCGAAATATCGAACCCTTCGACGAGCACCAGTGCATCCGGCGCGAGAGGCCCGCGGAGAAGCGAATAGAAGGAATCGACGCCACCGGAGAACATGAGGGCCGCGCCTTTGAACGCCGGCGCCAACTGCCCCGTCAGTCGCTGACCCTCACCCGTCGGCTCCGACAGCGAGACCTCGGGATACCCCCAGAACTCGCGTACCACCTGTTGCAGTGGTGTGAGATGGTCCTGGAATCGTGCGGTCAGCGGTGCGTCCAGCGCCAAGGCGTGACCATGGTGGGCGCAGACGAGCAGGAACGCGGAAACGATCGCTTCGGAGCTCAGTACCAGTGGGAGGTTGGCCTCGAACCACACGGGGCCGCCGTCAATCTCTGCGACGACACGCGATGCAGGCCCCGGTATGGGTCGCTGGGCGGCGACGGTGTGTGGCATGAGTCGGCGATGAGAACGGGAAGACGTCTGGAGTATCAGGTAGGAATCGTGCTCGATTACACGGGCATTTTCACTCGACACTTTCGGGGACGCGGAGATGCCTCAGTACAAGATTCTTGATACGATCCGACCGGCAACACTCTTCATGAGTTCGCGCTTCCGGTGGTAGCGCTTCGATCGTTCGATGAGCGCAGCCACCTCGCGCCCAAGCGTGGACGAGGGGTTGGCACGCACAAACCTGGTGTAACTGTTGGCCAGCGAACCCCTGTTCTTTATGTACGGCAGTGCCCGAACCGCGTCAGTAAGCTGGGACTCGCTCGTCGCGAATGTGGTGAAGTGTTCGAGCCTGCCCACCGATTGCAGCACGAGTAGCGTGCGAATGCACTTTTCGCAGGCTCCGCAATTCAACTGCGTCGTCACCCCTTCCCAACACACCCGCAAATTGCGCTGCACAATCGGTTCGTCTGCAATCGCAAGGAGTTTGGCAGCCCGCCGGTGGGTGGCGCCAACATGTAACACGCTCAGGACGTCGGATGACCAGTGCGGGTCGAGCCGGAAATGTGACCCCCACGGCTTCGTCGGCTCCGGATACGGGTAGGAGGACGATATGATGACATGGCTGTATTGCGCCGCGAGCAGATGGCCCATGGCCGCCAGCGCCCCGCCGTGCGTCACCTCCCAATTGACGGAGCGGAAGAGTGCGTGCTCCCGGAGGTTGGTCGAGACCTTCACGGCGCGAAGACCGAAGTGATCGGCGACGGCCTGAAGACTCGCCCAGGCGGCCTCGGTACGGCTTGGTTGGGTGAGCGGGATATCGAACCCTTCCACGAGCACCAAAGCAGCCGGCGCGAGAGGGCCGCGCAGGAGAGAGTAGAACGAATCGACCCCTCCGGAGAACATCAGGGCGGCACCCCTGAACTCCGGCGCCGCTTTACCAGCCGTGCTCGGGATTCCACCGGGCGGCTCGAGCAATGGGACGTCCTGATAGCTCCAGAACTCACGCACCACTTCCTGCAGCGACGTCAGATTGCCCCTGAACCGCGAGGAGAGCGGAACATCGAGATCCAATCCCTGACGGTGATGGGCACACACGAGCAGAAACGCCGACGCCATGACCTCGGGACTCAGGGTCAGCGGGAGATTCGCTTCGAACCACACCTCGTGGTCGGCAACGTCGGCGACGACACGCGTTGCCGGTCCCGCCGCGAGACGCCGAGCCACTACGACGTTCGACATGGGATCAGGACGGGACAGGGATCGGCAACGAATCGTGTTGCCCTGCGGTCACACGCGACCGTCGCGAAAGCACCGTCGCGACACTCATGTCCGCCGTCACGTTGAGCGTCGTCATGAAGATATCCGGGATGGACTTCACCGCTTCGAGCAGGATCACCCCCTCGACGGGAATCCCGGCGGCAAGATACAGAGGCAGACTGCTCGACCCTCCGTTCCCACGCGGTATGCCGGCCACACCGAAGCTGAGCAGAATGGCGGCAAACGCAAACACGCCGATCTCCCGGACGCCGATGGGAATACCATAGACATGCGAGAGCAGGATGAACTTGAAGAGCGGGGAGATCGCCTGATTGAGCTTGAATGTCGAAACAGCGAGAGAGAGAACGAATCCTGACGTCTCGGTCGTGAGCGCCAGTCGCTCCTGTCCGGCCTTGACCATCACCGGCAGCGATGCGAGCGATGACTGCGTGCTCGCAGCGACCAGCTGGGCCGGCGCGACGCCGCGCGCAAACTGCATCACAGACATTCCGCCGAGCAACGCCGTCAACGGATAGAGCGCCAGTGTCGCGAGGATGAGCAGCGCGCACAGCGCGACCACATATACGGCCAGCAGCTCCAGCGTGGTGCCGCCGAACTGTCGCATCATCGAGAGCATCAGCACGAACACGGCCGCGGGTGTCGCCTTCATGATCCAGCCCACCATGATCATCATGGCATCGGCGAGGGCGCGGATGCTCTCCGAAAGCGTTGCTTTCGAGGCCGTTGGCAATCGACCGGCCGCAACGCCGAAGAACACCGTGAACACAAGGAGCTGCAGGATGTTGCCCTTCGCCGCCGCTTCGAATGGATTGCGTGGCACGAGGGTTCTGATCCACTCTCCGAAGGTCAGCAGGGATGCCGAGGCAGCCTCGGAGGATCCGTTCGGCTTCACCAACTTGAAGCTGGCAACCATGTCGGCCGGCAAGGGGAACCACGACATTCCCTGCACCGTCACAACCGCTGTCACCACACTGGCCAAGCTGAGATAGGCCAGAAACAGTACCACGCTACTCCGACCCACTTGTACAGCCGACGTGTCGTCGTCGACGCGGATGAGGGAAGACAGCAGACGGGTCACCATGAGCGGCAGGACGGCCATCTGCAGCGCGTTCAGCCACAGGGTACCAAACGGCGAAAGCCCCGAGGCCAACACGTCGATCGCTTCGATACCGTATCGCTGTCCGGCCCACCCGAGGGCCGAGCCCGACACCAGGGCGCCCAACGACCATAAAGGCGCCGAAAGCTGCCTGCGCATTGCCATTTCCTTGCCTGGGGGAGTCCTGCACACTTGCCACTGGACACCCTACCGGAGCAACTCTTGGACCAATCGGGCGGCGTTTGTTTCATCCGATGCGAAGCGAGGTCGTTCCGAATCGACCACTCATTTGAAGCACAAGCGCAACACCAAAGACCGGTGTGTTGCTTTCTTGCAACAGCGCCATACGGGATCAAGCCTTGGCCTGCGCGCACGGTGGGCTGAGCCAATTGAACGGCGGGACTGCGCCGACTACCCGGTCAGCGGTTATGCGCCCTACCCAGCGCCCCCGCGTACACCTGCTCGTAGGCAGCCAACCAGGCATCGTACCCGAAGTGCTGTTCGACATGCGCGAGCGCGGTCGCGGCGCGCTGCATACGCGCTGCTTCGTCGGCCTCCAGCTGCCGGAGTTGTGCAGCGATGGCGTGCGGCGTTGGTTCGGCGAGCAGCGCACACCGATCGTCGAGAACATCGGGAACGCCCCCAACGGTCGTGGCGACGATCGGGAGCCCGGCGAGCATGGCCTCGAGGATCACCATGGGAGTCCCCTCGGTACGCGAGGTGAGCGCCAGACCATCGAATGCGGCGAGGTAGCGGCTGGCCTGTTCGACGAGTCCGGGGAAGACCACACGAACGGTTGGCGGCAGCGCCATGGCCGCCTCCTCCATCGCCTGTCGGAGCGGCCCGTCGCCGAGCATCGCCACGTGGAGCACCGGATCGGACGTGGTACGCCGCTGGGCCTCCATCGCGAGCGCCTCGAGCAGGAGGTCGGGACCTTTCTCGAACGACAGGCGACCGATCCAGCCCACGGTGAAGCCGTGCGAGGGGAGACCGAGCGTGCGGCGCGCCTCACTCGCCTCGAGCGGAGCGTCGGCGGGAGCCACCGCGTTGCGCACCGTCGCAACGGACCGCGGCCCGGAGCCTCCCATGAGACGACGCGCAATCGGCGTGGATACCGCCACTGCCGCATCGGCGCGCCGGGCGGCACGCACCTGCAACCACTCGTAAGCACGGCCTCGCCAGCTTCGTGCCGTGAACCCATGAAGCGTGGTGACGTGCACCGCCCCTGCTCCGCTGGCGAGTCCCCCATCGACGACATCGGC
>NZ_JBIJAW010000280.1:0-4268 GCF_044345575.1 Gemmatimonas sp.
CTCGGGGCGGAAAGGCGGGGGCGTCAGGCAAGCGAGAGGTCATGGGGCGGGAATGTGGGGGACGGTGCGCATGGGGGCAACGCACCAGGCGCCCCGATGCCTGAATCCGTCACAGCAGGCGCCCGGGGCATCCGATGTGACGGTCTGCACCGCCAGCGGAACCCCGATCACCCGGTGACCGCCCGGCGGCGCCTAAAGTCCAGCTCGCCCGCGCCGACCCTCATTCTGGCGCTCCACGGTACCAACGTGGCAGACGGTGTGATCCCCCCACCGAATGCCGTCTCCACCGTTCCCCCCGATGCCCCTCGACACCACCAGCCGCCTGCTGACACCCTTCCTCGATCGGCTGTCCGACGAGGAGCTGGATGTCATCCCATACGGTGTCGTGCAGTTGAATGCCAGTGGTCTCGTCTTGTCCTACAACAAGGCGGAGGCCGACAACACCGGCAGCATCTCCCGGCCGATCGGGCGCAATTTCTTTCTCGAGGTGTACTCCAGCGCCAACGTCCCCGAACTGTGGAATCGGTTTCGTCAGGCGGTGATAGACCGGCGCGTCGATGACACGTTCCAGTACACGTTCTCCTGCGGACCGGTGCCACGGCGGGTACAGCTGCGCATGTACTACTCGGTGCGCACGAAATCCGTCTGGCTCTTCGTCGCCAAGCCTGATGGCACGCCACTCGATCGGGTGGCACCGACCGATGACGACTGGATCGTACCGACCCCGCGACACGGAGTAGACCTGCGCACCCCGCGCGTGGCCTGAACGACTCAGTGCGGCCCGGCGCTCCCCGCTGACGGCCGCACATCACCACGAAGCAGGTCAAGCCGCAGTTCCACCCACCCGGCCACCTGCACGTACTGCACCCGGATCGTGTGTGCGCCGCCGTTGATCGCCGCGTACATGGGGGCGGTCTCGTGCGGGGTGAAATGGTCGATGACGAGCGCTCCGTCGACCCACACGCGCACCGCATCGTCGCTGAGGGTGCGCAGCGTATGGCGCCCCGGCGGCAACACCACCGTTCCGCTGGCATCCATCACGAAGCGCTCGGCCGGGATCTCCCGATCACGTGGCCGCGACCAGAACCAGTCAAGCCGCGGCGCTTCGCGCACGAGCACCGGGGCACCGCGAACCAACGCATCGAATGCCGCCGGCTTTTTGAACGGATCGGTCTGGTCGTCGTAGCGGAACACCCGTTGCGTCCACTGTTGTGCGGGCTCGAATCGCTCGTACGCGAAGCGCTGCGGCACACCGGCGGCCGCGCGCACGCCGCGCGCACTCACCGTGGCGGCGCCCACATACTCCAGTTCCACACGCCAGTCGCCCGTGGAATCCGCGTGCGGGGTGACCGCGATGGTGTCCCCCACGGTGCCACGCGACGACGAGAGCCGCGCCACGCCGCGCATCCTCACCACCCGCCAACGCCCGGCCGGCCCGAGCACCCGCAGGCGAAGCGGCACCGCCCGCGTGCTGTCGAGCGGCCACAACTTCGGCGAGCGCCAATCGTAGGGGCCCCACTCATCCACCACGATCGCCTGGCGATCGCGCGTGGCATGCTCGGCCGACGGCCAGCGCCGCGGCGCATCGGGAATATCCGGCAGTCGCCACCATGCGGTGGTGGGGATGATGCGCGCCGGATCACACGCCAGGCCCACGGAATCGCTGACCACGTTCCGGCTGCTATCCACACCCGTACTGTTCGCCACACGCAGACGCTCCTTCACCCTCGCGAACCGGTTCTCCACGATCCGCCAATCACGGCTGCGGGTGTCCCGATACTTGGGATATCCCCAGTCACTCGGTGTGATGGAGTCGCCCCACAACCGGATCGCGAGCGTATCGCCGTCGAAATGATTGCCGCCTACGGTGTTGTCCTGCCCGTGCTCGATGGCAATAGCGATGCGATTGTCAGCGAAACAGTTGCCGATGACGCGCGACGCATAGCTGTAGCCGCCCCACAGTCCGTGCGTACTGCCCACCACACGATTGCCGACGAACTGGTTGCGACTGAAGGTCGCCTCCATGCCGTTCGTGGGCGCGTAGCTGAAATCGTTCAGCAGGAACAGGTTGTCGTTCGATCCGCCCTGCCCCGTGTCCATCGTGTGCTGGCCCGCCCAGAGGAACAGCCCATCGCCTCCGTGCGTCATGCTGTTGTACGCGACCACATTGTGGCTGCACTGCTCGAACATCAGCAATGCGGCGCTGTCCTGCCCACGCTGAAAGAACCCGTGCGACGAACCGCGTACGTTGTAGTCGGCGCGGTTCTCCACGATGCGGTGCCAGCTCGCGCGGTACATGCCGATGCCGAGCCCGGAGTTGAACGAAAAATCGTTGCGGCGGATGTCGAGGGAATCACTGTGCGACAGGAGCAACCCGTTCATCGACTGCCGCACGGTGTTGCCCGTGATGCGCCCGCCTGTCACGCCGCGCAGATAGATGCCGGCGCCAAAGCGCAGCCACTCGTCGTTTTCGTTCTTGTGGTACGAAAGCCAGTCGTTGAGGCTCTCGTGCTCCACCAGACTGAACAGGCGCGGCTTCCATCCGTACGACAGGTCGTTCGATTCGAGGGTGAGATTGCGTACGTCGCGCGCAAGAATTCCCACCCGATATCCGCGCGCGGTGAGACCACGCACCCGGATGCGCTCACCGCCATCGATACGGACCGCCGTGCCGCGCGCCGCGTCGGGCTCACTGTCCGGCGGTGTCCCCACCAGGGTGACCCCGCGCATGTCCACGGTGATGTCGCGGCCGCGTATCGTAATCAGCGCAGAGTCCGTCGACGCCCGACCGGGGAGGCGGTACACACCCGGAGCCACCCGGACGGATCGCGTGATCACCATACCCGGCACCGGGCGCACGATGGGGAGCGGCTGCGCGTTCAGGGCCGAGGCAACGCCGAGCATACCCAGTGCGACGGCGTACCCGTGCACGCGACCGAGGAATGTGCGGACCACCGGGCTCACCACCACCGCCCCACTTTCGCGCAGTACGCGGCGTACTCCTCGGGAAAAGCCGCGTGCAGATGCCGCTCTTCCCGCGCGATCACGTGGACATGCAGTACGCGCAGCACGACCGGCAGCAGCACCAGGGCGGCGAGCGACGCGGTGACCAGCACGCCACCGATGTAGAAGACTGCCATGCCTACGTACATCGGATTGCGCGTATAGGCATAAATGCCGTGCTGCACGACCCGCTTGGCAGGGCGATTGGGATACACGGCCGTGCGCGCGCGGCGAAAGGTCACGATGCCCGTGTATACGATGGCCAGGCCGGCGACACCCAGCACCAATCCGAGCACGGTCACGAGGGAGGGTGCCGTGATCTCGAACGGCACGCGGCCGAACCGGTCGAGAAGTACACCCAAACCAAGCCCCCCGACGAACAGGAGCGGCGGCGGAAACTTCACATCGGGGCCACGATCGTACGTGCGAGTCGCATCGGCAGTCATGGCCCCAAACTACCGCGCGCTCAGTCTCCCGGCAGCATCGCCCAGAGCGCCGTACGCCCCACATTGCAGTGCACGGCGCGCGAGATGGCGCTGAAGCCGCCCCAGCCCAGCCACAAGGCATGGCGCGCAAGGTTGTGTGCGTGCAGCGCGCTCAACCCGCGCCGTTCGCCGTCGAGACGGGCGAGGCGGTTCGCGCGCGCCGGTACGGGATGAAAGATGCGCTCGATGTTGGGCGTACGGGTGGGCTCGTCGTCCTGCCACTGGTCGAGGCGCTCGATGCTGGCCTTCACGGCTGCCGCTCCCTGCGTGGCGGCCGCCGACGCATCGGCCGCGTACACGGCCGCACGCGAGGGCGTCGGCAGCACCAGCACCCCGAGAAACGCCCACAGCGTCATGCCGGCCATGATGGTGACGATGCCGGCCGCCGTCGCCGGCGCAGCACCGGTGAGCTGCAGGACGACCACGAAGCCCAGCGTATTGAACGCGATCGCGCCGAGTACGCCTCGTACATGTGCACCGCTCTCGGCGACGGCCACGCGTCGCACGAGCTGCGCGGCCAGCACGTCGGCCGGCAACAGCTCCCAGCGGCGCGGCACCACCAGCGTGCGCGGCAGCAGACTGCTCCAGCCGCCAACAAATCCTTCATCGGCCGTATCCACCACCTTGAGGCGGCGCACGTGTATGCCCGCGCACTCAGCGGCCTCGGCGAACACCGGCGGCAGCGTATCCACACCGAATGGCGCGATAATGCGCGCGAAGGTGCCGCGGAGGAGTGCGAGAACGAACTGGATGACGACGAACACGCCGATTGCGGCCATC
>NZ_JBIJAW010000281.1:0-4267 GCF_044345575.1 Gemmatimonas sp.
GACGATGCGCCACGCGCGCCGGGCGCGTCACTCGGGAGAAGCTGGCAGGCCATCGATGGACGGCTCACGGCAATGCAGCAACCCGCCGCCGAGCGCATCGCCTGGGAAACGGGCGAGTCGACGGCAGCAGCGGCCCAGCCGTTCGTCTCGGCGGTACACACGCGCCCGCCTGATCGCTCGCATTGATTCACGTGTCGGCTCGGCTACACTTCCGGTTACACTTCACGAAGCCGCCCACGCCGCAGGTGATGTCTTGAGCGAACACAATTCCGGCATGTCGAGCGCCACGCCGATCGGCGCGCTCCCTGGGGCCGATACACCAGCCCCCGCCCTCGTCTATCCCGCCTCGCTGTCGCCCGACGACGTCGAGGCCTACCACGCGCTGCGCCGCGATGCCGTGTGGTTCGACGGCGAGCTCCACTGGAGCAGCATCGAGGGGCCCAAGGCGATCGACGCGCTCAACGGCCTGGTCACGAACGATGTGAGCCAGCTCGCCGTGGGCATGGGTCAGCATGCCGTGGCGCTGACGCCGAAGGGGAAGGTGGTGTGCGACATGACCGTCGTGCGCATCAGCGACGAGCGATTGATGCTCGCCATGCTGCCGCACTGCCTGCCGGCCTGGCTCGACCTGGCGCGCAAGTACATCAACCCGCGTCTGGCGAAGGTGGCCGACGAACGGGAGCGGTGGGTCACGTGGATGCTGTACGGGACCAACGCGTCGCTGGTCATCACCGATCTCGGTGCGACATCCGGGGTAGCCGAGTCGGGGGCCGACAGCGCGGGGAGCGAGCTGGCCGAGTGGCCGGCATGGTCGCACGGCGTGGCGGACATTGCCTCCGCACGCGTGCGCCTCATTCGCGCCCCCCTGCTTGGCACCCTGCCGGGTTTCGTCATCGTGGCCGAGGCGGGCGAGGCGGACGCGGTGCGCACCAGGCTCGAGGCGTTCGCGCGTCCCCGGGGCTCTCAGGCGGTGTGGGAGCTCGCCCGCGTGGAGGCGGGGCGACCGGCGTTCGGCGTGGATATGGACGAGAACACCATCCCGCAGGAAGCCAATCTCGACACCCTCGGCGCAATCAGCTTCACCAAGGGGTGCTACACCGGCCAGGAGACCGTGGCCCGGGTGCACTTCCGCGGCCATGTGAACCGCCATCTGCGTGGTCTGACGGCCGCCGCCCCCCTGCCGCGCTCCGCCCGCGTCATCGATGCGACGGGTAAGGACGTGGGCGACGTACGCAGCAGCGCCCTCTCACCCCGCCTGGGCCCCATCGCCATGGCCATGGTCCGCCGCGAAGTGGCACCGGGAGCGACGGTGACGGTGGAAGGAGAGGAAGCGACCGTCGTGGAGCTGCCGTTTCCGGGGTGAGGGGTGGGTGTGGGGCCCCAGAAACGAAAAAAGGCCACGCCTTTCGGCGTGGCCTTTTCCCTGCTCAAGCAGATTAGTGCTTGGTCGTGTCAGCCGGGGCGGCAGCGGCAGCGGCCGAGTCAGGCTTGGCCGAGTCAGCCGGGGCGGCCATCGCGGCCGAATCCATGGCGGGCGCGGCGGCCGGGGCAGCGGCGGCCGAGTCAGCGGCCGGGGCCTCTTCCTTGGCGGAGCAGGCGGCGAGCACGATAGCAGCGGCGACGAGGGCGATGCGCTTCATAGTGGAGGACTCCAACGGTGCAGTGATGAGCGCCGTGCGTCCTAAATGCGCACGGCCCCCCCGGCAGGTGTGCCGACGGGGTACAAGCGATGGGAATGTACGGTGCGGCACCCGGCTGTCAAGGCGCTTTCATCCAATTCTCATGCTTCTTTCTTGGGGGAAAGCCGTTGCGGGACAAAGATTTTCCTATGTTTCTGTAAACAAGGCGTAACGGGCTGACACAACCCCCATCCCACCACGCCCATCCCCCGCCCTCCGCCGGTCGCGGGGCATGTCTCCGCGATCTCCGGGCACTCTTCGCCCCCCTCGTGCGCTAAGCAACCGTCATTGATGGAGGGTCCGATCCCGTGCCTCCATCCCCCCGTGCCTCACACGATCGTGTCCAGACTCCCCGAGACCCTCGGCGCCCTCCGGCGCTCCGGCTACGCCACCAACCGCCCGAAGAACGTCAAGGACGAGATCCGTCGGAACCTCATCGCCCGTCTGCAGGACGGCGGGCCGCTGTTCCGCGGCGTGCTGGGCTACGAAGAGACCGTCATGCCGCAGATCGTCAACGCGCTGCTGGCCCGGCACAACTTCATCCTCCTCGGCCTGCGCGGTCAGGCGAAGTCGCGCATTCTGCGCGCGCTCGTCACGCTGCTCGACGAAGCGATGCCCGTCGTGGCCGGCAGCGAGGTGAACGACGATCCGTTTGCGCCCATCTCGAAGTACGCCCGCAACCTCATTGCCGAGGCCGGTGACGACACCCCCATCGCGTGGGTCGCGCGCGATCAGCGCTACGTGGAAAAGCTCGCCACCCCCGACGTGACCGTAGCCGACATCATCGGCGACGTGGATCCCATCAAGGCGGCTCGCGGCGGGCATCTGCTGAGCGACGAGCTCACCATTCACTACGGCATGCTGCCGCGCGCCAACCGTGGCATCTTCGCGCTCAACGAACTCCCCGACCTCGCCGGCAAGGTGCAGGTGGGGCTGTTCAACATCATGCAGGAAGGCGATGTGCAGATCAAAGGCTATCCCGTGCGGCTCGCACTGGATGTGCTGCTCTGCTTCACCGCCAACCCCGAGGACTACACCGCGCGCGGCAAGATCATCACGCCGCTCAAGGACCGTATCGGCAGCGAGATCATCACGCACTACCCCGAGAGTGTCGCGCTTGGCGTGAGCATCACGCGGCAGGAGGCGTGGACGACGCGCGACCACGGCGTGGAGATCCGTGTGCCGGATCTCATCGAAGAGGTGGTGGAACGCATCGCCTTCGAGGCGCGCGATGACAAGCGCATCGACAAGCGCAGTGGCGTGTCGCAGCGCATGCCCATCACGGCGATGGAGAACGTGGTCAGCAACGCCGAGCAGCGCGCGCTCAAGAACGGCGACAGCGAAGCGGTGCCGCGGGTGGCCGATGTCTACGCGGCGCTCCCCGCTATCACGGGCAAGATCGAGCTCGAGTACGAGGGTGAGCTCGTGGGTGGCAACGCGATCGCCAAGGAACTCATCCGTCGCGCCTGCGACGCCACGCTACGCGAACGCGCCGGCGATCTCGACACCGATGAGATCGTGATGTGGTTCGATCAGGGAAGCGCGCTGCAGGTGGGCGACGACATTTCGATCGGCGTGGTGCGCAAGGGCTTCGACCTCGTGCCCGGCCTGGTGGACACCGTGTGTGCCCTCGGGCTCGCGAAGAAGGGCGACGACGCGATGATCGTCGTGGCGTGCGAACTCGTGCTCGAAGCGCTGGTGGCGCGCCGCAAGATCTCGCGGTCGGACGCAGGCGCATACGGCCGCGCGGAACGGGAGCAGCGGCGGAGACCGAACCAGGAGTATTTCGGGTAGACGCGGGAGGGCGGAAGCTCGGGCGGCGGAAGCTCGGGCGGCGGAAGCTCCAATCGCGGGAGCTGGTTGGACGGAAGCTGCGACCACGGGAGCTGGTGACACGGGATGTTGAACAACGGGAACTGCTCGTACGGGGCAGTTCCCGTTGTTGTAGCTCCCGTACCACCAGCTCCCGCCTCTCGAGCTTCCGTCGTTCCGCTGTTCCCCTCGATTAATCCGCCATTAAGGGACACCCCGCCAAACTCCGCGGCATGTCCCTCCCCCGGTACACCCTCCTGAGCCTCGGTCTGTTCGCCGGCACGTTGGCCCTGTCTGCGCCGGCAGCGGCGCAGCAGTCGGCAACGCCGCCGTCCCGGCTGCCAGCGCAGGACTCCGCGGCGCGGCGCATCGAGCCAATCACGGTGCGCGGTTCGCGCGCCCCATCGGTCACCGGCGGGGCCACGGCCGTCACCATCCGCGTGGACTCGCTGCCGGTGCCGTTGCTGCCCGCCCCGACGGTGGCCGATGTGCTGCGTCAGACGGCGTTTGTGCTGGTGCGACAGAACTCGCGAGGAGAATCGGAGCTCGGGATTCGCGGCTCCGATTCGCGTCAGGCCGCCGTCATGCTCGACGGATTGCCGCTCACCGTAGGGTGGGACAGTCGCACCGATCCGTCGCTCATTCCCAGCACCGGCGTGCAGCAGATCACCGTGATTCGCGGCCTCGGGTCGCTGCTCGCGGGCGCCAACACCTTGGGCGGGGTGATTCGCCTGGATCTCAATGGTCCGGCCACGGCGAGTCGCACGCTGAATGTT
>NZ_JBIJAW010000282.1:0-4263 GCF_044345575.1 Gemmatimonas sp.
TCGCCTACTTCGTCCGCCTGGAGCACTACGTGAGCTTCCGGCGCGAGCTGCTCACGGCGCGATGGGATGTGCTGGCGCGCATGCTCAAGCTGGGCGTCCCGCCCGGTGCCGAGTTCGCGCTGATGTTCCTCTTCACGGCCGTGATCTACTACGTGATTCGTGACTTCGGCTCCGCCGCACAGGCGGGCTACGGCATCGGTTCGCGCGTGATGCAGAGTATCTTCCTGCCGGCCATGGCCATCGCTTTTTCGGCCGCCCCGCTCGCGGGTCAGAACATGGGCGCGGGCAAGAGTGAACGAGTGCGGGAGACCTTTCGCTGGGCGGCGATCATAGGCAGCGCCCTGATGGCCGTGCTCACGCTGCTCTGTCAGATCCGCCCGGAACTGTTCGTGCAGGGGTTCACCGAGGAGGCCGAAGTGCTTGCGGTCTCGGCCGAGTTCCTGCGCACGATTTCGTGGAACTTCGTCGCCTCGGGGTTGATCTTCACCTGCAGCGGGATGTTCCAGGCGCTTGGCAATACGCTGCCGTCGCTCATTAGCAGTGCCTCGCGGCTCGTCACGTTCGCCGTGCCCGCAATGCTGCTCGCCCAACGTCCGGGCTTTCAGTTGCGTCATGTGTGGGTGTTGTCGGTGCTCACGATGACGCTGCAGGCCGGTTTCACGCTCTGGCTGCTCACCGGCGAAATGCGGCGACGCACACCGGTTGCCGTGGCGTGAACCACACTGCAGGTTGAACACACTCCCCCTCGCCCACCTGTATCGCTCATGACCCGCAGCGTCGTTGCGGTCTTCTCCGGTTTCCTCCTCATCGCCGCGCTCAGCTTCGGCACCGATCTCGCCATCAGGGCGGCGATGCCGGCGTTGTTCGACGCCAACGGCCGCACGGACAGCGTCGCGGTCCTGCTACTCACCATCGGGTACGTGGGACTCTACGCGACGGTCGGTTGCTACCTCGCCGCGCGTCTGGCCCCGCGGTCGCCCATGCGCCATGCGCTCGTGCTCGGCGGGCTGGGGCTGCTGTTCAACGTGGCCGGCACCTACGCGGCGTGGGACACGGCACCGGCGTGGTATCACATCGTCTCGCTGGTCCTCGTTATGTTGTGGGCATGGCTAGGCGGACGCATGCGGGAACAGGAAACGAGTGGCGCCACGCAGGCGTCGGCGGTCGTGTAACCACGTCGGGTGGAGCCATGTGGCGTACCCTTGTCGGAGCGGTACTGGGGGCCATGGCCGTCACGGCGTGCGGCAAGACGACGAACGTCACGCCCGCCGACGTGGCCCTGCAGTTCTACGTGACGCTCGAACTTGGCGGCGTGCGCGAGGTGCCGGAGCCACGGGCGCTCATCGCCATCGAGCCGTATCTCACGCCGGCGCTCGCGGGCGACCTCAAGGCCGCGCGTGCGCGTCGTGACGCGCCGTTGCCGCCGGGGAGCACGGAGAAGCCTCCGTTTACCGACGGCAATCCGTTCAGCAGCCTGTTCGAGGGGCACTCCACCTACCGCATGGGTACCACGGCGATGCGCGGTGACACCGCCCTCGTGACGGTGTCCTTCAGCAACATCGAGCAGAAGCCCGCCGTGGAGTGGAAGGACACGGTGCTGCTGCTCCCACACGGGACGGGTACATCGCGCAGCTGGCGCGTCGCCGACATCCGGTACGGTAGCACGTGGGAGTTCGGCTACCGCGGATCGCTTCGTGGCGTGCTGAAAGCGGAGTGAGTGCCGCGCGCTGAGCGACGGTCAAATCCGCCGGCGCATCAACGAATCGACGCCCGGGTGCGTCTCGCAGGGGTGACGACGATTCGCTCCGTGCTGTCTCCTCCCGCCCGATCTCCAATGTCCCGATCCTCTGCTGCGCTGCTGTTTTCGCTCTCGGCGTTGGCCACTGCGGTGGCGCCCGGCACTGTGTCTGCGCAGGGCAACGTGCTCCCCGCGCCGGTCATCGCGGTGGACAGTGCCGACCCGGTGTCGGTGCTCGTATCCCGCCTCGATCTCGAGCGTTACAAGGCCACCATCAAGGGGCTCACCCAGTTCGGTGATCGCCGGCAGGGTACGAAACGCAATCGTGACGCGGTCGATTGGATCGAGGCTCAGCTCAAGAGCTACGGCTGCGCGAACGTGGAGCGGCTCACCTACGAGTACAACCCGCCGGCGCCTACGCCCCGGCCAGCTGGTGCTGGTGGCGCTACGCCGCAGCGTCCGGCCGGTCCTCCCATGTCCGCTGGCGGCGGCCGCGCGCGCGGGGTGCGTACACGTACTGGGGTGAACAGCGATTCGCTGCGTCAGCCCGATGCACGGCTGCGGGCGCTCAATGCGGAGCCGAGTGTGCCCGGTGAGCGTCAGGAAGTGTACTGCACCAAGATCGGCACCACGCGTCCCGACGAGATGTACATCATCGGAGGACATATGGATGGCATCGGCTGGGGCGAAGCGGCCAACGACGATGCGTCGGGGTCGGCGATCGTGATGGAGCTGGCGCGGATCTTCAGCGACCCGGCTGTGAAGACCGATCGCAGCATCCGCTTCGTGCTCTGGAACAACGAGGAAACCGGGCTCAATGGCGCGCGCGCCTACGTGGAGCAGCGCGCCAAGCTGCAGGGGATCGAGGAGCCGAAGGGCTCGGGGAAGTATCCGGAGCCCAAGTGGCTCGGCATGATCCAGCACGACATGATGATGTTCGATCATGGCATGCCCAATGCCGACGGCACCATGCGCAAGGAACAGCGCCCTGAGGCCGACGTGAACATCGAGTTCCAGAGCAACTCGAAGATGGCGAAGCAGTCGGCGGACCTCGCGTGGTTCCTGCACGGCGCCAACGCGAAGTACGCTACCGACTATCCGGCGCAGGTGGGGCCGCACATGACCAATACCGACTCTGGACCGTTCCAGGATCTCGTGGCCGCGATCTCGTTGCGCGAGAACGAGCGCGGCACCCAAGTCGGCAGCGGCTGGGACCCGCACTGGCACCAGCCCACCGATCTCTTCTCGACCTTCAGCAACGCCGACTTCAAGCTCGGTCTCAACGCCGCGCAGACCACGCTGGCGGGGGTGGCGAAGCTGGTGAACGCCACGCTGGCGCGAGCCAAGTAGAACGGCAACGGAAAAGCGTAAAGCGTTAAGGGTTGCCTCCCAACCACACCGCGTAGACGGCATCGCTCGTCTGCTATCGCCGTGCTGTTAGGAGGCAACTCCTTACTCTTTACGCTTTACGCCGCTCCGCTTACGCCGTTCTGCGCCGCGCTATAAGCGCGGCGCCCTCGAACTCCACGGTCGCGCCCGTTCGAGTTGTCCGGCCAGTCGGAACAGCGTGGCCTCGTCGCCAAGCCGCGACACATAGTGCGTCCCGATGGGCAGTCCGTGCGCGTTCCAGTAGAGCGGCACCGACATCGCCGGCTGACCCGTCACGTTGAATAGCGGTGTGTACGGAATGAACCCGAACACCTTGCGCGCTGTCTCATCGAGCAGGCCGGCCGCGCGCAGCACACCGCCAAGACGCAGGCGCCCGAACAGCGCGAGCACGGCGCGCTCCGCCGCACTTGGCTGCAACTGGCCGATGGGGAAGGGCGGCGCTCCCAGCGTGGGTGTCACCAGCACGTCGTAGCGCGTGAAGAACTGCCCCACTGTGCGGCCGGCCAGCTGCAACAGCCGCACGCTGTCGGCGTAGTCTGCCGCGCTGTACGAGGCGCCCACGAGACCGAGTGCCCAGGTGGCCACTTCCACGTCGTCGCTGCGTGGTGCCCGCTTGAGCTGTTCGCCGAGCCACATGATGTCGGCACGGCACTCGGCGGCCACCACCGTCAGGAAGGCGCGGGCGAGGCGCGGGCCATCGAAGGTGGGGGTTGCAACTTCCACGTCGTGGCCGAGCGTGCGCAGCAGCGCTGCCGCATCATCCAGCGCGGCGCGGCAGTCGGCGTGCACCGGGTTGCCGCGTGAGGTGTCGGCGAAGAAGGGCTCGGTCGTGACCGCGATGCGGAGGCGGCCTGGCTCGCGCGTCACCTCGTCGAGATACGGCCGCTCCTGTGGCGGGCACGAAAGCGGAGCGCCCGCATCCTCGCCGGCCGTGCAGTCGAGCATGGCCGCCGAGTCGCGTACGCTGCGGGTGAGCACATGCTCCTGGACGAAGCCGCGCCACGCGTCGCCGAAATCCGGCCCCGTCGGCACGCGGCCGCGTGACGGCTTGAGGCCGAACAGGCCGTTGCACGATGCCGGGATGCGGATCGAGCCGCCGCCATCCCCGCCGTGGCCGATGGGTACGATGCGCGCGG
>NZ_JBIJAW010000283.1:0-4228 GCF_044345575.1 Gemmatimonas sp.
GCCGGCACCATGGACGGCCTCATGCACATCACGCGCGACGGCGGCAAGACGTGGACGAACCTCACCGCCAATCTGCCGGGGCTCCCCAAGTGGAGCACCATTTCGGCTATTGAACCCAGCAAGTACGATGCCGGCACGGCGTACGTGGCGGTGGACGCGCATCTCATCAACGATCGCGACCCGTACATCTACAAGACCACCGACTACGGCAAGACGTTCACGCGGCTCGACGCGGGCATTCCCAAGAGTGTGTTCAGCTACGTGCACGTGGTGCGCGAGGATCCCGTGCGGAAGGGGCTGCTGTACGCCGGCACTGAGAACGCGCTGTACGTATCGCTCGACGATGGCAAGCAGTGGGTGGAGTTGAACAACGCGGCCGCTGGCGGGCTGCCGCATGCGCCGGTGAGCTGGCTGCAGATTCAGGGGCACTTCCACGACTTGGTGGTGAGCACGTACGGGCGCGGGTTCTGGATTGCCGATGACATTTCGTATCTGCGCGCGATGGCCGACTCGCTGGCGTCGAAGCCAGTGGCACTCATGCCCATGCGGGCGGCGTATCGGTTCCGCAAGATCGCCACGCCGCTTGCGGCGACCAATTCGCTCGTGGGTGGCCAGGACCCGCCGCTCGCGGCGACGATCAACTACACGATTGGTGCCTCGGCGAAGGATTCGCTGCCGCGCGATTCCGTACGCTTCATGGTGTATGACGCGGGCGGTGCGCTCATCCGCAAGTTCGCGGGCGCGCCTGCCAAGCGCGGGCTCAATCGCGCGCTGTGGGATCTGCGGCACGAGGGGCCGCGCAAGGCAAAGCTGCGCACCGCTCCGCCGGGGAACACCGCGCTACGTGTGCTCGACTCGCGTCCGCTGGTGCCGTGGGATCTCGACCTCGTGGGCGGGCAGGTGGGGCCGTTGGTGGCGCCGGGCACGTACACGGTGGCGATGGTGTGGAAGAGCGACACGCTGCGCCAGAAGCTCGAGGTGCGCCGCGACCCCAATAGTGAAGGCACCGACGCCGACATCGCCGCGCAGGTGGCGCTGGCGTTGCGCATTCGCGACGCGATGAACGAAACCGTGGCGCTCATCGATGAGAGCGAGTGGCAGCGGCGCGGCTTCGAGCAGATGCGCACCACGCTGCGCGAGAAGATCCGCGATGCGAAGGAATACGGCGCCAGCCCCGGCCCGGCGCTCAAGGTGCCGGATGCCGAAGCGTTCCTCAAGGAAATCGACGCGGTGGAAAAGCGCGTGATCGCAATCGAAGGGAAGCTGTACGACATCGCGCTCACCGGCGCGCGCGAGGATGCATTCCGTACGCCCAACCAGCTCTACGAGAAGCTGGCGAGCGTCGGGAGCGACGTGGCCGCGTCGAGTGCCGATTTCCGCCCCACCGATCAGCAGGTGGAGGTGCACGGCATGCTGCGCAAGCAGCTCGACGGGCTCAAGACGCAGTTCAAGGACTTCGTGGCCGGCGATCTGGCCGCGTTCGCGCAGAAGGCCGCGAAGCTGGGGTTGGCGACGCCGGTGATGTTCTGAGCGGCGTGGTCAGAGTCGATGCGTCCGCAGCCGCTTCGGGTGGCTGCGGACACATCGATGTGTTCGGCGGCCTACAAATCCTGAGGCCGTAGGCCGGTCTGTTTTGCAAGGCGCGCGAGCATCCGCGGACCGATTTCTTCGCCCTCATGAAACGCGAAGACCGTGTCGCTCCATCCCTCGCGCGCGAGCACTTTGTGCGAACTCGCTTCGCGTTTCACGCTCCAACCGAGCCGCAGCAGCGCAGCCAGCACGCGCCGTGCTTTCGTTGAGGGCCACTCACTCATTCGACGCGCGAGTTCCGATTATGCGGCGCGAAAATCGAGCGGGAGCAGGCTGGGTACCGGCTCCCCATTCTCCAGACGATCGGCCAGCACGCGCAGTGCGAGCGCTTGAACGCGCGCCACGGCTTCCGCCTCCGTTGTGCCATACGCCAACACACCAGGCAGATCCGTCACTTCAGCGATAAAGCGGCCGTCCGCTTCGTGGTCAACTTCGAGGGTCAAGAACATGGATATCTCCGAAGGCGAAGTGCGCAGCTGCGTGAATGTAGCATAACCTCGGACGTCGGTATCATGCGGGTTCGATCACCTCAGCAAACCCGGCGCCCGCGAAGGCGCGTGCGTTGCGCGTGTAGAACCTCGTGACGCCATTCGATCGGAGTGTGACCGCCAGCACCGCATCGAAGGTACGGCGCGCGGGGAACTCCGGGTTCGACCACTGCGCCTGCAGTTTGGGCATCTGCGCCGGCGACCAGGCGCACTGCTGCCAGCCGCTCTTGTCACGGTACCACGCCACGGTGTTGGCCGCAGTCGCCGCATCGAGCGGACGCTGCAGCACGTTCGGGTGCCGTAACAGGCGATACAGCTCGAACCACAGCTGGTCGGCGACGACCCAGTCGCTCGGCGTATCCAGCGCCTTCGCAATCAGGGCCCGACACGGTTCGTGCTCTGCGCAGTCCCGATTGATGGCGTAGAGCAGGACGTTGGTGTCAAAGCTCTGCACGGTCCTCCCAGGCGCGCTCGCGCAGCGTGTCGGCGTCAGCCCGGATGTCGCCGAGTCCGTACACCGGGGGCGCCTCCCGCACCTGCCGCGGGGCGGGCGCATTGGCCGCGAGCCACGCATCCACGGCCGCCCGCACCAGCTCGCTCACCGGGCGGTCCATGACCTTGGCCGCCTGGCGGAGCCGGGCCAGCTGCGGCTCAGGAAACAGGATTTGCATTTTCTCCATGGATACAGTATAAGCATGGATCCATGCTTGCTCAAGCTACCGTCAATCAGCCCACCCGCGTGTGACTGCCCGCGACGACACCAACCTCACCCGCCGCGAAGCAATCACGCGCGGCGCGGTGGGCGCCCTCCCGCTCTTCGGCATCCCGGCCGTCGCCGATGCCCGGCCGGCGCAGCCTCCCCGCGCGCGCCTGCCTCGCACCCGCGACTACATCATCGACGCGTCGGCGGCGCTGGTGTGGCGTAACGGGGCGCCGGTGCTGATTGGCGACTGCTCGGTGCGCGTGCGTGGCAACGAAATCGTGGAGGTGCGCGAGGGGCGCATTGGCGGTACGGCCGCGCGCATCGACGCGACGGGGCAACTGCTGCTGCCGGGGTTCATTTCGGGACACACGCACGCGGCGAGTGGCAGCCCCACGCGCGGGCTCATCGAGGAGGGGCGGTCGTATCAGCGCCCCATCGAACTGGTGGAGCAGCTCCCCGACGACCTGCTCGACGATATCACGGCGTACAACATCGCCGAGTTGCTGCGATCGGGGTGCACGTCACACGTGGAGATGAGTCTCAGCCTCAAGCAGGCGCAAAGCTACGTGCGTGTGGCGCGGCGCTGGCATGTGCGTGGCTTCCCCGGCGGCATGGTGCCGGGCACGGCGCGGCTCTTCCCCATCTGGCGGCGCACCACTGACGACGCGCTCACCGCGAGCGTCCCCGACACGTTGGCGGAGATCGCGGCCAATCGCGCGTTCGCCCTGCAGGTAAACGGCGCCGAAGAGGGGCTCATACGCCCCATGCTCACGCCGCATGCGGCCGACACGCACACGCCGGAGACGATGCGCGCCATCGTGGCGGCGGCGCGCGAGGTGGGGAACGGTATCCACACGCATCTCGCGCAGGGCGCCGGCGAGGTGCGCGCGGTACAGCGGCTGTATGGGAAGTCGCCCGCCGAGTGGCTCGAGAGTTTCGGGGTGTTCGACGGCCCGTTCTTCGGGGCGCACATGACGGGCGCCACCGCGGCTGAGTGGGACGTACTGAAGCGGCACGGCGGCGTGTACGCGCACTGTCCGAGCGGCGGCGGCGCGGGGAACTCGAGCGGCACACAGCCGTACCCCGAAGCGATCGCCGCCGGCGTGTATGTGAACGTGGGGATCGACACGCACAGCAACGATTACCTGGAGAACCTCAAGCTCGCGGTGATCTGCGGGCGGGCTCGCGCGCGGTTGCTCAACGCCCAGCCGAATCGCACCGGTGCTCCGCTCCCCATGCCGAGCATGCGTGATGCGGTGTACGGAGCCACGCACGTGGCGGCCGATGGGCTGCGTCGCACTGACATCGGCCGCATTGCGGTGGGCGCCAAGGCCGATCTGTGCACCATCGACGTGAGTGGCCTGCTGGTGGGGAGCGGCGCCGTGGGGCCCGAGCCGCTCAGCAACCTGCTGTACGCGAGCGGTGCCAACGTGCGGCACGTGATTAC
>NZ_JBIJAW010000284.1:0-4224 GCF_044345575.1 Gemmatimonas sp.
AGCGCAGCGCGTGGCCGTGGCACGTCCATCCACTCTCGCGCGGCGGCGCTGAGCGCCGTGAGTTCGCGGCGCTCGGTGGCGCGCATCTGCTGTTCGAATCGTTCGGCGCCGGAGAGCACGTTGCCGAGCAGGGTGCCTGGCGGCATCGTGATGCGGTTGCCGTCGGGGAGGGGCGCCATGATGGCCGCGCCGACCGGCGCCCGCGTGTTGAACCCGATCACGTCAGCTACCGACGTGATGCCGAAACTCGTGGCGGTGGAAATGAGCGTGAGCGCATACTCGGCGCTCACGGATCCGGCCGGTGCTTCGAGACACGCCGACAGGCTGGTGGGCCCGGCCACCGGATTGATGACGTCGCCCACGCCGAGGGCGCGTGGCGCGGTGGTGCCGCAGGGGCTCGTGCCGGCGGCGCCGATGGTGAGCGGTACGGTGTCGGCGCGTCCGGCCGCGGCGGCGACGATGCGCGCGGCTCCCTGCGCGATCGCGGTGACCAGCCCGCTGTTCGTGACCGAGGCGCGCGCCTCATCGAGCGAGGTGAACGTGAAGGCCTGGCCGCTGATGTCGTTGCCGAACTGATCGCGTAGCGAAGCACGAATCTGGAGCGTATCCCCCACGCCCATCGATGCCTCACCGGGGGTGGCCACCACGGCGGCCGGCGCGCCGGGGAGCACCGTGGCCGTGAAGGTGGCCGGGTTCACGCCGTTCACCTGCGCATTTACCCGCGCGGTACCGGCGTTGGTGCCGACGGTCCAGGTGGTGGTGGCAATGCCCTTGGCGTCGGTGTTGCTCTGCGCGGGCGTTACGGAACCGGATCCCACTCCCACATCCCAGTCCACGCGGCGGCCGGAGACCGGCTTGTTGTCCTTGTCGGTGACGCGCACGGAAAGGGTGACCGGCAGGGCACTGCCCGCGACGGCGGTCTGCTGATTCCCCGTTTGCACAACGATGGCCGTGGGGGTGGCCGACGGGCCGGTGCTTTCACCGGCGCGGCAGCCCCCAAGCGCGAGCGCCGCAGCCAGGACCGCGGCGATGGTGGTGCGAAGGTGTGAGCGCGATGGCATGAGGCGAAACAGAAGGAGACCGGTCACGAGGGGAACACCCGACGAGCGTCCCGTGAGCGGGTGCCTACGAAAGATGCGGAGCGGCGCTGCGGACGCGAGGGGCGCCGCCGGGTGGACGCGAGGGCGATGGCCCGGTGTGCGGTGTACATTCCAGCATGCGAGCGGTTGGATCAGTGCGGTTCCTGTTCATTCCCCTCATGCTGCTCAGCAGTTCCGTCTCCGGCTGTTCTGAGGGGACGCGACAGGCGGCGCGGGGCAACGACGGCTGGCTGCGGCGGGTATCGGATGGAGCCCTCGCCGATATGCCCGACGAGCAGCCCCGGGTGTTGAATGAGGAACTGCCCTTCCGGTATCCCGTGTCGGCGTATCAGACGGGGGTGCAGGGCAATGTGATGCTGCGCCTGTTCGTCGATTCGAGCGGGCGCGTGGTCCCCGACAGTACGCGGGTAGTCGAGCCCTCTGGTCATGGGGCGCTCGACAGCGCGGCGCTGCAGGGGGTGTCGCGATTGCAATTCCGGCCTGCCCGTCGTCGCGGCATTCCCATCCCCGTGTCGCTGCTGTTTCCCGTGCACTTCCGACGCCCCGGCACCAATCCCCTCGGGGGCGACTCCCTGTAAGAGAGAACACGATGGCCACCACCCTCCCCACCATCGAAGAACACCTCCGTCACCGCCGTCCCTACGACAGTGTGCTCGACACGGTCGGCTGGACGCCGCTCATTCGCCTGTCGCGCATCGCGAAGGGCATTCGCACCCCCGTCTTCGGCAAGGCCGACTTCTTCAATCCCGGCGGCAGTGTGAAGGACCGCATCGGGTTGCCGATGATCGAGGCGCATGAGGCGGCGGGCACGCTCAAGCCCGGTGGCGTGATCGTGGAAGCCACGAGCGGCAACACCGGCGTGGGGCTGGCGATCGCCGCGGCGCTCAAGGGGTACCGCTGCATCTTCACCATGCCCGACAAGATGAGCCAGGAGAAGGTGCGCCTGCTCAAGGCGTTCGGTGCCGAAGTGATCATCACGCCCACCGCGGTGCCGCCCGATCATCCGCAGAACTACGTGCAGATGGCCAAGCGCATCGTGCGCGAAACGCCGGGCGCGGTGCTCGCGGGGCAGTTCGAGAATCCGGCCAATCCCGCGGCGCACGTGGCCACCACCGGCCCTGAGCTGTGGGAGCAGACGGAAGGGCGCATCACGCACTTCGTGGCCGGCGCGGGCACGGGTGGCACCATCAGCGGCGTGGCGCGCTACCTCAAGAGCAAGAACCCCAACATCAAGATCATCGCCGCCGATCCGCAGGGGAGTGTGCTGGCGGAGCTGTGGCGCACGAAGGGCGAAGGGCATCCAACGGGTGCGCCGTACAAGGTGGAAGGGGTGGGGCAGGACTGCGTGCCCGCCACGCTCGACATGGACATCATCGACGAGTTCATCTCGGTGGGCGACAAGGATGCCTTCACCATGGCGCGTCGTCTCACGCGCGAAGAGGGGATCTTCGTGGGCGGTAGTGCCGGCATGATCGCGCACGCCGCGCTTACGGTAGCGCGCCGGATCGACGACCCCGAGGCGCTGGTGGTGACGTTCCTGTGCGACACCGGCGAGCGCTATCTCAGCAAGGTGTTCAACGACGAGTGGATGCGGGAGAATCAGCTGCTCGATTCGCCGCACACGAGCATCGAGAGTGTGCTCGGCAAGAAGGACACGAGCGCGCCGGCCATCGTGAGTGTGACCACGGGTGCCACGGTGCGGCAGGCCATTCGCCTGATGGCGCTGCACGATGTGAGTCAGGTACCGGTGATGGACGGCACCGTGTGCGTGGGGAGTGTGGCGGAATCGCGCCTGACGACCGAGTCACTCGCCGATCCGAAGGCGCTCGACAAGACGGTGAGCGACGTGATGGATCAGCCGTTCCCGGTGGTGGAGGCGGATGCGCCGGTGGAGAGCGTGGCGAAGCTGCTGTCGAAGTCGAACCGCGCGGTGCTGATGCGGAAGGACGGGATGATTCAGGGGATCGTGACGCGGTTTGACGTGCTGGAGTATTTGATGCATCGGTGAGCTGCCGGACGCGAACGGCAACGACGCGAACTGCAGACACGCGAACTGCAGACACGCGAACTGCCAACAGCAGACGGCAGACGGCGGGAACTACAGCACGCAGTCACGGAGGAATGTGGTAGAACAAAACGGGCGCCACCGCTTCGCGGGGCGCCCGATTTCCTTTGCGGGTGTGTATCGGGAGCGGCGCGCAGCGCGCGCTCCCGTATGGTTCTACCGAACCACTCCCGTCTGCGTGCTGTAGTTCCTGCTGTCTGCCGTCTGCCGTTCACCGATCGTGCGGCGCACCGGAACCTGAGCCACCGTCGCTCCCGCCCGCTGCGTCGCGATCAGCGCGGCCGTCAGCGCGAGCACGCCGGTGAACTGATGCAGCACGCCCAGTGGCACCGGCACCGCGAGCAGCAGCGTGGTGATGCCGAGCACGAGCTGTACCGTGATCACGGCGCCGAACGCGAACACCGCACGGCGCACCGACTGCGGCAGCGCCGCCTCGCGCGCGCGCCAGGCGAGCACGAGCACGATGCAGGTCACGGTGATGGCGAGCAGGCGGTGGTGGAACTGCGCCGCGGCCGGATTCTCGAAGGCATTCGTCCACCACGGCGAGAGTTGTCCGTAGCCCGGTGGCACCACCTGTCCGCCCATGAGCGGGAACTCGTTGAACACCTTGCCGCCGCGCAGGCCGGCCACGAAGCCGCCCGAGAGCACCGTGACGCCAAGCAGCGCAGTCGCGGAGAGCAGGGCGGCGCGCCACCCGGGTGAGGTGGAGGCGGCGTCGCGGCGTTCGGTGTCGGTGCGTTCGCGCAGTTCGCTGTACGTCCACACGGCCACGGCCAGAATGCCGAGGGCGAGCCCGAGATGTGCGGTCAGCCGATAGGCACTCACGCTGATGCGCTCGACGAGGCCGCTCTGCACCATGTACCAGCCGAGGGCGCCCTGACCGGCGGTGAGGAACGGCAGTGCGGCGAGTCGCACACGCAGGCGGCGCGGAATGCGCCCTTGGACGAGGAACACGAGATACGGGATCGCGAACACCAGCCCCACGGTGCGGGCGACGTTCCGGTGGAACCACTCCCACCAGTAGATCCACTTGAACTGCGACAGCGTGATGCCCGCGTG
>NZ_JBIJAW010000003.1:0-42665 GCF_044345575.1 Gemmatimonas sp.
CGTTCCTGCATGTCGGGCGGCTCGCCCCCGAAAAGAACGTGGAGCTCGTGCTGTCCGCGTTTTCCCGTGCGCGATTGCAGCTGCCCGACATGGCCCTTCGCCTGATTGTCGCGGGCGCCGGGCCAAGTGAGCAGGTGCTCCGGTCGTACGCCACGCACGGCGTGACCTTTCTCGGAGCGGTCGATCGCACGAGTGAGCTCCCCTCGCTTTACGCAAGCGTCGACGCCTTCGTCACGGCCTCGACGACCGAGACGTTGGGGCTGGTGACCCTTGAAGCCATGGCGTCGGGGCTCCCGGTGGTCGCGTGCCGCGAAGGTGGCCTGCGCGACTACCTGGAGCACGCCCATAATGGGCTGGCGTTCGTCGCCAACGATGTCGACGACTGCGCCAGCGCGATGGTGCGCCTCGTCAGCGACGCCTCGCTCCAGGAGCGGTTGCGTTCCGGCGCCCGTCAGACCGCGGAAATCTGGTCGTCGAGCCGCGAACTCGACCGGATCGACGAGCTGTTTCGCGGCGAGATTACAGCGCGTGCGCGAGCGCCGATGTCGCCTCACGCACTGATCCCGCACGTTGCACGCTGAGGTAGTCCGCGAACAGCGTGTCCCACACGGCCGTCCAGCTCCGTGACTGGGCGAACTGCAGGGCGAGTGCGCGCATCGTCACGAGCGCGGTGCGGTCATCGATCAGCGTGATCAGTTGCTGCGCGAGGGCGTCGGCATCGCCGGCCTTGCACACCCAGCCGCGACCGGGGAGCAGCACTTCGCGGGTAGGTGCGACGTCGGCCCCGATGACCGGCGTTCCCGACGCCATCGCCTCGAGCATCACGTTGCCGAACGTATCGGTGGTGCTCGGGAAGAGCAGGACGTCGGCGCTGGCGTAGACCTCGCTCAGGGCCTGTCCCTCGAGTCGACCGGTGAACACGCTCCCCTCGGGGGCTGCCTCGCGGGCCGTCTGCTCGAAAGGGCCGTCGCCGACGACCACCAGGCGGGCCGCCTCCGGTCGGCTGGCCGACACGGCACGCATCGCGTCGAGCGCGACGCTCACGTTCTTTTCGGGAGCGATGCGCCCGACGTAGGCGGCCACCAGCGTATCATCCGTCGCACCGATGGACTCGCGAAACGCCGTGGAGCGGAACCGCGGAGCGAATCGTGTGCTGTCCACGCCGCGTGACCACTCACGGCAATGCGTGAAGCCGTGCGCGGTGACCTCGTCGACAATGGCCATGGTCGGGCAATACGTGCGACGGCCCACGTTGTGGAACCACCGCAGGTACGACCAACCCGGCACCGCGAGCGCGCCGAGACCGTAGTGGGCCGCGTATGCCGTGAAGCTGGTGTGGTACGACGAGACAAAGGGCACGCCAAGCGTGAGGGCAGCGCGACGGCCGGCGAGCCCCACGCCGAACTCCGTGGCCGCGTGGACGAGCGACGGTCGGAAGTCCCGCAGCGCCGCCCGCACCTCGCGCTGCTTCGGCCACGCCAGCTGCAGCTGCGGGTAGGCCCAGAACGAGCGGCTCGGAAACCGCTGGACGCCGTGGCGCTCCGTGGCGTCGGGGTCGTCGGTCGTGAAGACCCGTACCTCGCCACCGCGTTCGCGCAGCGCCGTGACAAGGCGGTCGAGTGTACGCGCCACCCCATTCACCTGCGGCGCAAAGGTATCGCTGAACAGCGCAAGTCGAATGTGTGAGCAGTCAGACATGACGGGCACCTCGCCAGCAGAGGACAGAGACGTAAAGACGCTCACAGCGCGACGCCCGTGATCTCGGCGTACACACCAAACAGCCGATCGAACACCACGCGCCAATCGTGCTCACGTTCGGCGAACGCACGCGCGCGCTCCGACCGTAACGGGAGGTCCGCTGACAAGATGGTCTGCGCGGCGCGCGACACGTCATCGGCGTCGCCCAATGCGTACGTCACGCCGCCACCGCTGCGTTCCACATGTTCCGCAACGGCCCCGCTGCGCACACTGAGTACCGGAGTGCCACACGCCATGGCTTCGACGGCCGCCAACCCGAAGGTTTCGGCCGGCCCGGGCGCAATGTACACGTCACAGGCGGCGAGCAGTTCGGCCAGCGCGCGACGGTCGTGGACGAAGGGCCGGAACAGCACGCGTTCCCCGTACGGATGGGCACGGAGCCGCGCCTCGTCGGGGCCGGCCCCCACGAGGAGTAGTCGAGCGCCCGTGGCGCGTTCGACCCGCTCCCAGGCATTCAATACGACATCGATTTCTTTCTCGCGAGCGAATCTGCCGGCGAATACCGCCAGCGGCTCCGGGGGCAGCTGCAACTGGGCGCGCACCTGTTCACGCGCGGCGCGCCGATCGGCATTGAACACGCCAAGGTCTACGCCCAGCGGAATGTGGATCACCCGTGGAAACCCCTGACGTTGAAGCTCATCGGCACCGCCGGCGGTCGCCACGATGGTCGCGGCGCTGCGGTGGGCGATCTGCCGCAAGTACCTCCACGTCACATCGCTCGCCCACTGCTTCGTGCGCGGATGGCCGAACGCGCGGGACGCGATGCGCGGGACGTCGGTATGGTGATAGTACACGAGGGGCGTACGGCTGCCGCGCGTGGCGTGCCGCACGATCCAGGGCACCAGAAACGGTGACCCGACCTCGATGATCTGCGGGCGCTCGTGTTGCACGATACGGGAGACCGAGCGCGTCGCGAGCATGAAGCGGTAGGGGCGGTGCCGCGGAATGGCCGGGCCGCGCAAACGTACGATGCGCACGCCGTGATCGTCTTCCACCTCATCGGTGGCGCCGGGGACGACGATCGTTTGACGCAGCTGCGGCCGCGCGGCGACGTAGCGCGCCTTGGCCAGCAGATAGGTGCGAATGCCGCCGCTGGTTTCACCGAACCACTCGGTGGCGTCCAGCACGCCCAGTCGGGCGTCCTCGCGAAGCCGCGCCGGCAGGGGAGAGGAGCCGGCGCGGAATTCCGCGGGGGCGGCGGTGAGCGGCGCCGCCAGCACACTTTGAGCATCCACGACGTCAGCCCAGCAGCGGATACGCCGTGAGCAAGGCGATTGCCTGCCCAACGACCACGTCTCCCGGGTAGTGCACACCGAGCATCACGCGCGAGAAGCCAACGAGCAGCGCAAGGATCAGCAGGGGGATGGCCAGCGCGGGAAAGGCCGTCGAGAAGCCGATGGCCACGGCCATCGCCGCACAGGAATGCCCGCTCGGAAACGAGAATCGGTCGGGAATCTCGATGAGCGATTCGAGCCCTTCCGTGAGCTGTGGCCGCGGACGGCCCACCGTGCGCTTCACGATCTGCACGGCGAGATGCGACCACCCCAGCAGCAGCAGCGTGTTCCACACCTGCGCTACGTGAACCGTTGGCAACACGAGCGCGAGGATCGTCAGGCCGATGCTTGCGCGCGCACCGCCAAGGTGCGTCACGAACGACCAGAACGCTCTTGTGCCTCCGCGACAGGCGGGGGAGAGACACAAGCGGGAGAATATCGCGCGATCACGCGCATCGAGGCGCTGCAGCCAGGGCGTCATGACCGGGAACACTCTGGGAGCTCCGCCACGGCCCCATGTCGGCACCGCAACGCTCAGGTAAAGCCTCGATCCCGATTGTGTGACGACCGACGCAACATCCTCTCGCGCCGACTGGCGGAAGTCGTGACCAGCGCGTCGAATTAATCACGCCGCGCGCGGTCGTTCGGCGGCAAACCTCCCCTCCACCTCCAGCTGCCTCCGCCATGTCGTACCATGGTTCCCGGTGGGCCGTCCCCGCCACCTGTTCCACCTCGCTGGGCCTTGCCCTTGCCGCGGTTCCGCTCGCGGTCGTCCCGCTGGCAGCACAGTCGTCGAAGGCCGCCGCCCCTCCAGCCGCGCCCGCGCCCGCGTTAGCGGCGCAACTCGATCGCCTCGAGTGGCGCAGTGTCGGGCCGGCCAACAACGCGGGACGCATCTCCGTGATCGTCGGCGTACCCGGAGATCCGCTCACGTACTATGTGGCCGGCGCGAACGGCGGCATCATCAAGACCACCAACGGTGGGACCACCTTCCGCCCCATCTTCGACCAGCAGAGCGCCGGCTCCATCGGCGCCATCGCCGTGGCGCCGAGTGACCCCAACGTGATCTACGTGGGCACCGGTGAAGGCAATCCCCGCAACAACGCCTCCATCGGTGACGGGATGTACAAGTCGGTGGATGGCGGCGAACACTGGACGAAGATCGGCCTCGAGAAGTCCGACAAGATTGCGCGCCTCGTCGTCGACGGAAAGAACGCCGACATCGTGTATGCCTGCGTGCTCGGCCGCGAATGGGGACCCAACGAGGACCGCGGCGTCTTCAAGACCACCGACGGTGGCGCCACGTGGCGCAAGATGCTGTACATCGATTCGCAGACGGCGTGCTCCGATATCTCCGCCGATCCGAACAACAGCAACGTGCTCTACGCCGGCATGTATACCTATCGCCGCTGGGCGTGGTATCTCGCGTCCGGGTCGGGGAACACCTCGGTGTGGAAGTCGGTGAACGGTGGGCAGACCTGGGAGCGTCTCTCCGGGCCCGACAAACTGAACGGCCTCCCGCGCAAGGCAATGGACCGTATCGGCGTGGCGGTCGCGCCGAGCGATCCGAACATCGTGTACGTCCTCAGCGAAACGAAGGACGAGGGCGAATTGTGGCGCTCCGACGACGCTGGACAGACATGGCGTACGGTGAACCGTGATCCGAACATCAACTTCCGGCCGTTCTACTACGCGGACATCCGCGTGGACCCGAAGAACCCGAACCGGGTGTTCACGCTGTCGGGCGGCCTGTATTTCTCCGACGACGGCGGGCGCAACTTCACTACCATCGCGCGTGACGTGCACGGCGACCATCAGGCGATGTGGATCGATCCCGTCGACCCGCGCTACATCCTGAGTGGTAGTGACGGCGGATGGCAGGTGAGCCGCGACGGGGGTAAGAACTGGGATGTGGTGAACACGTTCGCGTTCACGCAGTTCTATCACATCAACTACGACATGCAGCAGCCGTACAAGGTGTGCGGCGGTCTGCAGGACAACGGCAACTGGTGCGGCCCGAGCAACTCGCTCTCGGGGCAGGGGATTCGCCCGTCCGACTGGTACACCATCTCCGGTGGCGACGGCTTCTTCGCGGTGCCGGTGCTCGACAAGCCGTGGCTGCTCTACAGCGACTCGCAGGGCGGCATGCTCAACATCACCGACACGCGCAGCGGCGTGCAGAAGATGATCTACCCGTATCCCAACCGGGTGGGCTCGGTGGGTGATGCGATGATCGGCCACAAGTACCGTTTCAACTGGAACTCACCCATCGCCCTTTCCCCCCAGAATCCCGGGGTCGTGTACTTCGGCGGCAACGTGGTGTTCCGGTCCCGCAACTACGGGCAGAGTTGGGAGGTCATCTCTCCCGACCTCACCACCAACGATCCGAAGAAGCAGCAGTCGAGCGGCGGCGAAATCGTCACGGACAACACCGCGGCCGAGTTCCATTCCTCCTTGCTCAGCATCGCGCCGTCGCCACTCGACTCGAACGTCATCTGGACGGCGTCCGACGATGGGCTGGTGCACGTGACGCGCGACGGCGGAAAGAGCTGGACCAAGACCTTCACCAACGTCCCGGGGCTGGCGCCCAACGCGTGGCTCGCGACCATCGAGGCGTCGCATTTCGACAAGGGAACGGCGTACGTCACCGCTGATCATCATCAGGACGACGACTACCGTCCGTACGTCTACATGACCACCGACTACGGCGTCACGTGGAAGAGCATCCGCGGCGATCTCCCCGAAAAGGCGTGGTGGACGCACGTGGTCCGAGAAGATCCGAAGAACCGCAATCTCCTGTACCTCGGGACGGAGGCGGGTGTCTGGGCGAGTTGGGACCGCGGCGAGCACTGGCACTCGCTGCGCGGCTCACTGCCCGTCACGCCCGTGCGCGACATGCTGATCCATCCGCGCGAGAACGATTTGCTGTTGGCCACGCACGGCCGCGGTCTCTACATCCTCGACGACCTCACGCCGCTGCAGCAGATCGCACAGGTGACGCAAACGGCGGGGAGCAATGCGGCCCTGTTCGACGTGCGTCCCGCGATCAACTGGACCTCCTGGAATCGCGACGGCAACCTCGGGCAGCGGAAGTACGCCGGCGAGAATCCGCCGCCCGGTGCGCTCATCTCGTACTGGCTGCGTCAGCAGCCGGCCGGTGAGGTGAACATCGAGGTGGCCGATGCGAGCGGGCGCATCGTGCGTCGCTTCCGGCGCGTCCCTGATGAGGCCGGTGTGAACCGCATCAACTGGGATCTCCGTGAGGATGCCGCGCCCGGTGCTGGTGGTGGCGCCCGTGGCAACCGGGGCGCCGCCGAACCTGCGGCGCCGACAGATACTTCGCTGAACGGGCTACGCGAGCGTCGTCGCGCTGCAGCGCAGCGGCGTTCGGCGGGCGGCGAAGGGGGTGAGGAGAACTTCTTCGGCCCGGCTTCGGCGTCGGTAGTCCCCGGCACCTATCAGGTCACGCTCGTGGTGAATGGCCAGCGGTATACCAAGGCCGTGCAGGTGAGCCGTGATCCGCGCATCGAGATGACCGGCACGCAGATCGCCGAGCAGTTCGAGGCGGGCAAGGCCATCGAGGCCACGCAGGTCCGCATCGCGCGGGTCATCGCGGGAGTGGATGATCTCTCGCGGCAGCTCACGGCGGTACAGACGGCGCTGCGCGCCGCGCCTGGCGTCGCGAACGGCGCCGCGGCGCTCACCGAGATCGGCACCACGCTGCGCGACCTGCGCCACTTCCGCGATTCGGTCCTGGCGCGTCCGCTGCCTGGGCTCGGCTATCGGCAGTACCCGCGCCTGCGCGAAGAGGCGCAAACCATCAGTGGCTCCATCTCGCGGCCGCAGTGGCCGGTGACAGCCGGCGAAAAGCTGCGCAGCGGGGAACTCACGGTGGAAACCGACGATGCGCAGGGGCGACTGGACGCCATCGTCCGCGATCGGATCGGCAAGATCAATGATCTGCTGAAGGGATCGCAGCACATCATCACCCCGGGATCGGGGAGGATCGTGCCGTAGACTGAGTGGATGAGGTCGCGTGAGGGCAGGGGGAGTGTTCAGCCTTCAGCTCTCGGTCTTGAGCTGAACTGATGGCTGAAGGCCGAAAGCTGAAAGCTCCCCCCAACCTCGCGCGATGTCAGGCTCTCAGCCCCACGCGAGATCGATCCCCTCAGCAGCTTACGCAGCGATGATTGTTCTTCGCGCCCATCCCTTCGAGCAGCTTGATCGTCTCGAGGTACGGGGATGTGCGCTGCACCGGACCGTTGGCCATGTCCACCGTGGTCTGTCCCGACCGCGCCACGAGTTTGGGGTCCGCGCCCTTTGACACGAGATAGAGAATCATCTCGTTGTCGCCGCGCGCGGCGGCGTGATGCAGCGGCGTGTAGCCGGCGTAATCGCGGGCGTTCACGTCGGCCTTGAGCTCCTCCACGAGGAACTTCACCGTGGGCAGCCACCCGTCGGTCACATGCCGGTGGTCGTTGGCGGCGAAGCCGGTGCCGTAGCCCACGCCGCTGGCCCCGTGAATGGGGAGAATGCCGAGTCCACCCGCTGGCACCGGGGGAAGTCCAGACGGGTCGGCAGGTGCCGCCGCCGTACCCGCACGCCGCACACGCGGCGGCGGCTTGATGGTGCCTACGTTCGGGTCGGCGCCAGCGGCCAGCAGCATCTTCATCGCCGGAAGATCTGTCGCATACGCAGCGCGCAGGAACGGCGTCGCCCCATTGAAGTCGACGCCGAGGTTGTCACGGTTGTACGTGGTGTACCAGAGCGATCGCGTGAGGCGCGCGTTTGGATCTGCCTTGGCGTCGAGCAGCGCCTTCATGACCTCGAGATACGTGGCCTTCTGCTGCAGCTGAAACGCCGGCTGCGGGGTGCGCGTGCTTGGTGCCCATTCCTTGTTCAGTACGGCGAACAGTGGCCCGGCGCCGGCGTCACTGTAGAGGTTCGGATTGGCGCCGCGCTTCACGAGTGCCAACGTGAGATCGTAATGCCCGTTGATGGCGGCCATGAGGAGCGGGCTGGTATGGTCGCCGCCGCTCACCTGGTCGATGTTGGCGCCGCCGTCGAGCAGCGCCATCGTGGTTTCGATTTCGCCTTCCCGAACCGCGAGCAGGAGCGCCGTCAACCCGCCCTGCACCCCGAGCAGTTCGTTGTAGGCTGGGTTGTCGTCGTCGAGTCCGCGGCCGCCCTGCGCCGCGAGACGCGCTTCCTCGGCCGCGGTGGCGTCACGGACGCCGGCAATGGACTGCGCCGTCGCGGCGGCGCGCTCCACCTCGCGCGACGCCGCCACGGCTGCCTGCACCTGCTCCGGTGTGGGCTGCCAGTTGGGGTTGTTGGCCTGCCCCTGCTTCTCGCGTAACTGCTGCAGCACGACGTCGCGTCGCATCTTCGCCTGCCGGTCCTGCGCCGCGCTCGCCATGATGTCCATCGTACGCGCCACGAGCGACGGATTCGCCCCGGCCTTCATGAGCGACCGGACCGCCTCGGTGCGGCCGCGTGCCGCCGCCAGCATGAGGGGCGACTGGTTCCATCCGGGCTCGAGGGCGTTCACATCAGCGCCGGCCTTGATGAGCGCCGACACGGTACCGGGGACGCCGGACGCTGCGGCCAGATGCAGCGCCGTCACCCCTTCGCTCGTGACGGCGCGTACGTCGGCCTTGGCCGCGAGGAGCTGCCTCACGATGGCGGTGCTCCCGGCGCTGCTGGCGACGTGCAGCGGCTGGTACGCGCCGATGCGGGTGGCTGCCCGTACCGAGGCGCGGGCACGCAGCAGCATCCCCGTCATCACCGAATCGCCTCGCTGCGCGGCCCAGTGCAAGGCGGTCATGCCATCACCCTGCGCCGCGTTCACGTCCACGCCCTTGGCGAGCAGGGTGCGCAGCGCCGAGACGTCTCCCTGCATGGCCGCATCGGCCACCGGTGCCGTGGCAGCGGCGACCCGCGTGTGGGCCGACCGCACCACGCCGTCGTTCGTGAAGGGACCGGCCACGCGAGGGGCGGGTGGCAGCACCAGCATCGGCAGCAAGAGCGCCGTCGTGACTCCGTATCTCATCTTTCTGCGCCTCCTGCCCGTTAGAAGCTGAACTCGCCGGTGCTGTCACCGAACGTGGTGAGATCATCCATGCCGATCTTGTGCATGAGGCTCAGCATCACGTTGGCCATGGGCGTGCCGTCGGGCGCCTTGAGGTGCTGGTTCCCCGATGCCAGGCCATGACCGCCGCCGAGAAGAATGAGCGGGCAGCGGCGATGGTTGTGCGTGTTGCTGTCCGACATCGGCGAGCCGTAGACGATGGTCGTGCGATCGAGCAATGGCACATCGCCGTCCATCGTGTTCTTGAGCTTGTCGAGCAGGTACGGCAGCAGGCTCACGTGATACTTGTTGATCTCCGCGAACTCCTTCACGCGCGCCGGGTTGTTGCCGTGATGCGACGCGGGGTGGAAGCCGGTCATCACGCCGCTGTCGGGGAATACGCGCGCCGACGCATCGCGCCCCATCTTGAACGAGAAGACGCGCGTCATGTCGCTCTGCAGCGCCAGGACCTGCAGATCGAACATGATCTTCACGTGGTCGCCGAAGTTGTCGGGCACGCCCGCAGGCGCGCCCGCGAGTTCCCGCTCCTCTCCCGACTTGTTGCGCGCTTCCACCTGCTGAATGCGCCGCTCGATCTCGCGGATGTGCTCGAGATACTGGCCCATGCGCTGCCGGTCGGCGGCGCCGAGCTCGCGGTTCAGCTGCGCCACGCGCCCCGTGATCCAGTCGAGCACACTGCCCGTGCTGCGGTTGCGCATCGCCCGCTCTTCCGGCGTGCCACCGGCGCCGAACAGCTGCTCGAACGCCACGCGCGGATCCCGGATCATCGGCAGCGGATCGGTGGGCGAACTCCAGCTGATCGAGTCGGTGTACATGCACGAGTAGCCGTACGCACACCCGCCCGCCCGGTCGAGCGGCTCGATGCACAGCTGCATGCTCGGAATGGGCGTGGCCTGCCCGAAGCGCTGGGCGTACAGCTGGTCGAGCGACGTGCCCGCGAAGATGTCCGAGCCTTCCGTCTGCGTGGGGTGCGACTGCGTGAGGAATACCGCGCTCGACCGGAAGTGATCGCCGCCGATTTCCTCGGGCTTGTAGGCCTCCGCCATGCGCACGTCGGTATTGCTCACGATCGTGAGATACTTGCGCCACGACTCGAGCGGTGACAGCGAGGTCTTGCTCAGGTCGAAGGTGCGCCCCGTCGTAGGTGGCGCCCACAAATGCTCCGTGAGTCCGAACGGGGCGCAGCCGGCGGCGCCGTGCACCATTTCGAAGGCGAGCAGACGCGTCGGATTCGCGGCGTGCCCCACGCGACCGAGTGCGTTCACCGGCGTCATTGCCTCGAGGTAGGGCAGTGCGACCATGGTGCCCATGCCCTTGAGGAACGTGCGGCGCGGCATGGGTTGGCGGAACAGATGGGCCATGACTGACTCAGCGAAGCGGCGAGGGGGCGCCCGATGCGCCGCTCTCGACAGTGGTGGACGACTCGAGCTTCTGCATGCGGAACGCGGGGCTCTTCACGACGCCCATGATGTACGCCGATAAGCGGTGCTGCTGTGCGCCGGCGTCGCGCACGATGCGGCGCACCGTCGGCATGTCCGTGGCTTCCATCCGGCGGCCCACGGCATAGGCCATGAGATTGCGCGTGAAGGTGCGAAGCAGGGCGTCCTGCCGCTTGAGCAGTGCCCCCTGCAGTTCCACGGCATTGTTCACGATGCTGCCATCCCACAGTTCTCCGCGGGAATCCACGGGCATGCCGTTGTCGCGCAGCCGGACCTTGCCAGTGGCATCGTACTGCTCGAGCGCCAGCCCAATGGGATCCATCATCTTGTGGCAGCTGCTGCACGACGGGTTCTTGCGGTGCTGCTCCATGCGTTCACGTACGGTGAGCGGACGGGAGCCCACCGTACCCGGCGTGGCTTCGAGGTCGGGCACGCCCGGCGGCGGCGGCGGCGGCGGGCTGTTGAGCAGCACCTCCATCACCCACTTGCCGCGGTCCACGGCCGAGGTACGCGTCGCGTGCGAGGTGAGCGTAAGCACGCTCGCCTGCGCCATCAGCCCCCGGCGGAGCGGGTCCGTGAGGGATACGCGCCGGAACGCCGGGCCCACCACGTTCTTCATACCGTAGTGCTGGGCGAGCCGCTCGTTCACGAAGGTGTAGTCGGAGCGGTAGAGATCGAGCACCGGCCGGTCGCGTCGCACGAGGTCGTCGAAGAACAGCTCCGTCTCGCGACGCATCGCCGTGCGCAGCTGCTCGTCGAAGTCGGGATACTGCCGAATGTCCGGCGTGACCACGTCGAGGTCGGGCAGGCGCAACCACTGCGCCGCGAATCGTGTGGACAAGGCGGCAGCCCGTGGATCGGCGAGCATGCGCTTCACTTCCCGCTCGAGGCCTCCCGGCTGTGACAGGCCACCACGCTGTGCGGTCTGCAACAGCGCTTCGTCGGGGGGCGCTGACCAGAGGAAGAAGGAGAGACGCGACGCGAGGTCGAGATCGCGCAGCGCATACCTGCCGTTCCGCGGCGCGGAGCTGGGTGCGCGTTCGAAGCGGAACACGAAGTCGGGGCTGGCCAGCATCCCCTCGAGCGCCAGGCGCACGCCGTTCTCGAAGCTGCCGCCGCCCTTGCGCTCGGTGTCATACAGCGACATGAGCCCCGCTCGGTCTTCCTCGGTGAGCGGACGGCGATAGGCGAGCGTGCCGAGCCGGGTCACGATCGACTGGGCACACGGGCGTTCGGCGGCGGCCGTGGTCGGCTGGCAGGTGAACACGCGCCGGCGGATGTGCGTCTCGCTCACGCCGTTGGCCGCGTACGGCCCGGTGATCGTGAGCTCGCGCAGGTGGGGGAGCAGCGTGAAGCCGTACGCGACCGCGTTCGAGGTGCTGTTCAGCGAGTACTTGAGCGGCGAGATGAGATCCTGCACCACGCCCTGGAAGCGCGGCGGAATGAACGCGGCCGACACCTTGTGCGGCCCCGCAGTCACGCGCACCGGGGGCAATCCCTGTGCAACGCCATTGGGATCCGATGCGTGCATGAAGCGGTCGATGTCGATCAGCGCCACCCGTTCGCCGTCGATCGAGATCTCCAGCGCTTCCCCGCGCGCGAGGCCGCCGGCGAATGCGCCCGTGGTCTCGTGGAAGAAGTTCACGTTGAACCGGTACTCACCGTCGGCGGGGAACATGTGCGTGACAACCATGCCGCCGCGCGTGCCGAACGGTGCGCCCTCCACATGTGCCGTCTGCGACGCGAGCTTTGGCATCGTGTACGTGGTGGCACCGGCACTGGCTTTTGCGTTACCCACCGCCAGCCAGCTGATGTCACCGGCCGCGCGCAGATACGCGCCGAGCAGCGTCGGCGACAGCGCCTGTACGTCGGCGATGTTGTCGAAATTGTCGCTCTTGGTGTCGGGCGGTAGGTACTGCGCGGCGTCGACGTCGATGCCCAGCAACTGCTTTACCGCTGCCTGATACTCGGCCCGATTGAGACGCTGGAAGGTGCGGCGCCCCGGGTCCGGATCGAGCACGGCGGCCGAGTCGAGTCGCGTCTCCAATTCCAGCGCGAGGGCGTCGAGTGTGTCGCCGGCCGGTCGCGGTGAACCCACCGGGGGCATCATCCCCACCCGAAGCTTCGCCACCATGCGTTCGGCCACATCGACCTGACCGAAGGGCGAGGCCACATCGAAACGCGCGAGCGTGAGGTTGCCCCGCTTCATCGTGTCGTTGTGGCACTTGCCGCAGTACTGCTTGACGACGCCGTTGAGGGCGGCCGGTGCCAGGCGCTTCGCCATATGCGCGCGCGCCGGCAACACCGCGTGCTTCGCGGCGGGGAACCGATCGGCCGGCGATGGTACGAGTGGAGTAGAGGCCACTCCGCGAGTGGCCGACAACGGTGGATCGATGCGAGGCGTGGGACGCGCGCTGCCGGGAGGAGGGGACAGCAGGGCAGCGGACAGCGTCACAGCCAGCGCGGACATCGTCTTCATGCCGTACCTCGGGTACGTGAAACCACGAAGGCCTTCGTCGAAACGCGCAACTGGAGAAAAGTGCGGGTTGCCGAGGGAAGGCGCAAGAAAAGGAGGGCAGAATCCGCCTGCATTGACGGGGGCGCTTTGGGCCGGGATGTTAGGGGATGCCCGCGTATCTCCCCGCCATCCCGGCCGCGCAGCCGCCCGCCAAGGCCGCCGCCGCCACCGTCGCGCCAGCGGCGGACAGCATCAGCACCGCGATCGAGGCGTTCGCCAAGCTCCAGCGCGCCATAAATCAGCTGCGTGACACGGAGCAGGCCGAGCTCGCCCTGCCGCGCAACAAGAAGGTCGAAGAGCAGGCGACCATCCGGGAAAAATTCCGCAAGCTCCGCGCGGATTCGCTCAAGGCGCACGGTTACACCCAGGCGCAGGTCACGGCGATGACGCTGCGCCTCAGCAGTGATGACACCCTGCGTGCACGCTTTGAAGCGACGATGGAGCGACTCAGCAAGTAGCTCCATCGTCTGACCCCTTACCGCGGATCCAGAATCGCGGTGGCCCGCTCAGCGAGATCCGCCCAGTGCGCTTGCTGCGCCGCATCGGACGAGCTGGTCGCGTGGGCCCGCGCCTCGCGCTGTACGGCGCGCACCTGCGCGCGGGCCAGCGCTGGCAGATCGCTCTGCAACACGTTCGGGGCCGTCACGAACGGTGTGAAACGCGCATTCTGGCCGCCGCCGAACCCGCCCGCACCGGCGCCGCCGGCGGGGGCTGTCGGTGGGGTGATGAGCGCTTCGAGTCGCTGCAGGTACACCCGCTGCAGGGTGCGCCGGTGGGCGTCCGGGGCTGACCCGTTGAACAGCGCGCGCCGGAGATCGCTCATGTACGCGGCCAGCGGATACGCATTGGCGGCGTCGTAGCGCTCCGATTCCGACATCCGCCCCAAACGGGCCGGCGACAAGAGGGACGTGATGACCCCGGCCGACCGAGCGCCCACGACGGTATTCGGGCCAATGCGGGTGACGACGCTTGCCGGCATCAGCCAGTCGGGGCTGCTGAACAGCTGGCTGGCGATGAATGACAGCGCCGCCTGCTGACGGGTCTTTGGCACCACGCGATACACCGCGCCCTGCTGCTCGGCCACTTTGAGATCCACCTCAACTCCGCCAACCACCGTGGCGACGTGGCCCACGTTGCCGAACCAGCGTCCCACCGTTTCCTCGTAGAGCTCACGCAACTCGGCGAAGTCTTCGCCAGTGGCCGTGGTCCACGCCGCGAGGTTGGGCAACACCCGCTTGTAGTTGGCGGTGGAGTACTGGGTGGCCTTGAGCGGGTCGTCGCCCAGGTCTTCGGTCTGATTGCGCGGATCGCCGGCGGCCAACTGCTGCGACGCGAACCGGTATGGAAACCGCACCGTCTGCTGAGTGAGCCAGCGATTCAGCGTGGCCCGCTCGGCCTCCGGCGTTGGAGCGGTGATGACGCGATAGCCCCAGTTGATCGCGAAGTCGTCGAAGGGCCCCACACGACGGATGAAGTCCTTGGGCTGCAGTCCATCACCAGGTTGCGCGACGTAGTTCTGTCGCGCGTAGTCCATGATGGTGGCGCTCACCCCGTACACGCGCGTAAAGCTCGGACTGCGCAGCGAGTCCACCGGGAAGGATGCCGATGCGATCATGTTGTGCTGCAACCCCAGCGCATGACCGATTTCGTGCGTGATCACCTGCCGCATCGTCTCGCCCATCAGCTCTTCCGGGATGTCGAGCGACCGGGCCGACGGATTGGCGGCTCCCGTCTCCATGATGAGCCAGTTCCGATACGAGCGCATGTGGTTGTGATACCACGTGATCTCGCTGTTGATGATCTCGCCCGAACGCGGATCGTGCGTGTGTGGGCCGGTCGCGTTGCGCACGAGGCTCGCGGCCCAGCGCACGATGCTGTAGCGCGCGTCGTCGAGGTCGAAGTCGGGATCCTCCGTCTTCGACGGCGCCTCCCGGGCAAGAATGGCGTTCTTGAAGCCTGCCTTCTCGAATACCTGCTGCCAGTTCTCCACGCCTTCCTTCACATAGCGCTTCCAGCGCGCGGGGGTGGCCGGGTCGAGATAGTAGACGATGGGCTTCACCGGCTCCACGAGTTCACCGCGCGCATACGCGGCGGGATCCTTCGGTTCGAGGCGCCATCGCGTGATGAACTCCTGGCTCTCCGCCTTCTGCACGTCGAGCCCGTAGTTCACGCGCTCCACACTGAAGTAGCCCACGCGAGCATCGGCATGGCGCGGCCGCATCGGTACCTTGGGGAGCAGCACGATCGACTGCCGCGTTTCCATCGTCACCGTGGCGCCGTCCGCGTCCACCGGGGGCGTGGCGGCGTCGAAGGTCTGCACCTGACGCACTTCGATGTTGATCGGGAAGCCGCGCATGCTGGCGATATAGCTGCGCGCGGCATCGTAGCGACGCACCCCATAGGCCCGACGCTGCGCGGCATCGAGACCGGAGGTGGCGGGGTTGTCGGCGCCGAAGAAATCGGTCACATCGATGACGTACGACGTGCTGTCCTTGCCGAACGCCGCGATGGGAAACGCCCCGATGATCGCGGGATAATTGTTCTGCGCTACGCTGCGGGCGATGGGGAGCGAGTCGTCAGCCACGGCGCCCGTATTGATGCTCTTGAGCAACACGCGGTCGTTCGCCCGTTCCCAGCGCACGAGGCGTTCGACGAGCGAACTCCCGGCGCTCAAAAAGCCACCGGCTCCTGCCGGGACACCGGAGACGCGGGTGACCATGAGGAAATCGCGGCCGGCGAGCGAATCGGGTACCTCGAAGAAGAACCGGTCGTCGACCTTGTGCACGGAAATGCCGCCCTTGTCGGTGCGGGCGCGCGCCGTGATCACCTGCGCGTAAGGGCGCGGCCCGCGGCGGGCCGTCGCGGCGCCTTCCTGAGGACCGTTCGCCGGCGCCGCTGAGGGAGGCGTACCACCCGCCGGCGGCGTCGCCTGCGCGCCAAGTGCGCCGGCGGATCCAGCGTAGGGCAGGACGAGGAGCGTACACGCAGTAATGAGCTTCATTTCGGAACTCGGTGTGTGTGTCGGGAGGCTGGCGAAGACAGGCACCATGGGGCAGGCTGCGCCGCCCCGAGTTTTTCGCGCATCAGTGCTACGTACAACCGGCCCCGCGCGCTCGAATTCATCCACGCGCGGGGCTGCGCCCAGCGGGGATGGCCCCACGGGCGCTTCGTGCATGGCGGGGGGCATACTCGCGCGCTATCGTTGCGCCATGACCCGTCTTCGTTTGCGCACGACTGCCCCCCGCCGGCGCCCGATCCGTGCTGGCCTGCTCGCGCTGACCAGCACAGCCACGTTTCTGGCCGGCTGCTTTTCGTATCGACCGCTGGCGCCGGCGGCCCTGCCGGCCCGCACCGAAATCCGCCTCGTCTTCACCCCGGACGGAGCGAAGGTGCTGCGAGAGGCGGCGGGATTCGAGCTGCGGCAGCTCGATGGCATGGTGGTGCGTACCCTCGGCGACAGCGCGGTGCTGGTGAAGCCCGACGCGCTCGTCACGGTTGACGGCGATGAATTGCCGTGGCGGCGCGGTGAGCTGGTCGTGCCCTGGCGGACGGTCGATCGCCCGCTGCAGCGCACCATGGACAAGCGGCGTACGCGCGGCTTTGTGGCCGTGATGGGGGCGGCGTTCACGGGGGTCGTGTACTTCGCGCTCAAGAGCATCAGCAGCGGCAGCGGTAGTAGTCTGCAGTCCGGCCGGGGGGTCCCGGAGTGACACCGATTTCGTCAGAGACCTCTGGGCTGCCCACCGACGCCGAGCTGAATGCCATCGGTGTGCTGCGGCGGCGGCTTATCGAAGCCCGTGTGGTGGCACCCTTGCTGGAAGCCCTGGGCGAGAGATTCGGCCGTGACGATGTGCTCGCGGTGGCCCGTGAGGTGATCGTATCGCTGGCCACCAGACAGGGGGGCGAACTCGCGGCCCACGTAGGCGGCTGTTCGTTGCAGCACTTCGAGGGCACCCTCGATCGCTGGACGGCTGACGGGGCACTGGAGATCACCGTTCGAGAGTCGAGCGATGAGACGTTCGCCTTCGACGTGACCCGCTGCCGATATGCCGAGATGTACCGGGCGTTGGGCATTCCCGAGTTGGGGGCGATCCTCTCGTGCAATCGGGACGCCGCCCTCATCGGCGGCTTCAATCCCGATGTGGCGTTCACGCGCACCCAGACCATCATGGGCGGGGCCAGCCACTGCAACTTCGTGTACACCCTTACCCGCGCCCCGCGGTCGACCCCCTAGATTTCCCGTCCGGCGCCCGCGCTCCCGGCGTGTGGCCGATGTCGACCTCTTCTCGCGGATGGTGCGATGTACCCGTTCGTTCTCAAGTTTCACAACGTGCTCGCGTGGCTCGTGCTCGCGACCGCACTGCTCGTGATCGTAAAGGCGCTGACCGCCAAGACCACGTGGGGCGACGCCGAGACCTCATGGGTGCGTCGCCTCACCATTCTGGCCCATCTGCAGCTCGTCGCCGGGCTGACGCTGTGGTTCGTGAGCCCGGCGGTCGGTGCGGCCCGCTCGGCCATGGGGGCGTCGATGAAGGACGCGGCCACCCGGCGAACGCTGGTGGAGCATCCCTTCCTGATGGTCGTAGCGGTCATCGCGGCCACCGTGACGAGTGTGATGGTGCGCAAGGCGGCCGGTTCCGATGCCAAGGCGAAGAAGGCGCTGATCGGGACGCTCGTGACGCTCGTGCTCGTCGCGGCCATGCTGCCGTGGAACCGCCTGATCGGGTCGTGGACGGCCTGAGCGGATTCGTCTGAACAACGAGGAATGGTTGTGGGGGTGGGATCCCACGCCGGGCATCGTCTCGGTGTGGGCCACGCCCGATGGTGAGGCCACGGTGTGGCGCCGTCCTGGAGGCGGTGTGTTGCTCACCGAGACGGAACGGTTTCGCCCCTGGGTGCTGGTGTCCACGCTCGACTGGCTCGCCGCGTCGGGGGCACCATTCACGCGTGACGATCCGTCCACGGGATTGCACGCCCGCGAACTCGCCGGCCCTGGCGCGCTGCGATTTCTGATATCGGCGCCGCGCTGGCACCTGTTGGAACAGGCCCTGTGCCGTGGGGCATCGCGTGTGCTCGGGCAGCGCCTCACCCGCGTACAGCAGTTACCGCGTGAGCACCGACACGTGCTGCCGCCCGACGAGCAGTACCTCGTGGCGACCGGGCGCACGTACTTTCGCGACCTCACCTTCGCGCAGTTGCGTCGGCTGCAGTTCGACCTCGAGACTACCGGGCTCGATGCGCGCGTCGACCGCATTTTTCTCATCGCCATCGGGACCCCGGACGGCGGCGTGGAGCTGCTGGAGGCCGCCGGCGAGGACGACGCTGCTGAGCGAGAGCTGCTCGAACGATTCGTGGCGCGGATCACGCTGCTCGATCCCGATGTGGTGGAGAACCACAATCTCCACGGCTTCGATCTGCCGTTTCTCCGGCAGCGGGCGCGTCGGCTCGGGGTGCGGCTCGCTCTGGGTCGTGTACCCGGGCTTGGTCTCGACGAACGCGTGGCGATGCGCGGTGTGCTCAGCGACGATGGTGACGGTCCGCCGCACCACGAGCGACGTGTGCGCTATGTGATTCCCGGTCGGGAATGCATCGATACGCTCGACGCCGTGCGCCGGTACGATTTCGCCGTCCGCGAGCTTCCAAGTCACGGCCTCAAGGCGGTGGCCAGGCACTTCCACATCGCGGGGAGCGACACCCGTGAATTGCTGCGCGGCGATCGCATTCACGAGGTCTATCGCACCAACCCGGACCGGGTGCGGCGATACGCCCGCGCCGACGTGACCGAGGTGGCGGCGTTGGCGCGCCTGCTGGGTGGCGCCGGTTTCGCGCTGGCCCGCATGGCCCCGCGCCGCTACGAGCGACTGGCCGATGCCGGCCCGGCCACAGGCGTCATCGATCCGCTGCTCGTGCGCGCGTATCTGCGCGCCGGCCAAGCGCTCCCGGCCCATGCGGCCGGTGATGGTACGGTACACAGTGGCGCCGCACTCATGCTGTTCAACGCGGGTGCCCTGCAGCGCATCGTGAAGGTGGACGTGGCCAGTCTGTATCCGTCGCTCATGCGGGCATATCGGATCGGCCCGCAGCGGGACCACCTGCAGGCGCTGCTGTTTCTCGTCGATCGGCTCGTCGAGCAGCGACTTGAGGCCAAGGGGCGGGCCCGAGCGGCGGTGCCGGGGAGTGATGAGCAGTTCACGCAGGAGGCCATTTCGGCGGCCATGAAGCTCGTGGTGAACTCGGCGTACGGGTATCTCGCGGCCGGGGAGGGGCTCACGCGTTTCGCCGATGTGCACGCGGCCAACGAGGTGACCCGCCGCGGTCGCGAGACGCTCGCGCTGATGTGTCGCGAACTGGCGGCTCGTGGCGCCGAACTCATCGAGGCCGACACGGACGGCGTGTACTTCGCAGTGCCCACGTCATGGCGTGAGCCTCAGGAACGGGCGATGGTGCAGGAGGTGGCGGCGCTCCTGCCGTCGCTGGTGCGCCTCGAGTTCGAAGGCCGCTACGCGGCCATGCTGTCGCACGAAGCGAAGAATTACGCGCTTCTGACCCACGACGGCCGGCTGTTGTTGCGGGGGGTCGCCTTTCGCTCGAGCCGGGCCGAGCCGTTCGGCGAAGCATTTTTGAGAACGGCCATCACCTGTTTGCTCGCCAGTGACGTCGTGGGTGTCCGCCAGGCCTATTTGAACACGGTGGCTGCGCTGCAGCGTCGGCAGCTGCCGACCACCGCGGTGGCTGCGCGGGTGCGTTTGCGCAAGACACCTGCCGTCTACGCGCGCACCCGTTCCGCTCGTCGCGAGTTTGCCTACGAGGCGGTTTGGCAGCATACCGGCGGCCACTGGAATGTCGGTGAACGGGTGCGGGTCTATCGCGCCGCGGACGGTACAGGCCGGGTGCTGGACGAAGTGGAGGGTGAAGTGTGGGTCGATCAGGATCTGCGCGACTACGACGTGGCTCACTACGTCGCGCTCCTGCGCCGGACGTTCGCGACCCGGTTGGCCCGGGCGTTCCGCCCGGCGGACTTCGCGCTCCTGTTCGCGGACGCCGAGCAGTTGCCACTGTTCGTGCCGGCGTTCGAGGCGATCCGGTCGATCGCGGTGCGGGACGCCGTGGCGTGGGCGGCCTTGCTGGCCCCCGAGTGAATCGCCCTCTATAATCCCGACGTTCGTCCCTCCCGTACCGTCCCCTCCCCACCACAGAAGGAAAGCCCATGTTGCGACCGCTAATCGCTCGGTTGCTCTGCGTGGCGTCCGCCTCGGTGCTCGCCGGATCTCCGGTCGCCGCCCAGAACACCATCACCCTCGAAGGCGCTGTCCGTGGTGACGGCGCTCCGGTCGTTGGCGCACAGATCACCGTGCGGAACATCGCCACCAGTGAAGCCTCGCGGACGCTCACCCGTCCGAACGGCGAATTCCGCGTGCTCGGTCTCTATTCCGGGCAGTACACGGTGAACGTGAAGGCCATCGGCTACCGCCAGCGGACCGACACCGTGAATCTTGTGCAGGGGCAGCGCGCCCGGCTCGACTTCGAACTCGAGAAGGGGGCCGCTGAACTCGAGGCGCAGACGGTCACCGCAGAGCGCGTGAAGCAGGTGGAAGTGCAGCGCATGTCGGTGTCGGCGCCCGTCGTGAAGGAAGAGATCGAGAATCTGCCCTTCAACGCGCGCGGCATCATGAACCTCGCCGGCATCGCGCCGGGCATCAAAACGTACGCGCCGCAGTCGGGCCGCACGCTCCCGTCGGGCGGTGCGGCGCCGGACCTCCGCTTCTTCAACGTCTACATGGACGGCGTGGAGATGAAGAGCCTGTTCAACGGCAACATCGTGGGGCTCGGACAGACCGGGTCGCCGCTGCCGCAGGAAGGGCTGGAGAACTTCCGTGTGTATCTCAACCCGTACGACGCGGAATTCACTCGCGCCGGCTCGTATGTGATCAGCGCCGAAAGCAAGCGCGGTACGAACGAGTGGAAGGGGTCGGCGTTCGGCTTCCTGCAGAACAAGGCCATGATGGCCAGGAACGCGTTTCTCCCCACGGCGCAGGTCAAGCCCAACTTCGGCCGTGAGCAGCTCGGTTTCAACATCGCCGGCCCGCTCAAGAAGGACAAACTGTTCCTCGCCACGAGCTACGAACTCACCAATACCGATTTCTATCTCGACGTGAACCCCACCACGGCCGCGGCGAATACCCGCTGGCCGGGCGAGCGCGGCGCATTCCTGGCGCCGAACAAGAACCACACGCTCTTCTCGCGCCTCACGTACGTGCAAAGCCCGCGTGTCACCTATGACTTCATGGGCTCCACGCGCTTTCTCCGTGGCGAAGGCAACTTCGGCGGCCGCGTCTCACAAGACGGCGGCATCTCCCAGAAGTACGAGATCTACACCGCGCAGCTGCGCCAGAAGTTCGTGTCCACGAGCGGCAACCTCGTGAACGAAGCCTCGCTGCAGTTCGTGGGCTGGAACCACAACGAAGCGCCGCTGCTCCCCGGGCCGCAGCGGAACTATCCGGGCGTGCAGTTCGGCACGTCAGGGTTCCCGCTCATCCTGCAGGAGAATCACTTCCGCGCCGTGAACCGGGCCACGTACAACCTCGAGAAGGCGGGCTCGCACATCATCAAGGCCGGCATCGAGCTCAGCACCATCGGCGCGTTGCAGAACCAGCCGAATAACACGAACGGCACGTTCACCTACGCGGTGGACGATCCCACGGCGCTGCCCGTGTCGGCGACGATCGCCGTGGGCTTCACCGATCCGAACGGCACGTCGGACGCCATCGCGCGGGCCCGTGGTTACACCACCGGCATCTACATCAACGACGAGTGGCGTATCAAGCCCAACTTCACGCTCTCGTTGGGGCTCCGGCACGACGCCGAAATCAACACGATGAACAACAGCTACAAGACGCCGTGGGCAAGCGATCCGGTGCTCACCGGTATCGCCGAACTCCGGCCGTTCATCAACACCGGTAACCGCAAGAACCAGCTCGGCAACTTCTCGCCGCGCGTCTCCTTCTCGTGGGATCCGTTCAAGGACAACAGGACCTTCGTGCGCGGCGGTTTCGGCATCATCTACGACCGTGTCACGAGCTTCATGGGCTTCCAGGAACGCCGCAACTCGGAGTGGCGCACCTACACGTTCGCCAATCCGGGCACGAGTGACCCGGCGGTGCTGCGTCAGCGCGTGATTGCCGGCGCATCGGCGGCACTCTCGCCGATCCTGATGGACAACGAGATGAAGACGCCGCATTCGAAGCAGATGTCCCTCGGTGTCGGTCATCAGCTCACGCCGGAACTCGGCTTCAACGTGGACTACGTTCGCCAGAACATGGAGAACCTGTACGTCCAGCGGAATCCGAACTACCTCGATCGCACGGTCACGCCCGCCCGCCGCAAGCTCACTCCGGCGTTCGGCGACATCCTCATCTGGGACGACATCGGCCGCTCGAACTATTCGTCGGTGCTCGTACAGGCGACTTGGCAGCGTGCCAAGGCCCGCGTGAACCTCGCCTACACCCTCGGTTGGTATCAGGGCGATTTCGATACGGCCGCGCTGCCGAACTTCGCCTACATGTTCCTGTTCAACCGCCAGCGTACCACGGGCGACGAGCGCCATCGTGTGGCGTTGTCGAACATCCTGCCGCTGCCGTTCGGGTTCACGTTCTCGAGTGTGACCACGATCGCCAGCCCGCGACCGTTCCTCACCACCGATGGTCGCGACATCAACCTCAACAACATCCTCGGCGACGACTTCCCGGGCGGCACCGTGAACTCCACGGGTAACCGCACTACGCTGCCGGCGAATGCGTGGCCGAACTGGTATCGCACCGTGGATATCCGCGTGGCCCGCCCGATCCTCAACTGGAACGGCAAGAAGGTCAGCGTGTCCGCCGAGGCGTTCAACCTGTTCAACTGGAAGAACAACCTCACCTTCGGCAATCAGCAGTTCACCGCCGCGGGTGCGCCCCAGTCCACGTTCGGCGTGCCCCTCTCGGCGTTCGCGGCGAGAATGGGACAGGTCGGTATGCGCCTCGACTGGTAAACAGTCGAGAGGAGAGGCTCGAGACTCCGATCTCTAGACTCCGATCTCGAGCCTCCAGTCGGAGAGCTCCGAGGCTGAGAGTTGAGCCCGGATAGAAGCGAGAGGCCAGTGTCCTCGAGTTGGGAAGTCAGTGGTGCACGCTGACTTCTCGCTTCGAGAGCACTGGCCTCTCGTTTCTATCCGGGCTCGCTTCTGAGTCTCGCCGTTCGATTCTCCCGCTCAATGCTCGGGTCTCACCACTCGAATTCAGCGGTAGATTAAGTACGGCTTCACCATCGTCTCAAATCGCTTCGCGTCCGCGTCCCACTGCCTGATCAGCGCGTCGATCGTTCCCGCATCCACCGCCTTCGTGAGCTGATCGGTGCCGGCGAGGCGATCGATGCCCTTGATGCGCCCGGCGGCATTGACGCTCGGCTCGCGCCACGTGAACTCCTGCGGGTGGGCGGCCTTGAACGCGCGCAGCATGCGGATGCCCAATTCCACGGGGCGCACGCGGTTGCGGTCGGTCACGCCCACCTTGATCATCGGGATGGTCTTACCGCCGAACTTGTAGCCCGTCTCGATGGTGCGCGTGGCCGTGTCGAAGCGCACGCCGGGCAGCTTCATCGCGTTGAGTGTGGCCGCGATGGCGACATGGTCCTTGAGGTAGTCCGCGCCGATGAGCTGGAAGGGCGCATCCGTACCACGCCCTTCCGTGGCGTTGGTGCCCTCGAAGAACACCGTGCCGGGGTAGAGCAGTTCGGCATCGAGCGTGCGAAGGTTGGGCGACGGGTTCACGCGGGGCATGCCCGTTTCGTCGTACCACATGGAACGCCGGTAGTTCTTCATGGGCACCACTGTCACGCTCGCATTGAGCGCCTTGGTCCCCACGAGATACTTCATGAGCTCGCCGACGGTGAGACCATACCGCAGCGCCACGGCGTGCTGGCCCACGAGTGAACGGAACTTGAGATCGAGGATATTGCCCTCGAACCGATCGGCGCGAATGGGGTTGGGCCGGTCGAGAATGACGAGGGGCTTCCCTGCCGCTGCCGCTGTCAGCGCCAGCGTCCACTGATACGTGTACACGCGCGCGCCCACGTCCTGGATGTCGTACACGAGCACATCCACGTCCTTGAGCATGTCGGGCGTCGGCGTTTCGACCGCGCCGTAGAGCGAGTACACCTTGACGCCGGTCTTCGCGTCGACCGCATCGGCGATTTTGGCGCCGGCCTTGGCCTCACCGCGAATGCCGTGCTCGGGCCCGTACAATGCCGTGAGCTTTACGCCGGGCGCCTTGAACAACAGGTCGATGGTGCTCGTGCCCTGGCGATCACGTCCGGAGTGATTCGTGAGCAGGCCCACCCGCTTGCCGCGGAGGAGATGGAGCGAGTCGGAGAGCAGCACCTCGATCCCCGGAATCACATTGCCCTTGGCCTGCGCCGCCAGCGGGGCGTGGGGAAGGCACGCGGAGATCGCGGCGGCGAGCGCCGTGGTGGCCACCACGCGTGCTCGTCTGGTGAACGGACGCTTGAGCATGTCTGGGGAGGGAAAGGGTGGGATCGTCGGTGCACAGGTACGACTTCATATTCTACTCTTCGTGCGCCACTGCCGTTGTTTCCCTCCGGTTTCCCGCGTGTCACCTCATCCCCTGCGCTTCGGCGCCGATGTTCTGCTGAGTACTCCAAGACGGTGGCGGGAGTGGCGGCACGTGGCCTTGGTGACCAACGATGCCGCGCGCCTCGCGTCCTCGGAGCACACGCGGCCCCGTCTTGCCCTGCTCCAGGCCGGGCTCCCGCTTGTCCGGCTGTTTGGCCCCGAACACGGGCTCACGGCTGCCGCTGATGATGGCGCACGGGTCGACGACGGCACGGACCCGCTCACGGGTCTTCCGGTCGTCTCACTGTATGGCGAACGCATGCGTCCTGACGCGGCACATCTCGCGGGGCTCGACGCTGTGCTCTTCGATATCCCCGACGTAGGCGCTCGATTTTACACGTATGCCTGGACCTTGTGGCACGTGCTGCACGCCTGTGCCGAGGCGGGCATACCTCTCGTGGTGCTCGATCGCCCGAACCCGCTCGGTGGTATGCTGGAGGCAGCGGAAGGACCCATGCTCTCGGATGATTGCCGGTCGTTCATCGGTGAGGACGATATCCCCCTGCGGCATTCGCTCACGCTGGGGGAGCTTGCACGATTGTGGCAGCGGGAGCATTGCCCGAACGCACTGCTCGAGGTGATCTGCTGCGAGGCTTGGGAGCCGTCGCGTGCCTGGCCGGCCTTCGCGTTGCCGTGGGTGCCCACCTCGCCGGCGATGCCTGCGTTCGACAGCGCCATCTGGTATCCGGGCACATGCCTCTTCGAGGCGACCAACGTGAGCGTCGCCCGGGGAACCGATGCCCCGTTCACCACCATCGGGGCGCCGTGGATGAACGCCGAGGCGATCGCGCCGTCCATTCAGGTCGCCGGTGTGACGTGTTCGCCAACGACCTTTACTCCCGCTCAGGGGCCATATCGTGGCGAACGCTGCGAGGGTGTGCGACTCTCACTGGACGTCCGTGTCTTCGGAGCTCCGGCGATCGCCGAATTCGTGGCCCGTGATCATCGCCCCGTGGCCCTCGGTCTGCGCTTACTGCACGCCGTGAATAAGCAACACCCATCCGAATTCGCGTGGGCACCCTATCCCACTGCGGCCAATCCGTCGGGGCACAATCATCTCGCGCGGCTCATCGGCCGGCGCGAGGTGGCCGGCCTCATCGGCACCCTGACACACGAGCAGTCCGGGGCCACCATCGCTGAATGGACACGCGTTGACGACTGGCGATCACGCGTTGCTTCCATCCTGCTGTACGACCGGACACCCTGATTCACGGCGGCGGCGGTCCGCGTCGCCGCATCATGTTCTCGTGCATCGCGGCCATGCCCCGGGTTACCAGTTCGGTGACCTCCGCGGCATGCGCCTGCAGGAGGGATACCGTCACGCTGTCGTTTGAGGTCTCCGTGACCACCACGCCCTTCGCCGTATGCTCCACGAGGCGCGTGATCGAGGCCCCGCGCTGCAGCAGCCGACGTAGCGTCGGTGAGGCCGGCGGCACATCGAGATCCTGCGACTTCTCCACCAGCACACCGGTGGTGGCCACGTGGTGTCGTAACTGCACCACCATCACCGAGTCGTCGGACTCGGTAACGGTACGGACCCCGTTCGGCAACGTGGTCACCGTGCGCCGCAGCTTCTGATGATTCATCATCAGCTCGTGTACCCCCGGCATCACGGCCGCCGCGACGGTGTCGCGGCGCATGCCGGCCCCTCGTCCCATCATCCCCTGTCCGTGCACAATCGCCGGGGACGTCAACGCCAGTGATGCGGTGACCGCCACGATGGCGTTGCGGCACGTCATGAATGTGCCTTGTCTCATGTTCTCCTCCGGTAGATACACGTACAGTGCGTCGCACCGCTGGCCGGCGCCGTCGGCGGGCGCCCGGGGCCGCGTACAGGTTTTCCCCACAGTCCGCTGGGTCAACGCTGGACGAATGCCGGTACTCGCTGCCTCTTATGGGTATGCGACTTTCCACTCGTTTTCTCGCCCAGTTCGTTCTGGCGCTTTCCTGCGTGCTGCTGCCACGCGCCGCCTACGCCACCTGGTCTGTCATTGCCGTGGACATGGCGACCGGGCGCGTCGTCATCGCCTCCGCCACCTGTGTCGACCGCGACGATGCCTTTCTCAGCGGCATTCAGGCGGTGGTCGTGCCCGGCAAGGGCGTCGCGGCCTGTCAGGCCGGTGTCGACGGGACCCATGCCAACCAGATGCTCGTCTACCGCGAGTTGCAGAAGGGCACCGACCCCGCCCGCATCATCGAGATGCTGTCGGCCGATCCCGCCTTCCAGTCACGACAGTTCGGCATCGTCGATCTCACCGGTCGTACCGCGGGCCACTCGGGATTGTCGAACGGCTATGTGACGCAGGATATCCAGGGGCAGGTGCCGGGCACGCAGATCTACTACTCCATACAGGGCAACATCCTGCGCACCGGTGACGTGATCCCTAACGCCGTGCGTGCCTTCGTGCATACCAAGGGGGCGCTCACCGATCGTGTGATGGCGGCGCTCGAAACGGCTGACCAGTACGGTGGTGACAGTCGGTGCGTGTGTCCGCCATTGCCGGCCGACGGGAGTAAGCCCGCCATCGCCTGCGAAGGGCGCACGGCGTACATCGCGTACATCCTCATGGCCAACCGCGCCGATGTGAGCGGGGATTCGCACAGCAACGGGAAGTATTCCCTGTATCTCACCGTGGCCCAGCCCAATCAGCAGGGGCCGAACGTCATCAAGCCCGGTGAGAATCTGAATCCCGTGAAAACCCTGCGCACGCGCTACGACGCGTGGCGCAAGACGCAGCCGGCGTCCTACAAGTGAGGCAGCGCAACATGATCCGCTCGAGGTTGTTCCGCGGCGCCGCCATGGTGTTCGCACTCGTCACGGCCGAAGCCACGACAGCCGGTATCGCGCAGGCGCAGTCCCGTACGCCCATGCGCGTGCTCACCCTCACCACCACGGCATTCACCGATGGTGCGGAGATGCCACGGCGACAGGCGCAAAGTGGCCGCGATGTGTCGCCGGCGCTGTCGTGGAGCGGCGCCCCTGATTCCACCCGCAGTTACGTACTACTGGTGCACGACGCCGATGCGGCGATGGGCGATGGGACCGACGATGCCCTGCATTGGCTGGTCTGGAATATCCCCGGGACAGCGACATCTCTCGCGGAGGGCGTGCCGAGCGGCGCCCAACTCGCGGATGGCACGCGACAGATCAGCGTGAGCGGCCCGTACTATCGCGGCCCCGCAGCGCCCAGCACGGGGCCCGCTCATCACTACGTGTTCGAACTGTTTGCGCTCGACACCATGCTGAATGTGCCACCCACGGCCATGTCGCCGGCCGCCACGCGCGAGGCGATCATGCGCGCCATGGCAGGTCATGTGCGCGCGAAAGGCGTCCTCGTGGGGCTGTACCGCCGACCCGCCCCGTGATGGGGCGCGTCGGTTGCCGCTGGCGCTAGATCAAGTCGATCGTGAAGCGCACGGCCATTCCCTGCTCGACCGGCAACTCGTCGCTCTGCACGCGCACGGTCACATCATACTGACGCGCGGAGCCGATGATGAGACCTTCCGACAGGTGACCCATGCGCCGGGGGCTCCGGTACAGGAACACCAGTTGCGTGGCCGTCCGGCGCTCCACCACGAAGTGCGGCAACTCGGCATCCGGGTAGAGCTTGCGCACTTCCACGTGGATGTGGTCGTCGATACTGCTCAGAAAGTCGAACAGATTGTTGGCACGGCGATAGAAGTCCGGGAAGTCGCGGGCGAACGTATCGCTCAAGCGGTCGCCGAAGTCGCACACGATGTCGCGCACCGACGAATTGGTCCGCTCGGCGAGGGCTTCGCAGAGCGCCACCATTTCGGCGTGGTTGTATGTGCCCACGGCGGTGTAGGCACCACCGCTGGGCACATTTGCCGCGTCGATCATGTCGTCCACCATGTCGTCGCCGAATCGAGCCCCGACATAGTCAAGGAACTCGGTAAAGACCATGCCCTTCACGAGCGCAGCTCCCCGTGGCCCTGACGGCGATGGCTGCTGGCGCGCACGGTACGCTTCACGACGGAAAGAAAGGATGGCACGTCGAACGGCTTGTTCATGAGCATGAGCCCCGCTGTTTGAATGCGTTCCTGAACCGAGAGATCGTCGACGAATCCACTCACCAGCAGGACCGGTAGGGTGGGGTGCATGGCGCGGAGCGCGAGTGCCAGATCACAGCCGTTCATGCCGGGCATGCGCACGTCGCTGACGACCATGTCGAAACGCGTCGGCGTGTCGGTAAGCCGCTGTAACGCTTCCTCCGCGCTGTTTGCCTCGTCCGTTTCGAACTGCTGACGCTGCAATAGCGTCGCGACAGTGCGGCGAACGGCCGGATCGTCGTCGACGACGAGGACGCGCGCGCCGATCACCGGGTCGATCGGGGAGTGGTCAGCCCCTGGCGAAGGCTCGACTCTCGGTGTGGTGACACGCGGCAGCAGCACCCGAAACGTGGAGCCTTCACCGACCACCGTACGAATGGCAATGCTGCCCTTGGCCTGCCGCACCAGTGAATACACGGTGGCGAGTCCGAGACCATTCCCTTGCCCCACCGGTTTCGTGGAAAAGAACGGATCGAAGGCGCGCTGCGCCGTTTCAGCGTCCATCCCCTCGCCAGTGTCACTGACTTCGAGGCACACGTACTCGCCCGGCTCGAGCTGGAGCGTCCCGGCCTCGCCGACGGTAATCGTGCAGGGCGTGGCCGTGAGGCGCATCACGCCTCCATCTCGCATCGCATCCCGCGCATTGGCGGCGAGATTGAACAGCAGCTGATCAAGTCCCCCTCGCGTGAGCCGCACCGCGAGATCGGGCGAGACGTCGACGTGCAGCGCGACGCGCTCGGTGAGCAACCGCTGCAGCAGCGGACGAAACGTCGAGATGCTCAGGCCAAGGTCGATGTCGATCTCTTCGACCGCCGTCTTTCGGCTGAAAGCCAGCAAGCGCGAGGTGAGCTCCCGCCCACGCTGCACCGCGGAGATCAACTCGGCGAGGATCGCGCCACGCTCACCCACGTCGGCATCAGGCAACAGCGCGGCGGCCCCGCCAATGACCATCAACATGTTGTTGAAGTCGTGTGCAACGCCGCCGGCCAGTAACCCCACGGCTTCCATCTTCTGCGAGTGGCGCAACTCCTCCTGCATCGTCCGCATCTCGGCCGTGCGCTCTTCTACACGCCGCTCGAGATTGTCGGCCAGTTCCTGCAGCGACCGGTTGGACATGAACAGCTCGAGCGACTTCGATTCGAGCAGGCGCTCGGCTTCGCGCCGCGCTGTGCGCTCGCGTTCCACCCGTCGTTCCAGGCGCGCAATCCGCTCGATCGGATCTGCCGAATCAGGGTGATCACTCATTGGTGAAATATTCACCCCCGGATGCCCAGTTCGAGAAGAGGGAATGTGACATTCTGGTTTTTCCGTGTGGTAACTTCGCCGAAACGTGCCGCTCCACCCCTTTCATCCCCGGAGTCCCTATGCTGCGACTTGCCCTGGTCCTTGCGCTCGCCACCGTCTTTCCCACGATGCTCGAGGCGCAATCGCAGCAGTATGTCCGCTATCGATTCAACGGGAAGGTGGCCTACGGTCGACTCGAGGGGGCAACCATCGTGCAACTCGGCGCCGCGCCGTGGCTCGGCGGCACGCCCACAGGCGTCAAGGTCCCGCGGAGCGGCGTGGCGCTGCTCGCGCCGGCTACCCCGTCGAAGGTGATCGCCGTGGGGCTCAACTATCAGACGCACCTCGGGGAACGGTCCGCCGCCGCGTACCCCGGACTCTTTGCCAAATTTCCCACCTCTATCATCGCACACAACGACACTGTCGTCCTGCCTTCCGATGCGAACAACGTCCACTACGAAGGCGAGATGGTCATCGTGATGGGCAAGCGGGCGCAGAACGTGAGCAAGGAGCGCGCGAAGGAGTACGTGTTCGGCGTGACCACCGGCAACGACGTATCAGAGCGCGACTGGCAGAAGAGTGACCTGCAGTGGTTCCGCGCCAAGGCCGCCGATACGTTCGGACCGCTCGGACCCGTGATCGTGACGGGGGTGAACTACGACGACCTGCTGCTGGAGACCCGGCTCAACGGCAAGGTCGTGCAGTCGCAGCGCACGAAGGATCTCATCTTCAACGTGGCCGAGATCGTCAGCTACATCAGTCGGTACGTGACGCTGGAGCCGGGAGACGTGATCTACAGCGGCACGCCGGGCACCACCCAGCAGATGAAGGCCGGCGATGTGGTGGAAGTACAGTTGGAGAAGGTCGGGACGCTCAGCAATCCGGTGGTGAAACGGAATTAACCGTCGAGCGTCCTTTCAAGGGGCGTTGGTGCTTTCGGCGCGTGCTTGGCGCCGGCGATGACGCTTTCCTGTTTCCCGTTTTCGAAATTTCTTCTCCACACACCACCACCATGCGCTGGTCGAACGCTTCGCTCGGTTTCCGGCTGACCGCTGCCTTTCTCTTCGTTGCGGCGCTGACGTTCGGCGTCACGGCAACGCTCTTCGGCTTCCAGCAGGAACTCACCACCCGCACCCGCACCATCTATTTGGATCGCGTGGTGCCGCTGGGGCAGTTGAAGCTCATCAGCGACGCCTACACGGTGTCGGTGGTGGATGCGGCGCATAAGCGGCAGGATGGCCTGCTGCCAAGCAAGGTGGCGGGGGAAACGCTGGCGGCCGCGCGTGATACCATCCGGTCGCAGTGGGCCGCCTATCGCGCCACCTATCTGACCGTTGAAGAAGCCGCGCTCGCGGCCCGCGCCGACAGCCAGATTACGCGACTGGAGCCGGTACTCGAACGATTGAAGGCGGCGTACGCGGCCGACAGTACGCCAATGCTCAGCGAAATCCTGACCACCGCCCTGTACCCGGCGGTCGATCCGTTGTCCGCAACGTTGCACGATCTGGCCGCGCTGCAGCAGCGCGTCGCGGCCGAAGAATTCGCAAGCTTCGAAAAGACCGCCGCCCTTGAGAAGCAGGTGGCGATCGGCATCAGTCTTGCCGCATTCGCATTCGCGGTGCTTCTCGGACGTCGCATGGCGGGGCAGGTGACCGGGGCGCTTGGCGCCATCTCGACGACGGTCGGTGATCTGCGGACGCGACTGCAGCGGCTGCGAGAGGCGCTTGGCGAATTGGCTGACGGTCGCATCGTATCCGTTGCCGTGACGCCCCCCAAGGCGGTGACATACGCCCGTGAGGATGAGGTGGGTGCCGTCATCCGTGATGTAAACGTGATGGCGCAGAATACCGGCGATGCCGTGATGGCGCTGCAGACGGCGATGGCTCGCCTCCGGGACGCCACCGAGGAAATCGGCAAGGACATCGCCCTCGCGCGCTCTGGTGTGCTCGACGTGCGCACCGACGCGCCCGTACTGCCGGGCGTCTTCGGCGAACTGTCCGTTGGGGTGCGTTCCGTGGTGCAGACCATTGCGGAGCCGATTCGTGAGGCGAACGGCGTTCTTGCGGCAGTCGCGGAACGGGACGTGTCGGCGCGAATGGTCAGCCACTACACCAATGACCTTGCGGATCTCGAAACGGCGATCAATCGCGCCATCACCAATCTCGACGATGCCCTCGGCGAGGTGGCGATGGCAGTCGGCGAGCTGAGCTCGGTGGCCGAACAGATCGCGGGCAGTTCTGTGGCGCTGTCCGACGGGGCGACCAAGCAGGGGGTCGCCGTGGAAGCCATTGCCGGACGCTTGCGTGAGCTCAACAGCTCCAGCGAAGTCAATGCGCGCACCGCGGCCGACGCCGGTTCCCTCGTGGAGGCGAGCCGGGAGGCTGCGCGGGCAAGCGTAGGCACCGCCGACGAACTGGCGCGCGCCATGACCCGTATTGCCGAGGGAGGTGCGGCAACTGGCCGCATCGTGCACTCCATCGAAGAGATCGCGTTCCAGACCAACCTGCTCGCCTTGAACGCCGCGGTGGAAGCGGCGCGGGCCGGCGACGCCGGACGTGGCTTCGCCGTGGTGGCAGAGGAAGTGCGCGCGCTCGCCTTGCGGTCCGCCGCGGCGGCACGTGAGTCGACGGCGTTGATCGAAGCCGCGACGACCCAGACGCGGGAAGGCGAACAGCTCACGGCCCGCATGGTCTCGGCGCTGCGTGCCCTCGATGCGCGCATGGAATCGATCAGCCAGGTGTTCACGGCGCTCGCGGCCTCGAGCAGTGCGCAGCGGGATGCCGCCCACGTGGCGACGACCGGTGTGATGCAGGTGGAAGCGGTGACGCAGCAGGTGGCGGCGTCAGCCGAGGAGTCGGCCGCGGCCGCTGTGGAGATGCGGGCGCAGGCAGCGTCGCTCGATGGGCTCGTGTCCCAATTCGTGCGCACGGCCGCGTCGGCTGTGCGGCGGCGTGACCAACAGTACGCCTAGGACGGCACGCGAGCCCGCGCTGCACCGGTAGGTACGCCCAGCGCGGCGTGCCGCCGGAACACCGCGTCAGGATTGCGGCAGAGTCCGTGACCGCTCGATGTCCCGCTCGAGTTGATCGAGCACCGGCACGAGCTGACGCACCAGGACTTCGGCTTCCAGATGCACCGTGGGTCCCTCGAGGACTGCCATCTCATTCAGCATGGCACAGAGCCGGTAGCACTCCGTCGCCTCCATCTGGCCGGCTGCCGACTTGAACCGATGCGCGTGAAAGGCGAGGCCTCGCATATCATGTGACGCGATTGCCGTATCGATCCCGGCACGCGCTTCAGTGAGCGATTCGAGGAAGTGCGTCAGCACCTCCTGGATCGCCTCTTCGTCGTCCTCGAGCAGCTTGCGCAGTGCACGAAGGGGGAGCGGCGCCTCCTCGATCGACGCGGGCGCGGCCGTGGTCTCGGTCATCGGTTCGGCTGGTGTCGCGAGCGGCAGATGGTCGAGCCATGCTCCGAGGGTGTTGATGAGTCGCTCGGGGACGATCGGCTTGGCAATCACGTCGAGCATACCGGCCTCGAGGCACCGTTGCCGGTCGTCCTGACTGGCGTTGGCGGTCATGGCGAGGATCGGCACCGACGGATGCGCCGAAAGTGTCCGGATGCGATGCGTGGCCTCGATGCCGTCCATGACCGGCATCTGCACGTCCATCAACACGAGGTCGAACCCGTCTGAGCCGTCCAGCGCCTCGATCGCCTGCACGCCATCCGAGGCAATCGTCACCTGCAGGCCGGCGCGTTCGAGCAGTTCGCGCGCCACCTGCTGGTTGAACGGGTTGTCTTCGACCACCAGCACCCGCTGCCCACGAAAGCGCGGGGCGGTCCCTTCCGGACCTGCGGCCGTGAGTTCCGATGCCGACAGCACGGCTCCGGCGACCTCGAAGTCGAGGGCGAAGCGAAACGTGGAGCCTTCTGATGGGACACTGTGCATGGTCAACGCACCGCCCATCACCGTGAGGAGGCGCTGACTGATGGCCAGTCCGAGACCGGTCCCCCCGTAGAGTCGGGTGATGGACGAATCCGCCTGACTGAACGGGCGGAACAGGCGCTCACGCTGCTCCTCACTCACACCAATGCCGGTGTCGATCACCTGAAAGGCCACTCGGACCGAAGGCGTGGCCCTGAGACGGGCGGCGGCTTCCGCTTCGTGAGACGGCGGAGGCACGCAATCCACGGTCACGCGTACGCTGCCGGTCGGCGTAAACTTGACGGCATTGCCCACCAGGTTAGTGAGGATCTGCTGCAGGCGCAGCGCGTCCCCCTGGAGGTGCGTGGGAATCGCGTCGTCGAGCTCCATGGTGAGCGTCAGCCCCTTGGCGCGCGCCGCGTCTCCCACGATCGCGTCGACGCGGTCAAGCACGACGCGCAAGGAGAACGGTTCGCTTTCCAGCACGAGGGCGTCAGCGTCGGCCTTCGCGAAGTCCAGCACGTTGTTCACGAGGCCCAGCAGGCTCTGCGACGCCACCTCGATCTTGCCCACGTAGTCCCGCTGCTTCCCCGACAACGGGGTCTGCAGACACAAGTGCGAGAGCCCCACCAGGGCATTGAGCGGTGTGCGAATTTCGTGGCTCATATTGGCCATGAAGGCACTCTTGGCCCGATCGGCCGCCTCGGCCGCCTGCTTGGCTTCCAGCAGCGTGGCATTCGCATCCGTCATGCGCTGGCATGCGTCGCTGAGCGAGTCCCCCAACTCGCGCACAGCCTGCGCGAGGTTATCCACCTCGGTGATCCGCGACGAAATCGTCACCGGGACATCGTACTGCCCATCACGGAGGGCATTGGCGACGGTCGTAAGCTCCGCGATGGGGCGCGCCATCCCACGCGACACCAATAGCACGGCCAGCAGCGCCAGCAGGGTGATCCCGAGCAGCGCGCCGTACAGCGAGCGGTTCAACGCCGCGATCTCCTGCTCGATCTGCGACTGCGACATGGCGACCACCAGTGCACCGCGTATCGCTGCCGTGCGAACCGGTGCTCGTGCCCGCAGGTGGAGACTGTCGCTGCGGGACAGTACGAGAGCCGCCGGAGTGTTACGCGGATACACGGCAAGGACATGCGCGCTGTCAGCGCCAGGGCCCTGCTGCAGGATGGCGACCCAGGCGAAATCGTGCGCCGTCGTGGTGACCTCGATGACGCGGTCGAGGGACCCGCGCTGTTTGCGCTCGATAGCCAGTTCCACACCGAGCGCGGCGGCCTTGGCCGACTCGGTCATGCGACCGGTGATGCTCCGGCGCACGAGCGTTACCTGCCGCGCCGCATACACCGAACCCAATGCCGTCAGCGCGCACGTGAGCACGACAGCCAATGGTAGCCAGATGCGGAAGCTGATGCTGTTGAGCATCGCGCGCAGGCGCGGTTGCCTGCTGGTGCGAGGAACGCTCATGCGGGCCTCATTACCCGTTCGCTGAATGCGCAGGCAGCCACTTGGCCAGCGTCACATACATGTGGTCGGGATCGATGGGCTTGGGCTCGAAATCGTTCATGCCGGCCTCGATGCAGAGGCGACGGTCTTCGGCCATCGCATTCGCGGTCATGGCGATGACGCGTGTGCCCATGAGGGCCGGGGTCGCCCTGATCTGTCGTGTGGCGGCGTACCCGTCCATCTCCGGCATCTGCACGTCCATGAGCACGAGGTCGAACGGGGCCTCGTGCTCGAGCGCGTCGAGGGCAAGGAGCCCATTCGCGCAGAGCGTCACGCTCGCCCCGACCTTGGTGAGCAACTTCTTGATCACCACCTGGTTGAAGGGGTTGTCTTCAGCCACGAGGATGCGGGAACCGGCCAGCCGGCTTCGCGCTGCGGCCACGTCGACGGTGTTCCCCGCCGGCTCCTCCGGCGTCTCGAGTGAAGCCGCGGTGAACCACGCCGTGAAGGCGAACATGCTCCCTTGCCCGACGGTGCTCTCGACCCAGATCTCGCCCCGCATCAACTCGACGAGTTGTTTGGCGATCGCGAGACCGAGCCCGGTGCCACCGTGCCGCCGGGTATTGGAGGCATCGGCCTGACTGAACGGCTGAAACAGCGTGTCGATCTGCGCCGCACTCAAGCCGATGCCGGTATCGTGCACGCGAAACTCCAGCGCGAACCGGCCGTCGTCCAACGCGGGTGCCGACACGGGGCGACGGATCTCGACGCGCACTCCGCCGCGCTCTGTGAACTTCACCGCATTCCCGGCGAGATTGAGCAGGATCTGTCCCAGCCGAAGCGCGTCGCCGGCGACGATCGCTGGGACGTCTGCGGCAACGTGCATGTCGAAGCGCAAGGCCTTTTCGCGTGCCAGATGTCCGCAGATACCGTCGACCTGATCGAGCGTGGCCTGCAGCGCGAAGGGCCGCAGTTCGAGTTCCACTTTCCCGGCGTCGATCTTCGAGAAGTCGAGAATGTCGTTGATCACCGCCAGCAGGTCTTTCGACGATCGGTGCACTCGCGTCAGGTAGCCGTGTGCCTGTTCCGTCAGCTCCTCCTGCAGGCACAGATACGACATGCCGATGATCGCGTTCATCGGCGTGCGAATCTCGTGGCTCATATGCGCCAGGAACTGACTCTTGGCCCGGTTCGCCTGGTTGGCGTACTCCACCGCCATTTGCATTTCGGCGATCTGGCGCTCGGCCGCCAGATGTTTCCGCCGTTCCGTGAGGTCGCGGACGGAGACGATGTCCGACGATGCCTGGAGACCGGAGGCGCGCGCCACGGTGAACTCGGCATCGAAGGTCGTGCCGTCGAGATGCCGCGCGACCCCTTCGTGCACCGTGTTCGGCGGATCGGTGCGACTCAGTGTGCGCCATCGCTCGGCTTCGGGGAGGACGGCCGAGAGTAGGCATCCCTGCAGGGTGCCGAAGAGAGTGTGTGCGCGGGCGTTGGCGATGGTGACCACGCCGTCGCTGTCCACGACGAGGAGCGCGTCGGGGCTTTGGTCGAAGAGGGCGCGCAGCGTCCGCTGCGTGCTCGTCTGCGTGATGAAAGCGCCGAGCAGCTGTGCAACCTGCTCGAGTAGACGCGGGAGGCGATCGTAGCCCGGGTAGGTGTGCGACCCGGCGAATTCGATGACGGCGAGCACGCCTTCGCTCCCGAGTACCGGTACGGCGCACACGGTGCGGATTCCGGTCCGGAAGGCCACGTCGGCGCGTCGTGAGAGGCGGCCGGAGCTGTCGTTCATCCAGAAGTCGGTGCGCTGGCAGGGCGCGGCCGTTCCCCAAGCGACACCGGGGGCGCCGACACCCTGCAGCCACTCCGTTCCGCCGCCAAACAACAGCGTCGAAGTGATCTGGACCCATTCCTCGAACGGCGCCGCCGACGCGGCTCCGGTCACGAAGTGCAGCGCGGAGTGCCCGGGCTCCACCGTCCACACGCAGGCCGCGCGCACGTCGAGGATGCCGACGAGGGTATCGGTGACGAGGCGCGCAGCCTCCTCGATGGAATGGCACTGCAGCAATCGATCGCCCACCAGCCGGGCCACGGCTGCGTGGCTGCTGGCGATCCGGAGTTCGGTGACATCCGTGTGCGTGCTGATGTACCCGGCCGGTCGTCCGGCGGCGTCGTGAATCGGGGCGCCCTCGACGAGCGCCCAGTACTGCTCGCCGGATTGGCGGTAGTGCAGAATCTCCGCCGAGGTGGGGCGTCCCTCGGCGCGTGCCAACGCCAGCGCATCACGGACCTCGCGGGCCGTATCGGGGCCATTGAGCAGCTCGTCCACCGGGCGTCCGACCACGTCCGCCAGCGCGTACCCCGTGTGCCGGCAGAATGGTTCGTTCACCCATTCGATGCAGTCGCGCGTGTCCGAGACGATCACGAGGCTGCGCGTCCGCTCCGACAGCGCGCGGAGCACTTCCGCCTGGCGCAGTGCGTCGAGGTGCATCACGACCGTTGAGGGCGATGCCGCGAATTCGCGCCAGTCACGAAACGGTCATCGCGCGCGCGCGTCGTCCGCGAGGGTGTACGTGCCGGTCAGTTCGGCGCGGGCGAGGACATGCCCCTCGATGGCCTGTCGAACGGTGCGGCCATCGACCACGTCCTCCACCGGGCACCGCGCCACGTCGAGCGCGTACAGGGTGAACGTGTACGGGTGGATGACGGTGTCGTTGAAGGGCGGGCAGGGGCCATCATAGCCGAAGTACCGTCCCTCCATGGCTGGATCGCCTGTGAACCAGAGGGTGTAATCGTTGGTCCCGTGCCGGCAGCCGTTGGGGGCTTCGGGGCCCGGCTTGCCGTGCGGCTGGATGCCCTCGGAGCCAAAGCCCTCGGGGATCGCGCGCGCATCGGCGGCGAGGTCCATCAGCACCCAGTGAAAGAAGTCGAAACGCGGCAGGTCGAACGGCACCCGGCGGTCGTCTTTGTTCACGTCGTCGGCGACGGTGGGGACTTCCGGGTCGTGGCAGAGGAGTACGAAGCTCTTCGTGCCTTCCGGCACCTCGGACCACACAAGAGCCGGGGACCGGTTGCTGGAGAGCGCCATGCGGGTGGCGGGGTCCGGGCGCGCGAAGGCGAACTCCGGTGGGATGGCGGCGCCGTGGGCGAAGGCGGGGGACTCGAGCTTCAAGCGGATACCTCGCAGGGTGGGGGCCGATGGCGCAGGCTCGATGCCAATCGCCGCGCCTGTGAGTGCACGACGCTCCGGCATTTTCCGCGGTAACGAATGCCCACCTTACTTCTAGGGCCCCCAGGGGAGCCGCGCAAGCTGTTCCGGGGTTCCGGGGCCGCCGCTCTGCGGCGAGGGAGGGGCGCGTCGACGTCGCCGATGGGGCAAACAAAAACCCCGCACCGACCGAAGTCGATGCGGGGTCTCTATTTATCACAGTCGGGGCGACTGGATTTGAACCAGCGACCTCCTGCTCCCGAAGCAGGCGCTCTACCGGGCTAAGCTACGCCCCGTGCGATACTCTGGTGCACCTACTCAACCAACAACGCGCCTGGAAGGACTCGAACCTCCAACCTTCTGATCCGTAGTCAGATGCTCTATCCAATTGAGCTACAGGCGCAACGGACCACCACCAACGCACACCGAAGTACCGCACTTGCTACCTCATGCTCCCAGCGCCGCCTGGCGAGGGACCCGCAACCTAGTGCCTCAGAGCGATCGTCGCTACTGCCCAATCGTTCCAGCGACACCTGGTTCCTGCACCAACAGTGGGTCGTACAAGACTCGAACTTGTGACCTCCACGATGTCAACGTGGCGCTCTAACCAACTGAGCTAACGACCCTCGACATCGGACCTGCAGAGCGGGAAACGGGACTCGAACCCGCGACCCCAACCTTGGCAAGGTTGTGCTCTACCAACTGAGCTATTCCCGCATGAACCGGAGTGGCGAACACGTCGCACCACCGGGCGCCTCGTTTTGCATGACGACGGTCAGAACGACCGAGCCAGCAATCCGGGGCATGGAGCCGAGGGGAATCGAACCCCTGACCTCTTGAATGCCATTCAAGCGCTCTCCCAACTGAGCTACGGCCCCGGTCCCTGAACCTCGTCGCCGCGAACCAGCAGGGCTGGCGTCGTGCAGCAGGGTCTCAGGAACCGCGCAGTCTAGTTAGGTGTATGTCCTGCGTCAAGCAGACTCCCAGAAATCACACTGGCGCTTCCCCAACGCTGGCGTATCTTGCAAGGCTACCCCCGTTCCGCTGTCGCTCCCGCTGATCCTTTGGCGAGTCGGCAGGGCGGGCGGGTTGCAACTCGCTACACTGGGCGTGTGCCGGCGCCGATGCCAGGCCAGCCGACCCCCACGTGGCTGCTGCTGTCACTGCTCCTTTTTTCGTCTCTTCAGCAGGGATGATGTCTCATCCCAAGGTCGCTTAGCACATCATGACCGAAGTCAAGCGGAAGCGCCGTCGTGCGGCCCCCGCGGGCATTGCGCCCAGCGAGCCGGAACGCGACATCCTCGACCAGTATCTCTACGAAGTCTCGACGTATCCGCTCCTCAAGGCCGCGGAAGAAATCGAGCTCGCCAAGAAGATTCGCGCTGGTGATCAGGACGCGCTCCAGGAGCTGGTGAAGCGCAACCTCCGCTTCGTCATTTCCGTCGCCAAGAAGTATCAGAACCGCGGCCTGCCCCTCATCGATCTCATCGGCGAGGGCAACGTCGGGCTGCTCACCGCGGCGCGAAAGTTCGATCCCGATCAGGGCGTGAAGTTCATCTCCTACGCCGTGTGGTGGATCCGTCAGGCCATCCTGTCGTCGCTCGCGCGGCAGGGCCGCACCGTGCGCGTGCCGCTCAACCGGACCGCCGACCTCTCGCGCATCATCAAGGCGTCGGAGATCCTCCGCCAGAAGCTGCGCCGTGAGCCCTCCCCCGAGGAGCTCGCGCAGGTGACCGGCCTGTCCGTCGACGTCGTGCAGTCGCTCGCCGCGCTCAACACCGGCGACGTGCGTCTCGATGCGCCCATGGATCCGGACGGCGACCGCTCGCTCATCGAGCGCTTCGTCGCCGATGAAATGCCGGACACGGAAGAAGAAGCGATGAACCGCTTCCTCACCGACGAAATCGAGCAGGCACTCTCCACCCTGCCGCCGCGTGATGCGAAGGTGCTGCGCCTCTACTTCGGGCTCGAAGGCGGGCGTGAGCATACGCTCGAGGAAATCGGGTCCATGCTCGGCGTCACCCGTGAACGCGTGCGCCAGCTGCGCGACCGGGCGCTCAAGCGCCTGCGCGAGGGAGACGTGGGGCGCGCGCTGGGCAGCTTCGCCGCCTAAGACGTACCACCGGTGAACAGACAGGGGGCGGTCGAATCACTTCGGCCGCCCCCTCTGTCGTATACACGGCCTCTGCCGCTTAGGCTCGCCGGCGACGCCTGGCGGCCACCACCATCGAGATGAGGCCCGCGCCAAGGAGTGCGCCGGACGATGGTTCGGGAACCTCGGCCGCCTGGATGAAAGCGCCGCCTTCAGGATTGTCTGGCGTCGTTCGTGTTGTCGACAGTGAGAACGAGTACGACCCCGGGGCGAACAGCGCCTGGCCTTTGCTCAACCGCTCATCGTTCCACGCAGCATCGCCACTCTCGCAAGAAGCGAGATCACCGTCCGTCCCAAATGCGCCCGTCGCGAGGGAGCCGGTCGTCGTGCCGGTCCACGAGAGCAAAAACTGGTCACCGATCAGGCAGACATCGGTGACTCGGATCCGGAACGGATTGAGAGACGACACCCCGAACGAGTCGAAGGGGCTCAAGGCCGGTCCGCTTTCATTCCAGAAAAAGACCTGCCACGTGCCGTCCACGGGCAGCTGCGCCCTCGCGAAGGCCGGCGTGACGCAGGCAAGCAACGCGGCCGTAGCGGTGTTGCGGAACAGGGACCAGCCGATGCGACGTCGCACCCGGGACCTCGGTCGATGTTGAAGTTGTGGACAAGTGCACCCCAAAACGGCCCCATCCATCAAGCTTTGTGCCGACGAATCGGTACGTGTGTAACGGGCCGAACAAGAAATACTTCCAGATAACGGAACGACGAAAGCCGCCACGTGGTGTTGTCTGGTGGCACCGATGTCGTGGTCGGCATGCCACTGCGGAGCGGCATGCCTAGCGATGGCGCGGCACCGGTGTCATATTTGTGATCCCATGATCGAATTCCGCAACGTCCACAAGGCTTTCGGCCCCAAGAAGGTGCTCCGCGGCTTCTCCCTCCAGGTCAACGAGGGCGAAACCATGGTCATCATCGGTTATTCGGGTACCGGCAAGTCGGTCGCCATCAAGCACATCGTCGGCCTCCTCGAGCCCGACGAAGGCGAGGTATGGGTGGACGGCCTGCGGGTCGATCAGCTGTCCCGGAAGGATCTCTATGCCCTCCGCGGCAAGATCGGGTACGTGTTTCAGTTTGCGGCGCTCTTCGACTCCATGACCATCGGCGAGAACGTCGCCATGGGATTGCGCAAGCAGGGCGAGCTGTCGGAAAAGGAAATCGTCGCGCGCGTCGACGAGGCGCTGCGCTTGGTCGACCTCCCCGACGTGCAGAACCGCATGCCGGCCGAGCTCTCCGGCGGCATGCGCAAGCGCGTGGGGATCGCGCGCGCCATTGCGCTGCGCCCCAAGTACATCCTCTACGATGAACCCACCACCGGGCTCGACCCGGTTACTTCGGCCACCATCGACCAGCTCATGGTGCGCATGCGCGAACAGCTCGGCGTCACGGGGATCGTCATCACGCACGACATGCGCAGTGCCTACACCGTAGGCACGCGCATCGCTATGCTGTACGAGGGGAGGGTGCACGCCGTGGGGACGGTCGACGAGATCCAGCACAGCACGGACCCCTTGGTGCGGCAGTTCGTCGAGGGTCGGGCCACGATTGACGACGATGCCCCGCTGATCGCTGGTCTCCCCGGCAGCTTGCCGCCGGACGCCGTCACGACACCGCACCGGTAACCGCCGGCCATGTCGCAGCCCGCGCGCAACCCGCACCGTACCCCGGAGACGTCGTCGCCCGATGGCGCCGACGGGCGCAAGCGCCCGCGCGCGAAGCTCGAAACGTCGGCCGGCGGGGTCGTGTATCGCCTGCACAACGGCGAGCCGCTGTTCCTCCTCATTCGCGACAGCTACAAGAACTGGGGGTTTCCCAAGGGGCA
>NZ_JBIJAW010000286.1:0-4191 GCF_044345575.1 Gemmatimonas sp.
AGCACGCCGTGCAGCACCCGGAACGGCGCCGCAAGATTGGCCGCGAGCGTGTGCTCGAACGACGCGGGCGACGTGTCGGCGACCGGGGCGAGGGGAAAGACCCCCGCGTTGTTGACCAGAATGTCGATCGCGCCGCCTGCCTCGCCGAGCACGGCCGCCATGGTAGCGGCCAACTGCGTCGCATCGGTCACGTCGCACGGATACGCGGCGGCGCCGTTGCCAAGCTCAGCGGCGAGCGCGGCGAGGGGTGCGGGCGAACGGGCCAGCAAAAACACGCGTGCCCCCGCCGAAGCGAGGGCACATGCGGTCGCGCGGCCGATGCCGCGCGACGCGCCGGTCACGAGCGCTGTCTGTCCGCTCAGCGACATCTGCGACCAGTGCCGGTCAGTACTGCGTGGGCGCGTGAGCGAGCCGCAGGAACTCGCTGCGCGTCTTCGCGTCATCACGGAAGAGGCCGCGCATGGACGACGTGATCGTCCGCGAGCTCTGCTTCTCGACACCGCGCATCATCATGCAGAGGTGCACCGCCTCGATCACGACGCCCACGCCCTTCGGCTGGAGCACCTCCTCGAGAGCGTCGGCGATCTGCTCACCCAGGCGCTCCTGCACCTGCAGACGTCGCGCGAACACTTCGACCACACGCGGCAGCTTCGACAGCCCCACGATCTTGCCGTTGGGGATGTAGGCGATGTGCACCTTGCCGAAGAAGGGCAGCATGTGGTGTTCGCACATCGAGTACATCTCGATGTCGCGCACCATCACCATGTTCTCGTGGTCTTCGGCGAACAGCGCGTCACCGATGACGTCGGCGGCCGTCTGGCTGTACCCGCGCGTGAGCCACATCTGCGCCTTGGCCACACGGCTGGGCGTCTTGAGCAGTCCCTCACGATCGGGATCTTCCCCGATGAGCTCGAGCTGGCGACGCACCATCGTCTCGTATTCGACGAGGTTGCCGTCGACGGCATAGTCGTCCGGGTCCACCACACTCACCGCTGCACGCCCCGACGACACTCCCGATACCGGTCGGATCACGTCCTTATTCCCCTTGGTAGTCGACATAGTTGTTCTCGGTTTCCCAGAGCCGCAGTCGAACCAGTTGGGCGGGAGCGATCGCCGGAGCGAGCACGCGCCACATGGCCACCACCACGTTTTCCGTGGTCGGGTTGATTCCCTGCATGTACGGCACGTCGATGTTGAAGTTGCGATGATCGGTTTGGTCGATCACCTCGCGTTCCACGACGTCCCGCAAGTGCCCCAGGTCGATCACGTAGCCAGTCCGCTCGTCCACGGACCCCTTGACCGACACTTCCAACTCGTAGTTGTGGCCGTGCCAGTTGGGGTTGTTGCACTTGCCGAACAGCCGGGTGTTCTCGGCATCGGAGAGCGTGGGGTTGTGAACACGGTGCGCCGCGTTGAAGCGCAGGCGGCGCGTTACGGTAACGATTGGCATACCAGACCAAGGCTTCGGCCAATCGAATGGTTCCGTTGGCCGAGTCCGGGTACGCCGGCGAGGGGATTCATGCGTACGGGGGTCAGGGTCCCCTCAGGAATCTGCCCCAAAAACGAAAACCCCGCCACACGGGCGGGGTTTTCGAGAAATACGGGAACGAAGAGGGTGATCTTGAAGCCCAAAGAAAAAATTAAGACTCTCACCGTGCTACCGCCTTCCCCGCACTGGGGCATGACGTTCACCCGTGTGTTGAATCCCTTCTAAGGACTTATCGGCTCAAGAAGTAAAACCTCTCCGCCCCGCGACTACTCTAACGACGCATAGTGTAGGGAGCCGTCACGGAACGCGCAATCGCGATTTCGACTACATTGTGGCATGGACCTCACTCTTCTTGCCGGAATCGTGATGCTCGTCGTCTGGGGCGGGCTCACCGTAGCTACCGAAGCACCCGGATGGGTTCACCTGCTGCTCACCGCCGGTGTGTTCCTCGTCATCTGGCGCATCGTCGTGCGTGACACCCCGGACGGTCCGGCGAAGAAGTAGCGCGCCGACCTCAGATCTCCCAGTTCGAGAGAATCATCCCCTCACTGGGGGGCGTCTCGTTCCAGCCATGCGCGCTCATGCGCAGATCGGTCCAGCGCACGCGCGCACCGAGGGCGATCAATGTGCGGTACGCCTCCGGATAATCGCCTTGCAGGCGGATGGCGAGCCGTCGGGTTCCCGAGCGTTTGGCGAAATCGGCGAGCGCGCCGAGCATCTGCGGTAACTCGGTCCGACGCGCCAGCACCAGCTTCAGGACGCGCAGTTCGTCGCGCACGCGTCCCTCCACCAGCGGAACGGTGTGACAGACGGCGAATCCGGAGGGAGCGTCAGGCGGACCGAACAGCAACGTGTCGCCGAGGGCGAGCCGATCGGTGAGTTCGAGTTCCCGGGTGAAATCGTACCCGGGCATGAGCTGTGTGGTGAGTGCCAGACACGCGGCCATCGCCGCCGCGCGCGCTCCCGGTGGCAGCTGCGACAGGCGTCGGGCCGGACGATCGGATGCGAGCGCATCGAGCGTGAGCGTGACCGTCAGATGCCCGGGGACGAAACCGAGGTTCGAATAGAAGCCGATGTTGTCCATCGTACGCGGCATCGTTTCGAGACCGATGACCTTCGCGTGCTGCAGGCGCAGCCACCGCATGCCGGCCTGCACGATGACCTTACCGAGCCCAGCCCCCTGCTGATCGGGGCGCACGCACAGCGGACCCATCCACCCTTCGCTACCGGAGTGATGCGCCATGTTGAAGGCCACGACCCGCCCCCGGTCGTCACGCCAGCACAAGGCCCCGTCGCCGGCGTCTTCGATGGCGTATTGCCAGATGGCGGGGTTGAGCGGTGGTACTCGGACTCCGGTCATGCCGTCCTTGCGATAGCGCTCCGTGAACGCTTCGGTGAACACCTCGTTGAGCTGCGGGATGTCCTCCACCGTGGCCACGAACGGTCCCTCCACGGGGCGCGCGGCGCGATAGGAGCGCGAAGACGCCGTCATGGAGTCACGGCTCCGAACGCGTGAGCATGTCGGCGTCGAACACCGACGGGGAATTCCCGCCGTCAGCGTCAGTAGGCACGGTGATGCCACTGACCACGCTGCACCCGCGCGCCTCATCGAAGCGCACCTGCAGCAACCGGTCCAGCCCTTCGCGGACCTGCTCGATGTGCGTGATCACGATGACCTGTTCAAAGCGGTCGTTCAGTCGGCGCAACAGCTCCACAACGTTCGCCCGGCGCGCTTCGTCGAGCGAGCCGAACACTTCATCGAGGATGAGCAACGAGAAGGCCTGCCCGGCGCGCTCGGCGATCATCTGCGAGATGGCGAGCCGCAGCACCAGATTGCACAGGTCCTCCTCACCGCCGGAAATCACGGATTTCGGCAGTCCCTCTTCCATCACCGTGAGACGATAGTCCTCGTCGAACTCGAGGTGCGTGTACCGGCCGTCGGTGAGATCATCGAGGAAACGACTGGCGATCTCCGCCAGCTCCGGCCGCAACTGGAAGTTGAGATCGGTTCGCAGATCGGTGAGCGCACGATCGAGTTCGTCGTGGAGGCGCTTTTCGGTCTCGAGAGTCTCGAGCGTTCCCTGGAGCCGTGATAACTCCCGACGCGCCTGCTCGGCGCTGTCGAGCGCCGCGCGTGCGCGATCGGCCTCACCGATGGCCGACACCGCCTCCACCTCGGCGCGACGGGCCTCAGTGGCCGCCGCTTCGTAGCGCTCACGCACGGTGCCGTAGGCACTGTCGTCCATCCCGAGGGAGGCGCACTGGTCCTCGAGAGCGATCATGCGCGCCCGCGCCGTATCGCGCGCCGCGAGCACGCGTGTGCGCTCGGTGCGCGTGGTGAGCTCGCGGTCCAGCATCCCGCTCACGCGCGCTACACGGGTTTCGAGCTCCTGCAGCTCCTGCGCGTCGCCCTTGAGCGTCGCATACAATGCGGCGTCGTACCCGGTGGGGATCGCGGCCAGCTGCGTTGTGGCATCGGCCAGGCGAGCCGTCATCTGTGCCCGTTGCTCGGTCACCGTAGTGGCCTCGTTGAGGGCCGCCTGGATGCGTGCAAGTCGTCGCTCCGCTGCTGCCACCTCATGCTGCGTGGATCGGCGCGACTCCTCGAGGGTTTCGATGGCCGCTGGCATCGTCGCCAACTGCTCCGCGCGCTGCCGATAGTAATTCCCGTCGACGCGCACGGTCTCGAGTTGCTCGGTGAG
>NZ_JBIJAW010000285.1:0-4191 GCF_044345575.1 Gemmatimonas sp.
TGCCCCCGGCGCCACCGTGGCCGTGGTGAGTAACGGGCAGCTCGTGTACGCCAAGGGATACGGGCTCGCCAATGTGGAAACGCAGCAACCCATGACCGCCGACATGCTGCTGCGCGTGGGCTCGGTGACCAAGATGTTCACTGGTGCCACGATTGCGTCGTTGATTGAAGACAAGCAGCTGAACGTTCTCGCGCCGATCTCCACGTATATCCCCACGCTCGCCGGCAAACGTGTGGGGGAAGTGACGGCGCACCAGCTCATGACACACAGCGCCGGGTGGCTCGACAATGCCGTAGCCTACGGGCGTATGGGTGAGGGCGCACTCGGCGAAGTGATGCGCGAGGTGAGCGACACGATGTTCTTCACCGATGCCGGGCGCACGTTCAGCTACTCCAATCCCAGCATCAGCATGGCCGGGTACGTGGCGGAGATGGCGGGCAAGAAGCGCTTCGCCACCCTCGTCGAAGAGCGCGTCATGCGCCCCACGGGGATGTCGCTCAGCACCTTCAAGCCACTCGAAGCGCTCACGTGGCCCACGGCCATGGGCCACCTCGTGGCGAGCCCCAACAATCCGCCCACCATCGTGCGCCCCATGACGGAGAACACCGCGCAGTGGGCGGCGGGCTTTCTCTTTTCGAGCGCGCCGGAACTCGCGCGCTTTACAATCGCGCTCATGACGTCGGGACAGCCAGACGTGGCATGGGGCATTCGTCCGAGCGTGGTGAAGCGCATGACCACCGGCGCTGTACCACATCCCGGCGGCAGCGGACTCGACTCCGCGATGTACGGCTACGGTCTGGTGGTGGGCAACGCCAAGTTGGCCGGCAAGACGGAGCGCGTGTGGACGCATGGTGGCTCCATCAACGGCTACAATGCGCAACTGACGATGGTACCCGGCCGCCAGACCAGCGTGATCGTGCTGGTGAATGGGCCCGGCAGTGGCATCAGCAGCATCGAACGCAAGGCGCTCGAACTCGCACTGGGTGCACCGCTCGAGCTCAAGCCGCGGAGCACGCCGCGCGACGCCACGGCCGCCGAGCGTGCGCTGCTAGTGGGGCGGTACGCGATGAGTCGCAACGTGGTGGAACTCACGGAACGCGGCGATTCGCTGTTCATCACGCAGGGCGCGAGCACCGTACCCGTGAAGCACGGCGCGGCAGGTGAACTGTTCATCAACGGCACCCAGCCCGCGTTCTATCGGGTGGAGAGCGGCAAGGTGGTGTACGTGTACAACGGATCACGCGCCCTCGCGCGGCAGCCGTAGCGCATGTTGACACACAGCGCCGCCGTCGACGCTCTGCTGGTGGCATCGGCCGTTCCCGTCTCGGCGTCACACCGCAGCGGAACGCTCGACGAGGCGCGTGCCTTGCTTCAGGCCGATCCGTTGCTCGCCGAGCAGAGCATCTACACCGCAGCGGTGCTGGGCAATGCACCGGCGGTGCGCCAATGGATCGAACGTGACCCGGCACTCGCTACCGCGCGCGGCGGACCGTACGACTGGGACGCGCTCACCTGGTGCTGCTTTTCCCGCTGGTTGCGCGACGAGCCAGCTCGAGCCGAAGATTTCGTGGCGGTTGCGCGCACGCTCATTGACGCAGGCGCGCCGGTGAACACGGGATTCATGGACGTAGCGCACGGTCCTACGCCACAGTTCGAAAGCGCGCTGTACGGCGCCGCCGGTGTGGCATTCTGCGCCCCGCTCACGGCGCTGCTACTCGCCCACGGCGCCGACCCCAACGATGACGAGGTGCCGTACCACGCCGCGGAGCATTACGCACATGACGTGGTGGAGGCGCTGCTCACGGCACCCGTACCGCTGTCGCGCGACAGTCTCGCCACCTTGCTGCTGCGCAAGGCCGACTGGCACGACCTGCACGGTGTGCAGCAACTGCTGCAACATGGGGCCGACCCCAACCATCCCGGTCCATGGCCGCACTCGCCGCTGCTGCAGGCCATACGGCGCGACAACCATGTGGCGATCATCGAGACGCTATTGGACGCGGGCGCCGATGCGGCGCGAGCGTTCAACGGCGTGAGTGCGGCATCACTGGCCGCGTGGCATGGCCGCACGGATGTGTTGCAACTGTTCGCGGCACGTGGCGTGGAGCTGCCACAGGAAGGCCTCGATGGCATCGCCGTGGATGTCGCGTTCGGCGACGTCATCGGGGTGCGGGCGCGACTCGCGGCCGACGGCGATTTGCGCGCTGCGTTCATGGAACGGCTACCGGAATTCATGGGCCGCTGCGCCGGCAACGACAGTCTCGCCCCTCTCAGCGTACTCCTGCAGCTCGCGCCGTCGCCCGATGTGCGCTGGGCGGCGGGGGACGGTTACTGGCAGATTCCGCCGAACAGCAGTGCGCTCGAGGTGGCGCGACTTCGCAAACAAGCGGCTGCGGAACGGCTGATCCGCGAGTTCGCGGCGGGGGCGGAGTAAAGACTCGGGCCTCAGCCCGCGTGCATGTACGCCGAGAACAGCGCCACCATCTCGGGGGGAATCCGAATGATTCTCCCCGTCTCTCGCGAGAGCAGCGTCCAGATGGAGCGACCACGACAGAGCACCTGATCGTCGCTGGTGCGCACGATTTCGGTGAGGCGCTCGAAGCGGCGGGAGTCCACCGTGCCGATCCATGTACGTGCCACGATGGGGTCGCCCAAGAGCGCCTCCCGCCGATAATCGATCTCGTGGCGCGTCGCGACCCATCCGTAGACCGCTTTCATGTCGTCGGGGGCGCTCACGTTCCAGTGCGCGAGCGCCACGTCGAAGATCCACTTGAGATAGACCACGTTGTTCACGTGGTCGTTGTCGTCGATGTCCTGTGCCAGGACCTCGATAGGGATTTCGAATACCTGCAGGCCGTGCTTGGCAAACGACATGATCAGCGCTTGGCGGGGATGAGAACGGCGCGCTCTTCGGGAGCCACGCGCACCACGCGCAACGGCTGCGCCATGGACGCGGTACCCGAGTGCAACACGACGCGGTAATCGCCGGTTTCCACCGGGGCGAGCGCACGCCCGCCACCAAAGCCACCGCCGAAACCACCGCCGCCACCGCCCTGCCCACGACCGGCCGCCGCCGGCTGGGCCAGCTGCCGCGCCTGATACGTGGGGCTGCCGGTGCTATCCGCCACGCCACGCTCGGCCGGACGCGGATCGAAGCCGCGCGGGAAGCCCGGCACTTGCAGGTTCGGGTTAGCCGGTGCCGCGCCGCCGCCGAAGCCGAACCCGCCCGCCACGATCGCCGGCATGGGCGCGCTCCCCGTGGGGAGGAAGTTCCACACCACGGTGTTCATCCCCACGGTGTTGGTGCCGGTAATCCGCGCGATGGTGTCACCCATGGCGTTCACGATGGAGAGCCGCACGCCCCCCTGCACCGGCTGCGCCAGGCGATAGCGAATGGTGGCCCCGGCATTCGTGCGTTCACCGCGCCACATGCGCTGCGCGCGGGGCTCCGACCCCACCGGACGCTCGCCGTACTGCAGCGCCACGGCGGGAGCGAACAGTGTGGCCGGCGCTGAGAGCGCCGTGCCGGTGAACTGCTGCAGCGGGGCCACGTCGAGCACCATGATGGCGCGACCATGCGTCCCCGCGATGAGCTCACGATCGCGCGGGTGCACCTGCAGGTCGTACACCGGTACGGTGGGCATGCCGGCGTTGAGCTGGAACCACGAAGCCCCCGCATCGAGCGAGGCGAACACACCGAGCTCCGTCCCCGCATACAGCAGCTTGGCGTTCACCGGGTCCTCGCGCACCACGTACACCGTGTTGGGGCGACCACGCGGCAGCCCACCATCGATGCGTGTGAACGTCTTGCCGAAGTCGGTGCTCTTGTAGAGATACGGCGAGAAGTCGTTCTCGCGGTGCATGTCCACCGACACGTACACGGTGGCGGAGTCGGCGAAGCTGGGCTCCACCTTGCTCACGTGATAGAACGGCGGCGCGCCGGGGAGGCGCAGGCTCAGGTCTTCCCACGTCCCCCCGTCGTTCTTCGTGATCCACAGCTTGCCGTCGTCGGTGCCCACATACAGCAGCCCCGCGCGCACCGGCGACTCGCCGATGGTCACGATCGTCGCGTTCTCTTCGGCGCCCGTGGCGTCACGCGTGATGCCACCGGTGGCATCAGCAGCCACATTGCCCTCGGCGTCGTAGCCGGTGGTGATGCGAATACGATTCTCGTCGCGGCTCGAGAGGTCC
>NZ_JBIJAW010000287.1:0-4180 GCF_044345575.1 Gemmatimonas sp.
CGAGCTCACCGAGCATCGTGAGGACACAAAGAACCACGAAAGCATTTGCTGTTCTCCATGCCCTCACCCACCTCGGTGATCTCCGTGTTCACGCGTCCCCCCGGCCAAGCCAGCCGTCCTCAAGGTTGGAACGCGTCCACACCGAGCTCACCGAGCATCGTGAGGACACAAAGAACCGCGAAAGCATTTGCTGTTCTCCATGCGCTCACCCACCTCGGTGATCTCCGTGCTCGCGCGTCCCCCCCGCGCACCCCAGAAATGCCGCGGCCCGTCCGCGAATTCGCGCCCATGAATTAGCTTCTTGCCACCCGGAACCACCGGGTCACCACCTTGAGGCCCAGGAGACGGGATGCGGGAGAAGCTCACCACGCTGCGGATCGACGCCCTCGCGCGACGGATCCGGTCGCCCTTCCATCGCACAGGAGCCACGTTCGCGGTGCGACACCTCCCCGTCATCGCCGTCGTCCTGAGCCACGCCCTCGGCGTACCGCTCGCCGCGCAGGACCGGGCCGCGCGCACCGACGCGGCGCAGAGCCCTGGGGCGCGCGGCCTCCTCATCGGCACGGTCGTCGATGCCATCGGCAGACCCATGCCCGATGTCGACATCTACCTCGCCCGCGCCGGGCAGCGCGCCCGTACCGATGCGCGCGGCGTGTGGCGCATCGCCGACCCGCCGGCCGGGCCGCAGGTCGTGGTCGCCCGCAGCATCGGGTACGTGCCGTTCGTGCGTGAGGTCGTGGTCGGCAGTGCCGCCAACGACTCCGTGCACCTGCTGCTGCGGCGCTATCCGCGCACGCTCACCGCCGTGGAGATCACCGCACGGACGAACGCGGCCGCGGCCAATGCGGAGGTGCTCGCCGAGCGGCTCATGCAACTCAAGGTCGGGGCCGGGCGGCTCTACACCCGGGAGCAGATTCTCGAGCAGCGACCGTACTCCATCGCGGAGCTCATTCAGGGAGTGCCCGGAATCGTGGTGCGGCGGGGACGATCCGAGCAGGAACGCGGCCTGGTCATCGCCACCTCGCTCCGGGCCGGCACCGGGATCATGAACCCGAACGCCGACGGCTCCGGGTGCCCGCTGCAGTTCTATCTGGACAACACGCCCATCGAGAACGACGGCGTCGGCCAGCTCGACCCGATGTCCTTCCGGAGCGTCGAGGTCTACCCCAATACCGTGCTCCTCCCGGGGCTCCCGATGCGCCCCGACCGCTGCGGCGCCATCATCATCAATACCATGCGGCGGTAGCCAAGGGGGAGGGACGGGCGGACTGCCGTATTTGGCGTGCTGAACAGGACTGGCGGAGTTGTGGTCCGTACGTAGTTTGGGCGTGCGCAATCATCCCTTTGGGGACGATCGCGCTCCCCCCTCCACTGCACGACGGACGCTCCCGCATGCCTCTCACTCCCCGTCTGCTGTCCCACAGCGCCGCTGCCGTGCTCGCAGCAGCGCTCTGGCTCCCATCGCTCGCCGAGGCGCAGCCGTCTCGGCCCGCCGCCCCCGCCACCCCTAACGGCACGGCGGCCCGCCGCGCCCGCATCTCCGGGGTGGTCACCGATGTCGCCACGGGGCAGCCGCTGCCCGGCGTCAACATCTTCGTGGTGGGGACCCCCATCACGGCGAGTACCGGACCGGATGGCCGATTCGCCATCCCCAGCGCCCCCGTCGGCATTTTTCCGGTTGAAGCGCGGCGCATCGGGTACGGCGCGCAGCGCGTCGACAATGTCCGGCTTATCGCCGACAGCGTGGCCACCGTCACCTTCAAGCTCTCCGTCGCCGCCACCCGCCTCGATCAGGTGACCGTGGCCGGTACGATGGACGCCACCTCGGTGGCCAAGTCCACCATCTCGGTGGAAAAGATCACCAGCGAGAACATCCCGATCCCGCCGACCGGTTCGGCTGCCGGCATCCTCGCCGGTAAGGTGGCCGGCGTGGCGATCACCCGCCCCAGCGGCGCACCCGGGTCGGGCGTGAACATCGTGCTGCGCACGCCCATCTCCGGCATCACCGAAGGCGGATCGGCCCCCGCCCCGCTCTTCGTGGTCGACGGCGTCTTCCTCAATCAGGGGCAGAGCGTCACCACGCAGGACATCGAAGCGATGGACATCGAGTCCATCGAAGTGATCAAGGGCGCGGCGGCCGCCTCGCTATACGGCTCCCGCGCCGCCGCCGGCGTGATCGCCATTACCACCAAGCGTGGCCGCGGCCTCGCGCTCGGTGCGAACCAGTTCCAGGTGCGCGTGGAACAGGGCACCGACCAGTTCCAGACCAATCTCCCCAAGAACCAGTTCCACGCCTTCCGACAGGATGAGCAGGGGCGCTGGCTCGATGCCAACAATGCCGTGGTGCCGCGCGCCCAGCGGGCGCTCACCCAGTACGGCTTCATGGATCAGCCGTTCCGGGGCCAGACCTACGATCACGCGGCCCTCTTCTTCCGCCCCGGCAACTTCAACACGCAGCAGATCCAGGTGCAGGGGAACAGCGCGGCGACCAACTACAACCTCGCCTACACCCGCAACGGCAACCCCGGCATCCTCGAGAACAACGAGGGGTACACCCGCCACTCGCTGCGCCTCAACATCGACTCGCGTCTCAGCGAGAAGGTGACCGTCGGGTTGTCCATGAACCACACGCGCGGCGTGCAGGACGTGTCCGCCCCCTCGTTCAACAACTTCTACCGCATCGACACGGACGTGAACCTGCGGGAAGTCGCCCCCTTCCCCGCGGTGAACGGCTTCCCGTACGTGATCGTCCCCGACTCGGTCACGCTCTACACCAACCCGCTTTACACGCAGTACATCGCCGACAACGTCGTGGAGCGCTCGCGCACGCTGCTCAACGCCAACGGCAGCTTCCGCCCCACCAGCTGGCTCTCGCTCTCGGCCGACGCCAACTACGACCGCGGCGACAACAACCAGACCAGCTATACGCCCAGGGGCACACCGCTCGTCACCAGCACGGGCGGTCTCAACCCCAGCCTTGGCAGTCTCTTCGTCAGCAACACCGGTAACGGCGGCTGGATCTTCACCGGCACGGCGTCGGCGGTGAAGAGCATCTCCGACCTCACCATCCGGCTCTCGCAGCGCGGTGAAGCCCGCCGCGAGGTGAACAACAACCTGGCCACCACGGGCACGCAGTTCTCCACCGAAGGGCTCAAGGCCATGTCGCAGGCCACGGTGCGCACCACCACCAACAGCCTCACCGACTACCGCGTGCTGGGCTCGATCACCAGCCTCGGCCTCTCCTTCAAGGAGCGCTACATCGGCGACTTCCTCGTGCGTCGCGAAGGAAACTCGCTGTTCGGGCGCGCCAACCGCTGGAACACCTTCGGCCGCGCCTCGGCCGCGTGGCTGCTCAGCGAAGAGTCGTGGTTCCCGCTGCAGAACTTCAACGTCTTCAAGCTGCGCTACAGCTACGGCGTAACGGGGCTCAACCCCGGATTCTCAAACCAGTACGAGTCCATGAGCTCCGACGGGACCGGCGCCATCCGGCGCAGCTCCCTCGGCAACGTGAACATCTCCCCCACCTTCACGAAGGAAGAGGAGCTCGGCCTCGACGTCGCGTACAAGTCACGGATCTCCGGCACCGTCACCTTCGTGCGCAACGCCAGCCGCGATGTGTTCGTGAACATCCCGGCACCGGCCGTGACCGGCTACCAGGTGCAGGTCACCAACCCGGCGCACATCGGCGGACGCATTCTGGAAGCCACGCTGCAGGGCGCCATCCTCACGAACCCCAAGGGGCTCCGCTGGGATGTGCTGTTCACCGCCGACAAGGCGTGGCTGTACACCAAGCGCTTCGGCCGCACCTGCTTCGACGACGGCCTGCAGTACAAGTGCGACACCACCCCCATCAGCGAGATGTGGGGGAACATGATCATCGAGAATCCCTCGCAGCTCCCCGCCGTTCACCGCAACTCGCTCAACCAGTTCGTGGTCAACAACGAGGGCTACGTGGTCCCCGTGGGCGCCGGCAACACGTGGCGCGACGGTGTGGCCAAGAACCTCTGGGGGACCACGCTCAACATCGATGGCGTGAACTACCGGTGGGGACACCCCATCCCGCGGCGTACCGACGACGGCGTGCTCTGGTACGGCAAGATCGGCGACTCCAACCCGGGGCTCCGGTTCGGCTGGCAGAACAACTTCCGCTATCGCGACTTCCGCCTCTTCATCCAGACCA
>NZ_JBIJAW010000059.1:0-13589 GCF_044345575.1 Gemmatimonas sp.
CGCGGCCGCTACCGAGTGCAGGCCGGTGGTCATTCGCGCCGGCCCGTCGCGTTGACCGTCACATTGCACGTTACGTCGCCTCCTGTGCGCATGCGACGGAAGTAGACAATGCTGACGGTCACCTGCAGTCCCCCGGTTGGGGTGAATCGCCCGTTCAGGCGCGTGGTCAGAGCGGTCATCGTGCGCGCTTGATCGGGAACGATACGAAAGGTGCTGGCGAACCACCCTTCGGCGTCGATGTTGCTGGGAAAGACATCGCCGCCCTCGAACGCCACGCTGAGCGTATCATCGCCTGGACGATGTCGCACCACTGCGATGTCCTCGGCGTTGGGGGCCTTCGCCCAGACCTCAACACACTCGCGCGATCCCACCGCGCGCGCCGCTTCGTAGCGCAGCCGGAATCGCCCCGCCACCCCTTTGCTGCGCACCGCTCCACTGCCGTCAACGGGCGGCGTGGTACCTGCCGCCCGAAAGCGCACGGGGACACCAAACTCGCTGATGATCTCGTCGATGTCATCCTTGCGGATCTCGTAGCGCAATCCGGTTTTCTGGTCGCGGAACAATACCGAGCCGGCCTGCACGACATCCACTCGGCCACGCAGTACCTGCCCACTCCGCAAGCGCAGTTCGTCGAACGTCATCATCGGGCGCCCCGCCGATCGTGACGCGACGCGGGGATCGCCACCGGCGCGTCGAGCGGGTTGCACGAACATCATACGCGCGGAATCCGCCGAGGCTGGAAGAACCGACTTCGTAATGGAGGGCACCCCTGGTCGTTCCGTCGCAATCACGGGCACGCCACCGGTAATCGTCGAGGGAACGAGTCGACCGCCACGCGTTGGAGTGATGCTGGACGGTGCCACCGGAATGGCGAAGCTACCGGCTGATCCTTCTGGTGCGGATAGTGGGGACTGAACCGTGGATCCGCTGTCACCGCGAACCGGCGCTCCTGCCAGTGCGCCTTGCGCCGGTTCGCTATCAGCGGGCGCGCCGCTGGCGGTGGCAATGGGCGCCGTGATGGGCGTCGGGAGTGACGCCTGTCGCGGGGACAACGCGACCCGCACCAGTACACTCATGGCGATCAGCGCGAGTGCGCCGCCGACGGCTCGGGTGACCCAGTCGACCACGGGCGATGTCGCGACAGACCGAGACGCCCGGTTCGCGGTCGTCGCGGTCGCGGACTTCCCCGTTGTCGTACCCGGTGTGGTAGCCGTCGTCCGTGCGCTCGCCCGCGAAACAGAGCGGCTCCGCGGCCCGCTCCCGGTCGAACGCGTCTTGCGCGGAGCGATCGATCGTGGGAGAGGTGCCGGGCCAGCGCTCTTCGCGGGCGACGGTGCCGCCGCTGCGGTCGTCGGCGTTGGGCGCGTTTGCGTTGGGGCACGTGGCAGTGGCGTCGGCGTCGCGATTGGTTCCGGCGGCGGTGCCACGGTGAGTTGAGACGGACCGATCACGCCAAGCGCATACGCCCACGATTCGAGCGCCCATCGCGCCATCTCCGGCAGGAGAAAGCGCTCGGCACACCATTGCAACAGGAACGGGGACATCATCGCGTTCCAGCGAGCCTGATCCAGGGCAGTCGTCGGGAGGGTGGTGTGCCAACCGCGCCGATAGGCCTCGAGCAGCAACTCGGCATACGGACGGGCATCGCTGCCGGCGTGGTCGAGCAAACGATTGCGTACCACCAGCAACGTCGGCTGATGCCAGTCGACCGGATGCTCCCTGATCAGCGTGCGAAGCGCATCGCGCATCCGCTGGCGCGGATCAAACCCGAATGCCGTCGTCGTCATTCGGCGTGGCTCACGATGTCCCTGCGGGAAGTCGCGTCGCCAGCAGGTCTGCGTTCACGACGCACTGCTGCTGTCGCCCCCAACGGATGATCGCGCTGGTGCGCGTTTCACTTTCCGCCTGGAAACCATCGAGGGTGAACCGTCCGCGCATGCGGAACTGCCACGAGATACGGTCTGTCGTTCCCGCACTCGGCTCTACCACAAACCAGCCATCGGCGGCGAGTGATCCCCGCACCGGGCGCATGGACAACGAGAACTCGGTGGCACCCGGGCGGTGTGCGACGACCTCCTCACTGACTCGCGCGGTGATGAGGGCGCGCGCCACGACATCGCAGTTATCCGTGCCCCGTACCGACCGCACGTATTGCACCACGCGGTAGCGGCCCGCCACGCCCCGTTCGCGTACCGCTAAGGCCATGGCGTCGGCGCGCGGCGATGAGGGCAGGTCGCGGGCACTATCAAGGGCCACGGGCATCGTGTCGGGGCCGGTGGCATCGCCCCTCGTACTGGATGCTGGCTTCGGCGCGATCGACGGTGCGGCTTGCGCTACCGCAGCTGCGGGGCGTTCTGCGGGGCGTTCTGCTGTGCGGCGCTGGAGTGCCACCCACAGCGCGCTCCAGCAGACGATCGCCAAGACCGCGAACACCCCCACAGCGCGCAGTTCGTAAGGTTGCCAGACAGGACCAGGCGAGCCACTCCCCGCGCTGCGCATCGCCTGCGGTGCGGGCCCGACGGCCGGGGCCGGCGCACGGCTTTGCCGCGGTGTGTGGCGTGGGGCTTGGTTCGTTGCATGGCCAGAGGGCCGATGCGATGGCGCCGTGAATCGCGCAGGGGCTGGCCCGTTGGCATGGTCGGCAGGGACGACGTCCGCAGCGTGCATCGCACGCGGAGAGTCCGCGGTCGATGTCAGCCCCAGCGCGACGCCCCAGACATCGACGGCCCAGCGTGCCACTTCCGGCTGCAGATAGCGCGCCGCAATGATGCGATGCACCTGGGCGGCGCGCACGGTGCTCCACGCCGCCGCGGGCTGCGTAGGAGTGCTCTGCGACGACAGCGCAGGGCGCACCATCTGGCCCAGGTCCAACAGGAGCTCTACCAAGGGGCGAAAATCGCTGCCGCAGTGGTCGAGCACCAGATTGCGCTCCGCCGTTGTCAGTTCTCGCTGGCCATGCTGCGTGAGTGGCCATACGGCCAGCACCGCGTCCTGCACTCGCACGAAGGCATCGCCGACCAAAGGCGACGGTGAGTGCGACGGGAGCGGGTCCGGGAACGACGACATGACCAATCAAGCGCTCTAGGTGAGCGGGGCCAACCGAAGCACGCGCGCCGGCAACTCGTCACCGATGCGCAGGCTCAGTCCGGAAACGACTTCGACCGATGTGTTGCGGCGGATCGCCGAGCCATCGGCGGTATACCACGGTGAATCGCTGGTGTTCACCAGCCACCATTTGCCGGCGTGCTGCGCCACGTATCCCCGCGGTGTCCGATCTGCGCGCTCATCGGGAAGGCACCCCACGCGGAGATGCCAGTCGTGCAAGGCCAGGTGGTGCCAGAGCACGAGCAGGTCCTGTTCGTCGACCATTCCTTGCGGCGTCTCACGCCAGAAGTGCGCCGCGAACACCGGGCCGCTGATCCGTTCGTTGCCGGCGAGCGATGTGAACGGGAGTCCGGCACCCAGCACAGTCCACTTCCCGTTGGCAAGCGGATGCAACCGCTGCAGCGTCTTGTACAGCGCCACCTCCCACTCCGCCGCATCGGCCCGCAGCCGAGGGGTATGCAGCCCATCGACAAACGTGCGGGTGAAGCATTGGGCAAGGGCGTGCCCCAGTCGGCGGTACGGAATCAGGATGGGAGTGTGCGGCGGGTTTCGCTTGTCGGTGGCATGCTCGATGAACAGCGCACGCGAACCCATCGAGAGACGCTCGTCTTCCTCAGCAGAGCGCGTGCTGTTGACCCGCTTACCCTGCAACGGATGGCGATTCAGCAGCAACTCATACAGCAGTACGGCAAGGGCGTGCTTATCTGTGGCGATGCTGGGTTGCGCGGTGCCCGCGAGCACTTCGGGCGCAATGTATCCGGGGGTCCCCAGCACGGCTGGCGGTGCAACGCCAGGCACCACCAGCGAGTCGATATCGATGATGCAGGCATCGCCGCTCTTCGGGTCTACCAGCACATTCTTGTTGGAGAGGTCGGCGTGCGCGAGTCCCGCCATGTGCAAGCGTCGCACGGCGCGCGCCAACCGGACGGCCACTTGCAGGCGGGTCAGCAGCGTCCCCGTCTCGGCCTGGGGCACAAACTTTGACGCCTTCCCGCCCGTGAACCATCGCACCTCTTTTTCCTGCTGCGATCCGAACCGATCCGTGAAATAAAAATTCGGTCGATAGGTCGGCGTCACGACGGCCAGCGGGGGCCACACGAGCTGCTGTCGCCGCGCAAACTCGATAGGGACCGCCTGCTCGCCGCTGGCCATGCCGACCGGCCAACAAAAGTAGGGCGCCCAGTAGGCGCCGTTGTTGGCGAGGGCCGGGTTGTAGTTGGTGAGTATGCGGGTGAGGCGATCCATCCGTTCGCGACGGTCGCTCAGCGCGCCGTAGTAGAACCCCACGGCGAACTGCCGATCCCGTGTGAGAAAGACGCGCTTTTCGGCGCCGGTCCCCACCGGTTCATCCTCGAGTTGCAGCGTGCGCCCATCGGTCAGGCGGCAAGTCACCGTTCCCATCGGCAACTAACCGTTGGAGACGGACGTGGCAAACCCTGAGGCAGTGGCCAGGCACAACGTGCGATCGTCGTTTTCCCCACGCTTCTCAAACGCCAGCCATTCCGTGAGGGCGTGCAGTGGATCGGCCGCTCGCAAGACGCTGCCCGTAAACACGGGGATGAGGGCGGTGGGCAACGGGGTTTCACCAGCGATCCCGTCGCGCAGCGTGGTGACCAACACGTGAGCATGTCGCGTGAACGGGTACCACGGATCTTCCACGCCATCGCTGGCCAGCAACACACCACTCACATGGTCGCCGGTCTGCACACGGAGCGACGATTGCAGCACATCGAGTGCGCCATCATCGGGAAGAAAGTGCGTGACTTCGCCGGAAAAATCCCCGGTGGCTGCCGTGAAGGGATGCGACAGCGCCCCGTCGGTGTGCACGACCGCCATGGCGCCGTCACCGACCTGCATCACAGCCAACATGCCGTCGTGCCAGGCCGCCACCAGCAGCGTGGTGCGCAAATCGCGGAGGGCGATGCCGACACGCGCGGCAAACTCCTGCAGGCGATCGTTGGCCATCTGCGCCGCATGGCGCATCGCGGGGCCCAGCGCGTCGCGTGCAGCATGGCCATGCTGCACCGCGTCGCGCAACGCGTGCGTCAACGTGACGGTAGCAATCGCCGCGCCCAAGCGGCTGTACGTGGCCGAGCCGGCCCCGTCGGCGACAGCTGCACACCACCCTCGCGAAAAGTGCACAAGATGGCCGGCATCTTCGCGGTGATCACCGCGGTGCGCATGCAGACGTCCCCGACGCGAGCCGAGCAGCAGCGACCAGCCCTCGGCGCGCGTGTGGGTTCCCGTGGCCTCGTGGACCGCCGCGGCACTGCCCGTCGCGAAGAGCCCCGGCGCGACGGCCTCGAGATGCTCGCGCCACTCGTCAGGGCACCACGGTGCCGTGGGGGCCAACGCGTTCCAGATGGGGCGGGGAGGCGGCTCCGCCCCTGCGGGGGGCGTGGTTGGAGCGGAGGCCGTGTCGGACGTGTCTGGTGTGCCGCTAACGCCTGTGGTCGCAGCGGCGGCAGTGGCGTCGGGTGACGTGATGGGGCCAGTGGGCACGCCGCGATTCACGACTTACGGAACGATCGTGATGCCGGGCGGCGGCGGCGGCAACGTGATGCTGCCTCCGTCGGCCATAGCACCGACTTTGGCACTCGTCTGCTTGACGCTGGCCGACACAAAACGGAAGAACGCCTTGAACGCATCCGGCGACATATCCTGCATCTGGATCACCGTCTCCGTGATCTGCTTGAGGACATCGGTATCGGCTTGATCGCCACACGCCACGGCAATGATGTTGGCCGGGCGGCGCTCACGCAGCTGCTGCGCGTACATCGGCCAATCCACGTCGGTTGGGGCGCCATCGGAGAGCACAAAGACCAGCGGGCGCCAATCCCCCTTCTGGTCGGCGGTCGTCCGAACGATTTCCCGGTCGAAACACTCCAGCAGCAGGCGCAGTCCGTCGCCAAAGTTGGTCGGCCCATTGGCCTGCAAGTCCGGCGGATTGAACATCGCCACTTCCGTGAGCGGCACGATCTGTTGGGCGGCATTCGAGAAGGTGAGCACCGACAGGTACGCACTCTCGATGGCCTGCGGGTCACCCAGCAGATCGCGATGCAGCTGGCGGATCCCCGACTTGACCGACTCAATAGGGGTGCCCTGCATCGAGCCGGACGCGTCGGCAAGGATGTACACGGGCAGACGTCGCGTAGACACGGGAGGACTCGGTGGGAGGGAAAGGAGACGGCCCGGACGCTTTTGCTGCGCGACAGACCAACGCAGGAGTAATGCGCGAACGGGGGCGGCGGTTTCGATCGCGGGCGAAGGTCGCCACCCAGTCGGCAAGCACACAGTGGAGCATGCCCCAACGCAAGACCCCGTAGCACCGAATGGCGCTACGGGGTCGGGCCGCGCGGCGGGCCAAGGGCCCTATGCGCGGTGCTCGTGCGTGGGCCCTAGTTCACGCCACCCACGGAGCTGGCGGTCGAGCTCTTGGCGCCGGTGCGCTGAGCCGGAGCCGCCGCCGGAGCGGTGGTCGGTGCAGGGGCGGCGACCATCGTGCTGTCCTTCTTGGTGCTGTCCGATGCAGCGGTCGTAAAGGCCGGGAACGGCGTGCCGTTCCATTCCGCACGCCCCCACATGGCCGGGAAGTCCTTGGCCATCTGGGCCCCGTACAGCGGCTTGTACGCGCCGTTGTGACAGGTCACGCATTGTGCCTTGGGTGCATCGCCCATGGAGCCGAGGCGAACGGCCGGATAGACCGGCTGCAGCGGTGCGAGGTAGTTCTGGTTCACGTCCCGCAGCATAAGGATGCCGTGGTACGCCGTGACACGCGCCGGTGGCGCTTCACGCCAGCTGGCGAACTGACGGGTGTTGTGGCAGTACGTGCAGTTCACGCCCAGGGAACGGGACTGTGAAATCATGAGCGCATACGTCCATTCCGCCTGCTTCGTCGAGCTGCGATTGGCGTTGCTCGGCGCCACCCCCTGCGTGATGACGCGAGCGCCGTCACGGTCGAGGTAGTGACGCAGGTAGTCCGTCTGGCTGGAGTAGAACCACAGCCCGTTGGGCAGCGGCTTACCCATGTGACAGGTATAGCAGGTCACCCCCGTGTTCTTCACGTGCTGCGAGTAGTTCCCGTTGATGTTCCGGGTCATCTGCAGCATGCGACGGGCCACGATCTTGGTATACAGCGGCTTGCCGTTGGGTAACGTGTCGTCCTGGAAGGCCGCCACGTTGTGGCAATACGCGCAGTTGCCGGTACCTGCCACCCACGTGCTCATCGCAATCATGGTGCGGTTGAACTCCGCAATGCTGATGTCGTTGAGCACCTGCACATTCTTCCAGGGAAGCGGCCCTGGCGGAGACTCGCCGGCGGGCGGCGGGCTCTGGGGGAGCTTCACCTGGGCAAACTTGGCCTTCAGGTCACCGCGATCGTAGTTCTGCTCCAATGCCGTACCGCGATAGCCCACCTGCACCGTATCGACCGACGCGTCGCCACAGGCTCCCAGTGTCAGTACTGACACTGGGACCATGGCGCGAAGGACATGACGAAGTCCGTATCTCACTGGGTACCCCCCGCCTTCGTCGAGTCGGTCTTGAGCGAATCAGCCATCAGCGAATCGACGACGATGGGTGCTGCTGCGGTGTCGGGCATGGTTGCGTTCTGTGGCACAACGTACGACGGGAAGGAATCCGGCGCCGTTCCCTGGTAGCGGCCACGGAGAAGCTCCTGCTGCTCCGGCGTGAGCTGGTTCTGCGCCGGATACGGCGCCACCAGACCATGCTTCACACCCCAGAGATACCAGTTATCCACCACCGTTCCGGTGAGCAGGATGCCAATGCCGCCGGTGAAGGTCGTGAGCACGGCAAACCACCACGCCCAGCGGTGAATCGATTCCATGGTGGCGTTGAAGCCCATGCACCACCGCCAGAAGAGCATGGAGCGCTCGGCGGCCGTTCCGCGGTCGGTGATCTGTTCGATTTCCCGCTCACCACCCATCCGAGCGACCGCCAGAATGGTGGCCCCGTGCATGGCGAACAACACGGCAGAACCGTAGAGGAACGCGATGGAGAGGGCGTGGAACGGATTGTAGTAGAGATTGCCGTACCGAATCGAGAACGCCGACGTCCAGTCGAGGTGCGGGAAGATGCCGAAGGGCACCATCTCGCTCCAGCTACCTACGAGCAGCGGCTGGAAGAAGAACGTGGAGTACAAGAAGATCGCGCTCGCGAAGGCCCACGGCAGCTGCGAGCCCATCTGCAGTGCACGGGCGCGTCGGTAGGTGCGGACCCACCAGAGCAGGATACTGACCGTGAGGAAGAAGCCGGCCATGAGGTACCAACCGCCCTGCTGGAGCGGTGGCACGCGCAGGCCGTACTGCGGTGGGGGCGGCTCAAGGGCAAGCCAGGGAAGCTGGCGGATAAACTCCACCGGATCCCAGCCCACAGAGGCCCACATGTTCAGGCCGATGATCTCGAAGGCGATGAAGCCACAGAGCAACGACAGGACACCGGCCGTGCCCAGATACACCGGGCCGATCTGGGCGTCACCGAACTTGCCGGCGAGATACGAGAAGGTGCCACTGCCGGCGCGCCCGCCGGGCGAATCATCCAGCGGAAGGCCGGGCTCGGGGACCGTCCGGACCTGCACGCGCGTGAAGAGGTTCTGGTATTCTAGCATGTGTGCGGGTGACCTCAGGACCAGATCGGAAGGTTGAGCCACCAATTCCACCATTCAGGCCAACCCTTCGTCCACAGGGGACCTGAAATCACGATGCAGATGGCACTCCACACCGCCGCACCAACCGCCAGAAACAGCCCGAGGCGGTGAATGCCGATGGCACCGATCGAGTAGCCGAGCAGGTCACGGAAGAACACGTTTTCCTGCTCACTTGTGCCGATGGGCGTTCCTTTCGGGGGGTTCGTCACCGAGAGGATCAGGGAGCCGTGCATCGCGAGGGCGAGACAGTTCGTGAAGAAGAACGTCACGCCAATCATGTGCGCCGGATTGTAGTGGAAGTGGAGGTACTGGTACCCCACATTCGACACCCAATCGAGGTGCGAGAAGATGCCGTACGGGAACCCATGTCCCCAGGCGCCGAGGAGAAGGGGACGGATGACCACCAGGGTCACGTAGGCCAGCACCGCGCCGCCGTATGCCCACGGGATGTGCATCCCCATACCCAGCTTGCGACTGATCTCAGCTTGGCGAAGCGCCCATGAGCCAAACGCGCCAATTGCGCACAGCGTGATGATCTGCCACAGACCGCCTTCGCGGATCGGTGCCAGCATCAGTCCGTACTTGAGATCTGGTGGCGCGATACTGATCTGCCAGAGATTCCAGGTGGGACCCATCGCCGCACCCCACACGCATAGCAGCGTGCCGAGCGCCACGAAGAAAATCGTGGTCACCCCAAAAAATCCGACGTAAAACGGACCGAACCAGAAATCGAAAAGATCTCCGCCGATTAGTGTGCCGCCGCGCACACGGTACTTCCGTTCGAAACTCAACATCGCCATGGGCGATCTCTCCGAACACTCAGAGTGGGACGAGCGAACAACGTGAGTGCTGCTGGCGCCGGCCGGGGATGACGTCGCACTGACACGTGCGAGTCGTCATCCCGGCAACGACGCACGAATTACCGGCCCGGTGGAAGCGGGGACATCTCCGCCGCCGCAGCCGGGGCTGCCACCCCAACGGGTGCCTGTCCAGCCGAGAGCGTCCCGTTTTCAATCCACGAGTAGCGCTGTGAGCTGAGCAAGATGAAGTGAATGACGAACGCGAGAACGCCAACGAAGCCGGCCACGGCAATCATGACGCGTCGCGGGTCATACATCAGCCAAATGCGATGCATGGTCGCTCCTTAACGGGTGGCGGCAGGCGGAGCCGCGTACTTGGCCTTGAGCGACGCCGGCCAATTCAACTGGCTAAACGCGAACAGATGCATGACCAGAACAGCTCCGGCAATGAACGATCCGATGCCGCCCATGATGAGATGCGGGTCCATGCCGATCCAGATACGATACATAGATGTGCTCCAAAAGCTCAGGAAGAAGTGATTGGCTCTGCGAGCATCAGAACCAGGGACGCCAGCTCCACGCGAGCAAATGCGCCATCACAGCGCCGAGGACCCACGTACCGGTGCCTGCCACCCAGTACTTATTGAAGCGGATCGCCTCTTCCTCGGTCATGCCCTTGTTGTCCATCATCGCCATCGTTACCTCCGGCTCTTCAACGTTGCCGTGCCCGTCCCGCACGGCGGGGGAGGCCGTCCCTGTCGCGGACGGCACACTCTCTAAACTTCGAAGTGTAAACTGGACCTTACGGTTCAATGCGTCAAGAAAAATTTACGCTTTTACGCAGGATTTTTATGGACACCTCGCCAGACCACGTGCCAAAGACCCCTCCGAACGACTGGCCGGACGTCAGTTGGTCCGAATCGCATTTTGTCACCGGAATATTTTGGCATATCCAGCGCCTCGGAATGCCACGTGGCGAGGCGCCCACCCTGCTGCTCGTGCACGGCACCGGCGGAAGCACCCACTCGTGGGCAGGCGTCACCCCGGTGCTCGCCGCCCGCTTCCATATCCTTAATGTTGACCTGCCAGGGCATGGCTTCACCGCCGTTCCGGCCGACGTGGAACGGGTACGCAATCCGTTTACCCTGCCAGGCATGGCGCGGGAACTGGCGGCCCTGCTCACCCATCTCGATGAACATCCGGACCTGGTGGTGGGCCACTCCGCCGGCGTCCCCGTGCTGCTGCGCATGGCGCTCGACGGCACGCTGGTGCCGCAACGCATCATTGGCTGCTGCCCAGCGCTTGTGCCGCCGCCAGACTGGTACGTGGCCCTGCTCGCCCCGCTCGTCGGCCTCCTCGTGGAATCGCAGGCCGTGGCCGGCTCCGCGGCGCGTCTGGCTGCCACCACTCCCATTCTGAAACGCATGCTCGAGAGCACCGGCTCTCCGCTCACCCCCGCGCAGTTGTCCCGATACATGCACCTGTGCAGCCGCCCAGCGCATGTGCATGCCGCCATCACCATGATGTCCCGCTGGGACCTGCCGTCGCTCTTCCGCGACATTGGCGTCCTGCGCGTTCCCGTGCAGCTGATCGCTGCCCGGAATGACCGCTGGATTCCTCTCACCTCACTGCGGCGCGCGCTGGAACGCATTCCGGGAGTGGAGTTGGTGGTCGAAGAGGGAGGGCACCTGTTGCCGGAAGAGCGGCCCGAGGTGGTGATACGCCTGCTGCAGGACCGCAGGCTCTAATCGACGCCCGAAATTATCCCCCGGGCCTCAAAGCGGAATAGCGCGAACTCCTTATAAAGAAGTTCGCGCTATTCCACTTTCTGACAGGCACTCCGGGACCTCAGCTCAGCTGGTTGCCCCTTGCAATGACCGCCGGCTGGCCAGCACGTGGTCCCGCGTCACCGTACTGTCGCCCAGATCGCGCGCATCCCGTTCTGCCGCGTCCCGCAGCCGCTTGGCGGCGGAAATACGAATCAGAATGGGGAAGCCTTCGCATAGCTCGTCGTACACGGCCTTGGCATCGTCATCCCACGGCAACTCCTGATGCAAGCGCGCCGGCGTGGCGTCGATCTTGTCCATCTCCGTGCCCAGCGGGAGGATATGGAACAGGGCATCGAACAGCTGGTTGCACACTTCCTGCACGATGTACGTTGCGCCCGAGTACCCCATGTAGGGCGTACCGGTATGCCGACGGATGATGGCCCCCGGGAACGACGCCGGAATGTACATGGAGCGTGACCCGGCTTCGGCCAGATACATACGCTCGTTGTAGCTGCCAAACATGATCAGCGGCGGCTTGGTCTTGATCGCGTCGCGCACGGCCTGGTTATCCGGCTTCACCCCTGGTCGACGCGCAAAGCTGAAGGTGCAGGGGAGCCCCATCTCCGTCTCGAGGAAATGGCGTACCCCTCGGGCATACGTTTCGTTGGCCACAATCGCGAAGCTGGCCGTGCCGAAAAAGTCCTGCGTGACCGACCGCCACAGATCCCAGAGCGGCTTGATCGTGGTGTGCTTTTCCTTCTCGATGAAGGGCTCGGGATCGAGCCCCAGCAGTTCGCCAAGGCTGCGCAGGAACTTCGTCGTGCTGTGGAGGCCGATGGGCGCCTGCAGGAAGGGCACCTCGAGATCCTCGCACAGCAGGCGCCCGAACTCGCGGTACATGCAGATGTTCACATCGGCATCGACGAGGCGCGGGATGTCCTGCATGTGGCTGCCGAGCGGGAACACCATGTTGATCTCGGCGCCGATGCCTTCCACCAAGCGACGGATCTCGTGCAGATCACTCGCCGTGTTGAAGTAGCCGTAGATGGGGCCGATGATGTTCACGCGCGGCTTATCGCCGGGCTGCCGCTCCCGCTTCTTGGGGCGCACGCCCTTCTTGAGGCCGTATTCTGTCCACAGCCAGTACATGGCGCGGTTGGCCGCCTGCCACTGGTCTTCGTCGATCGTACGCGGCAGGAAGCGCTGGATGTTGGTGCCTTCGGGCGTCACACCGCCGCCAATCATCTCGGCGATCGAGCCCGTCACCACCACGCTCGGCAGTTCGGGGTCGAGTGTGCTGTGCGCCCGCTTCATGGCGCCTTCGGTGCCGTGCTGGCCCAACTCTTCTTCGCCGAGGCCTGTGACCACGATGGGCAACTCGTGCGGGGGCAGGGCATCGGTGTAGTGCAGCACCGAGGTCACCGGCAGGTTCTCGCACCCCACCGGGCCGTCGATCACCACCTGCATGCCCTTGATCGCGGTGAACACGTACACCGCGCCCCAGTAGCCGCCGGCGCGATCGAGATCGAGGATGAGCGTCATCTCAGACCATCTCCTCGGCCTTGCGGGCGCGCGTGAGCTTCGCGATGTGCCGCTTGTAGTGCTCGCGGAACTCCGGCTTGTCCTGCGGCACGTCTTCCCACACCCCGGCCTTGAAGCCGCTGCCCACGTCACCGAAGAACGCCTTCATTTCATCGAAGCGCGCCTTGTTGCCGATGGCGGCGTTCACCACCTGCGCCAGCGATCCGGCCCCGGCGGGGCCCATGAGCGGACGCGCGGAGATGAGGTTCGTGAAGTAGAGCGCCGGAATGGTGAGCTCCTTGGCCTTCTGCACGACCGGGGTCGTGCCGATGGCGAGGTCGGGCTTGAACTCTTCCATGGCCGCACAGTCCTGTTCGAGCGACGCGCGATACTGGATGTGCACGCCCTTCGCTTCGAGCCATTCGCGATCGGCGTCGCTGTACGGCGTGCGCGGGCACGCGGTGCCCACATAGCGCACGTCGGCGCCGCTCTCCACGAGCAGACGCGCCACGAGCAGTTCCGAGCCCTCATAGCCTGACATCGTGATGCGCCCCTTGATGGGCATCGCCGACAGCGCGCCCTTGATGGCGGGGAGCATGCGATTCTTCACGCCGTCGATCTGCTCGCGCGACACGTTGGCCGCCTGGCCGATGTTCTCGAGCCACGCCTCGGTACCTTCGTAGCCCACCGGCGCCGAGCCGATGATGGGGCGCCCCGCCGCTTCGAACT
>NZ_JBIJAW010000060.1:0-13583 GCF_044345575.1 Gemmatimonas sp.
ATTTCTCTTCCATCCTCATACCTCGGCCGGTCGCATTCCCACCGACAAGGCCTATCGCACCTACGTGGATTCGCTCATGCGGGTCGATCCGCTCTCCGGTGCGGAGCGGCGGCGTCTCGAGGAAGAGATCCAAGGTGGCGGTTCGGCCATCGAGAACATCCTGCGACGGGCGGCGCAGTCGCTGGGCGTGCTCACCCAGGAACTCGGCGTCGCGCTCGGCCCGCGGCTCGATCGTGCCACGTTGCGTCAGGTCGAACTGGTGCGCGTCTCGTCTGACCGCCTGCTTATGGTGCTCAGTCTCAGTGGTGGGGCCGTGCGCACCATCTTTGTCGAAGTGCCCGGCATCATTGCCGACGAGGCGCTCATCGGCGTGACCATCGTGCTGAACGAGCGGCTGGCCGGGCTCACGCTCGATCAGGTCCGCACCTCGCTTGCGTCTCGCCTGCGTGACGTCACCACCAGCCCGGAAGCGGCCGAACTGCTGAACATCTTCGTGCAGGAGGGTGATCAGGTGTTTGGCCGTGCAGCCGCCGATCCGCTTGATACGGTGGTGCTTGGGCAACCCTCGCTCCTGGCGGACAAGCCGGAGTTCGCCAGCGGCGAACGGCTCCGGCAGCTCATCGAACTGACCGAGACACGCCAGCAGCTCGGGCGGTTGCTCGAGTCGCGTTCGGGGAATCCCGGCATCTCGATCACCATCGGCAATGAGCACAGCGATCCGCGGCTCGAGCCGTTCACCGTGGTCACGGCCGAGTACCACGCGGGATCGCTGAGTGGCGTCATCGGGGTGATCGGGCCAACGCGCATGCCCTATGAGAAGGTGATCGCGCTTGTCGACCACACGTCCCGACTGGTCTCCGACCTCCTCTGCTGACCCCATCGCGGCCGGGTCCTCACGCAGGGACCCTTCGGCGCTCCGGTTGGGTTAGCTTTATCGGGTTGCCGTGGGGAGGCGCGCGCGTCGCGCCGGGTCCCGGTATCATCGTTTCACCATCCGACACCTCGTCCCGATCGGCCGGCCTATTGCCAGCTCATCAGGGTTTTCGCGGCTTTTTCGTGGCATTGGCTCGACGACACCATGGCTGACTTCTACGCGGTTCTTGGCGTACCGCGCGACGCTTCCGACGACGACATCAAGAAGGCCTATCGCCGGTTGGCGATGCAGTGGCACCCCGACCGCAACGGTGGTTCGAAGGAGGCCGAGGAGAAGTTCAAGACGATCACCGAGGCGTACGACGTGCTGCGTGATCCGCAGAAGCGCGCGGCGTTCGATCGATACGGGGAGGCCGGACTGCGCGGCGGCGGAGGACAGTCCGCCTATGAACACGTGGACCTGTCCGACGCGCTCAACATCTTCATGCGCGACTTCGGCGGATTCGGTGACCTGTTCGGCGCCTCGGCTGGTGGCCGGCGTTCCGGGCCGCGCAGCGGTGCCGACATCAAGTTGCCGCTACCACTCACGCTGACCGAAGTGGCCACCGGTGTCGAGAAGACCGTCTCGCTCAAGGTGCTCGAGGCCTGCGACAAGTGTGAGGGCTCCGGCGCCGAGCCGGGGACCAAGCCGTCTTCGTGCGGCACGTGTGGGGGCGCTGGCGAAGTGCGCCGTGCGCAGCGCTCGTTCTTCGGCCAGTTCGTGTCGGTCGCGCCATGCCCCACGTGCGCCGGCGAAGGGGTGGTCGTGGCCAACCCGTGCAAGAAATGCCGTGGCGAGGGACGGGTACGCGCCGATCGCACGCTCAAGATCACGGTACCGCCCGGTGTGGCCACCGGCCAGTACATGACGCTCCGCGGAGTCGGCAACATCGGGCCGCGCGGTGGGACGCGTGGTGACGTCCTCGTCGTGTTCGAGGTCGATGACGATGAACGGTTCGAGCGTGATGGAGAAGATCTCTTCTGCGAAGCGTTGGTCACGTACCCGCAGCTGGTCTTCGGCGCCGATATCACGGTGCCGGGTGTGACGGGGGACCTTTCGTTGCGCGTGCCGGCGGGAACCCAGAGTGGCGCCGTGTTTCATCTGCGCGGTCGCGGTTTGCCGAGGGTCAATGCCTCCGGAACGGGCGATCTGCATGTGAAAGTGCAGCTCTGGACACCTCAATCCGTCGAGGGCGAAGAGAAGCAGCTCATCGAGCGCCTCGGGGCACTGCAGGGCAAGACGCCTGAGCGTCGCGAAAAGGGGTTCTGGTCGAAGATGAAGGAAGCGCTCGGTGCCTGATCCCATGTCATCGAATGTCGAGCGCTGGATCAGCGTGCGGGTGCAGCCCGACCGCGCAGAAGGCGCGCGCGACGCCTGTCTCGCCGCCCTGTTTGCGGTGGGTGCGCAAGGGGTCCACGAAGACGGCTTCGCACTCGTGACGCATTTCCCGCCTGGCACCGACCTCGAGGCGGTGCATCGTGCGGTCACCGAGGCCGACGAACTGGTGGTGATCGAAACCGCGCCGGTGCCGGACGTGGACTGGACGGAAGCGTGGAAGACGCGCATTACGTCGCACCAGCTGGGGGCCCTTACCGTGTCCCCACCATGGCTCGCCGACGGGCTCGACCCGGCGACGACGATCGTCATCGAGCCGGGAATGGCGTTCGGCACCGGTGAGCACCCGACGACGCGTGGCGTCGTGCGGCTGTTGCCTCGGCAGCTGCGCGCCGGGGCAGTGGTCGCGGATCTCGGTGCCGGGAGCGCCGTGCTGGCCATCGCGGCCGCCAAGCTCGGCGCCGCGCGGGTGTATGCGATCGAACTCGATGCCGATGCGATCCCCGATGCGGAGAAGAACGTGTCGCGTAATGGCGTGGCCGAGCGTGTGCACGTGTTCGAAGCGGATGCCGGCGCGCTCTTGCCGCTCGTCGCGCCGGTCGACGTGGTATTGGCCAACATCATTTCGTCCGTGCTCATCGAGCTGATGCCGGTCATTGGCGCGGCGCTACAGCCGGGCGGGGCGGCGATCCTGAGCGGGATTCTGCGTGAGGAGCGCGAGACGATGCTGGCGGTGCTCGCGGCGCACGGCTGGACGGTCATCGAGGAAGACGCGGAGGACATCTGGTGGTCGGTGTCGATCGCGAAGGCGTAGCCGCCGGGCGGCCACAGTTCGTCACTGGCGACCCGTTCACACTGGGCGCGACAGTGACGCTCGACGAGTCGGCCGCGCGGCACATGCGAGTCCTGCGGCTCGGCGCTGGCGCGGTGGTGGGGCTCCGTGACGGGCAGGGGAGTATCGCCGAGGGGCAGCTGGTGGTGCTGTCCAAGACCCAGGCGCAGGTGGAAGTCACGCAGTTGGTCCACGTGGCGCCGCTCCCGCCGGTGCATCTGCTGGTCCCCGTCGCCGATCGCGATCGTATGCTCTGGCTGGCCGAAAAGGCCGCGGAGTTGGGGGCAACCAGCTGGCGGCCGGTGCTATGGCGGCGCTCACGCAGCGTATCGCCGCGGGGTGAGGGGGTAAGCTTTCAGGCGAAGGTGCGCGCGCGGATGGAAGGCGCGCTGGCACAGTCGGAAGGGGCGTGGCTCCCGCAGCCGTTTCCCGAGGCGAACCTGGAGCGCGCCATCCTGGCGGCGCCGCCTGGGGATCGGGTGGTCCTCGATCCGGCCGGTGAGCCGCTCGTGGGGGCAGCGTCTCCTGCGGTGCGCCCCCCCCTCATCATCGCGGTCGGCCCCGAAGGGGGCATCGAACGGGATGAGCTCGAACAGCTCCGGGGGGCCGGCTTCCGGTCGGTGTGCCTCGGTCCCACGATTCTACGGTTTGAAACTGCGGCTATCGCTGCGCTGGCGATGGCCCGAACCTGGTTGGGACGCGAGTCCCATCCCGAGCCCCTGGAGGACGCGTGAACGAAGCTGGAGCGGCCCCCTGCATCTTCTGTCGGATCGTGGACGGTTCCATTCCCTCCACTGCGGTGGCGTCCAACGACCACGCGCTGGCCTTTCGCGATCTGCATCCGCAGGCACCGGTGCATGTGCTCGTGGTACCCCGGCGCCACGTTGTCTCGTTGGCCGAGGCCGATGATGCGGCTGAGCTCGGCCACCTGCTGGCGCTGGCCGCTGAGGTGGCCCGCCGCGAGGGGATCGCCGAGTCGGGATACCGGGTGGTCACCAATATCGGTGCCGACGGGGGGCAGAGCGTTGGCCACCTCCACCTGCACGTGCTCGGCGGACGCCCACTGGGATGGCCGCCGGGGTGAGTTGGCGCGGACGCGTCCTTGACCGGCGTGGCCGCTCTGTCTAGCATTAGAGGCTGGCCCGAAGAGGGTCATTTTCTGGTTTTATCGCCCGCTGGTCTGGCCGGCAATTCGCTGGTCTCCCCTTGCACACGTCGCGATCCTGTCGCGACCACATCCGAGGTTCAGTTTGTCGGAAGTCATTATCCACGAGGACGAAAACTTCGAGCGCGCGCTCAAGCGCTTCAAGAAGAAGTGCGAAAAGGCCGGCATCCTGTCGGACCTGCGCAAGCATCGTCACTACGAGAAGCCGTCGGAGCGCCGCAAGCGCAAGATGAACGCGGCTGTCCGTAAGAACCGCCGCACCCGGAACGGGTGAGCAGTCCCGTGGACGCCAGCGGCAATACGCTGCTGGCGCGGTTGCAGGGAGATCAGGCGGCCGCCAGACGGGAACAGCAGAAGGATCGCGTGATGCTCCTCGGCATGGTCATCGCCGAGGTAAAGAATCGTGAGATCGAGCTGCGTCGGGAGGTTACCGACGACGACGTGATCGACGTGGTGCGCAAGGGTATCAAGAAGCGCCGCGAGTCCGTCGAATTGTACGGCAAGGCCGGCCGTGCCGACCTGCAGGAAAAGGAGCAGCACGAGGTCACGCTGCTCGAGGCGTATCTCCCGGCTCAGGTCGATCCGGCCGAGGTGCGTGCGGCTGTCGAGGCCGCCATCGCTGCGGGGGCCGCCAACATCGGTGCCGTCATGGCCCGCGTCATGCCCGCCTACAAGGGGCGCGTAGACGGCAGTGTCATCAACGCCATGGCGCGCGAAGCACTGGCGCGCGCGTAACGCCGGCCCGTCAGGCCGGCTCGTCAGCCGGACCCCATGAACGCGCACGCGCTCGGTATTCTCGAGTTTCCCCGCTTGCTGGCCCATGTGGCCGGCCGGGCTTCTTCCGCGCCTGGGGCCGCCGCCGTACGCGCGCTCACACCACGCTACGACCGCGCGTGGATCGAGTTGGAGCATGCGCGTGTCGGCGCCGTGCGAGCGCTCGTCACCTCAGATCTCGGCTGGCCGGCGGAACCAATCCCCGATCTCGGGGACGCGCTCAAGCGCCTGCGCATTGCCGGCCTCACCTGGAGCGCCCTCGAACTCCTGCAGGGGGCCACGCTCCTGCGGTCGTCCCGTCGCATGCGGGATACGCTGCGCGACCCGCGGCGGCCGGCCATCACGCTCGCCTATCTCACCTCGTATGCGCAGGCGCTCGTCGACCTCCGGGCGCAGGAAGAGGCGATCGGCCGAGCCATCAGTGACGATGGCACCGTGCGTGATGAGGCCTCGCCCACGCTGCGGCACGTGCGACGTGAGCTGCGCAAGGCCGAGGGGGAACTCGTGCGACTCCTCGAGCGGGAAATGGGCAAGCTCGAGCCGCATCATCAGGTGAGTGATCTCTCCGTCACCATGCGCAACGGGCGATGGGTCATTCCGATGCGTCGCGAAGCCAAGGGCTACGTGGGCGGTATCGTGCACGACAGCTCGGGCACCGGGGCGACGATCTTCGTGGAACCACCGGCCGCGGTGGAGTTCGGTAACCGGGTGCGCGAGCTCGAAATCGAGGAACAGCGGGAAGTCGAGCGGGTCCTGCGTGAACTCACCGAGTCGCTGCATCCGTATCATGATGCCATCGTCGGGGCGTTCGACGCGCTGGTGGCGCTCGACAGCCTCTACGCACGGGCGCGGTACAGCCTCGAGGCCAACTGTGCCGCCGTGTCGTTTTGCACACCGGCCGAGGGCCTGAGCATCGTCGATGGTCGCCACCCGCTGCTGCTCGCGAAGGGTACCGCCGTCGTGCCGTTTGACCTCACGTTGCACGACAATGAGCGTACGCTGCTGGTCTCGGGGCCGAATACGGGTGGCAAGACGGTACTGCTCAAAGCCATCGGCCTCTTGTGCATGATGGCACAGGCGGGTGTGCCGGCGCCGGTCGGCGCCATGAGTCGCCTGCCGGTGTTCGATGATCTCTTCGCCGACGTCGGTGACGAGCAGAGTATCGAAGCCAGTCTCTCCACATTCAGCGCACACCTCAAGAATCTCGGCGAGATTCTGCGATCGGCGACACCCGAATCACTCGTCCTCATCGACGAACTCGGGTCGGGGACCGATCCGGCAGAGGGCGCAGCGCTTGGCGGTTCCATCCTCGAGACGCTCACCGTTCGGGGCACGCTCACGCTCGCCACGACCCACCTCGGGCAGCTCAAGTTGCTGGCCACCGACGTGGTGGGCGTGGTGAATGCCTCGCTCCAGTTCGACGCGGTGCAGCTCGCCCCCACGTATCGCCTCCTCAAGGGTGTCCCAGGGCGGAGCTACGGCTTGAGCATCGCGCGACGCCTCCAGTTGCCCGAGGCGGTCATTACGCGCGCCGAGGAGCGACTGCCCCAAGGGGAGCGCGATCTCGCCGTACTGCTGGCTGACGTCGAGGCGCGCGAGGCGGTGCTTACCGAGCGCGAGCAGCTGATGACGCGGGAGAACGATAAGCTGCGTTCGCGCACGGCGACCGTGAGCGATCGGGAACTCAAGGTGCGCGAGCGGGAGCGGGATGCCGAGCGTACTGCGCGTCAGGAAGCCAGAAAGTATCTCCTCGAGGCGCGCGGGCAGGTGGAGCGCGCCATCGCTGAGATCCGCGCGAAGGCGGCGGAGGCGAGCGCAGAGTTCGATGAGACGGCGCGTGCGGCCCGACGGAGCATCGAAGATGCGGCGGCATCGCAGGGCGCTGCGGCCGAAGCGGTTGAGCAACGTGGTGCCCGCGATCGGGCACGCGCAGAACAGAAGCACAAGGGACCGCATGCTGCGGCGACGTCGTCGGCCGTGTCATCCGGCGCCCACAGCAAGCGTGAACAGCCGCTGGCCGAGGGCGATCATGTGCTCGTCGGGACATTGGGTGATAAGGTTGGTCGCATAATCTCCTTGCGTGGCACGGAGGCGCGCGTCGCGGTGGGATCGCTCACCGTGAACGTGCCGCTCAAAACGTTGAGCCGTACTCAGGCTTCGCCGGCGCCGACCCTCAAGCTCACGATCGGCGAGTACGCCGAGGTTGAACCAGTGCGCGAGGTGGACGTGCGCGGGATGCGGGTGGACGAAGTGGACGACTCCGTGCTGCAGGCGCTCGATGCTGCGGTACGCAATGACTTGCGGGAGTTGCGGATCATTCACGGCAAGGGCACGGGCGCTTTGCGTGCGCGGGTGGGTGAGATGCTCAAAAAGGACACCCGGGTCACCGGATTCCGGCTCGGTGCCTGGAACGAAGGAGGGGCGGGTGTTACGGTCGCCGAACTCGCGTAGCGTGTGCACGTACCGTTGATTCAGGACATGCGCTGCCGCTTGCGGGGAATCTGATCCCATGATTGCCGACGAGATCGTCGAACGCGTCCGTCAGGCCGCCGATATCGTGGAGATCGTGAGTGAGTTCGTTCCGCTCAAACGGTCTGGCGGCACGTGGCGTGGGCCGTGCCCGTTCCATCAGGGGAAGAACCCCAACTTCTCGGTCTCGCCGTCGCACGGGAGCTACCACTGCTTCGTGTGCCACGAGAGCGGCGATGTGTTCACCTTTTTGCGCAAACGTCTGGGGCTCGACTGGCCTTCAGCGGTGAAGTTCGTCGGCGAAAAGGTAGGGATCGAAGTCGTCGACACCCCTCGCCGCGCGCAGGCCCCCGATCCGAACGCCCCCAATCACGAAGCGCTCGCCGCCGCGGCGGAGTGGTTTCAGGCGCAGTTGCGCGACGAGCAGGAGGGGCGTGCGGCGCGCGAATATCTCGCCTCGCGAGAGCTCGACCCGCATGCGTGGCATCGCTTCGGGCTGGGGTTCGCCCCGCGTGATGGGCAAGCGTTGCGCCGGTATCTGCGCTCGTTGGGGTACGACGACGAGCGTCAGCTCGAGGCCGGGTTGCTGGTCGTGCGCGAGGGCGACCCTGAACCACGCGGGCGTTTTCGCGGGCGTGTGATGTTTCCCATTCTCGACGAACTCGGGCGACACGTCGGGTTCGGCGGCCGAGCCATGGGCGATGATCAGCCCAAGTATCTCAACAGCCCCGAGTCGCCGGTCTTCCAGAAGCGACGCACGTTGTATGGCCTCAACACGGCCAAGCAAGCGATGCGCCGAGTGGAGCGTGCCATCGTGGTGGAGGGCTACCTCGATGCCATTCGGCTGGCCTTGGCCGGTCTCGAGGAAGTGGTGGCGCCACTCGGTACGGCGCTGACGGAGGAACAGGCGCAGCTGCTCACCCGGTATGCGACCAGCGTGTTTCTGCTCTACGACAGCGACGAAGCCGGGCAGAAGGCCACGTTTCGCTCCGGGTTGGAATTGCTGCGCGCCAAGGCGTCTGTCCACGTGGTGTCGCTGCCTGAGGGCGAGGATCCGGACACGTTTGTGCGCACGCATGGACGGGCCGCGATGGAGTCGCAGCTGGGCAACGCCATCGACCTCTTCGATCGGCAAGTCCAGATGCTCGAACGGCGCGGCTGGTTCAGCGATCTTCGCCATCGTCGCACGGCGATCGACAAGTTGCTCCCCACCATTCGGGCCGCGAAGGAACCGCTCACGCGCGACATGTATCTCGCCCGGCTCGCCGATGTCACACGAGTGGACAAGGCGACGCTCTCGAGCGAGGCCGATGCACTTCCCGAACCGGGGATGCGCCGGATCGGCAATCGGTCGTCGGCGTCCGGGTCACCGAGTGCACCCGCCGGTGATGAACCACCGCCGTTCGAGGGACCGCCGCCGGAGTACGACGGCGGGGAGCACGGCGAGCCGGAGCCGACGCCACTGCCTGCGCCGGCCTCGGAGCAGCGCCCGGCGTGGACGCCCCGCAGAAAGGGCTACAAGCAGGGCCCCGAGTGGCAGGCCACGAATGTCCCCCCACGCCCGCGTCGTGACGAGCCGGTGGAGCGGGCGCTGGTGCGCGCCATGTTGGTCGATCGCGGGGTCGCGGAACGGGTGGCCGAGCGCCATCCGCCCGCGAGCTTCCGGGATGGGCGTTATCGGGAGCTGTTCGACGTCCTGTTGCACGCGCCGCTCGAGGATGATCTCGAGCAGATTGCCGAGCGGTTGGCGCCGGAAGCGCTGCGGATATTGCGCGAGTTCACGGAAGCCGGTGCGTACGACGTGGTTGCGGCCGACATCGGACTCAACCTCAGCAAGCTTGATGTTCGGGTGCTCGAGGCGCGCGTCGACGAGATTCGGGTGGCCATGCGCACGGCAACTCGCGAGGCGCAGGATGCGTTGATGCGAGAGCGCCTCGACCTCGAGGCGGAGATTCGACGATTGATGCCGATGCGCTCGCCGCGCGGCAGGCCGAAAGCATAGGAAAGAGACTGTGGTGAATCGGGAACTCGACGCGTTGCTGGCCGTCCAGGCCGACGATGTGGCCATACGGGCGATCGAAAGCCGGCGGGACGCCCTCGCTCCCCGACTGTTGCTGCTCGACGCGACGCAGAAGCGGGCGATGGAGGAGGTGACGCGCACCGAATCCGCGTTGGAGCGCGAACTCACCCGCCAGCGAGTGCTCGACACGCGGATCGCGGAAACGCGGAGCTTCCACGAGCGGGCCACCGCGGCGCTCGACTCGGCCGAGAAGCTGAGCGAGGCGACCACCGCCGCTGCGCAGGTGGAAAGCACGCGCCGCGCCCTCGCCGACGGCGAAAGCGAAGCGCTGGGCCTCACGAGGCGCGTGGCCGACCTTCGGACGGCGCTGGCCGCCCATCGCGAGGTGCTGGCGCAGGTGAGCACGGATCAAGGGGGCGCGCGCACCGAACTCGAGGCACAGCGGGCCGCGATCGATGCGGAGCTGGCCACGGCGCGGGCGCGGCGGCAGCTGTCGGCGTCGGCCGTGAGTGCAGGGCTCCTGAGCAAATACGAGCGCATCGCGGCGCGGCGAAAGGCGGAGGCGCTGATCGAGTTGCGCGACTTCTGTTGCCGCGCGTGCGACACAGCCATCCCCCTGCAGCGACGTCCGGTGATGGCCGCGGGGAACGTGATCGAGCCATGCGAAGGGTGCGGCGTGCTCCTGTATCATCGCGTCTCGCTGTAAAGTGCTCCCGAGTGTCACCCCCCTACCGTACATTGGCGGGGTGAGCGCTCCTCTCTTTTCGCCAAAGACACCACCGCCCGTATTTGCTCCCTCGGGGGCAGTGCGCCCTGGTGACGCGCCTGTGCCGATGCGGCCGCCGGCACGTTGGATCGCCGTGGCGCCGCCCCCTGCCGACGCCGTGGAGCTGCTGCAACGTGAACTCATGCTCCCGGCCGACGTGTGCCGGTTGCTGGCGGCGCGCGGGTATCGTACGGCCGAGGCGGCCAAGCGGTTCTTGCGGCCGAGGTTGGAGCATGTGGAGCCGGCTGGCGTACTCCACGACGCTGAGCGCGCTGTCACGCGCATCGCCGACGCGGTCCGTCGCCAGGAAACGATTTTCGTGCACGGCGACTACGACGTGGACGGAATGTCGTCCACCGCGTTGCTCACACGCGTCCTCCGTCATCTCGGCGCCCGCCACGTGGTGCCGTTCGTGCCCAATCGCCTCACCGATGGCTACGATCTCGGGGCGGCCGGCGTCGCTGCGGCACGCGCGGCCCGTGCCACCCTGGTGGTCACCTGTGATTGCGGCACGAGTGCCCATCAGGCCGTGCGGGAGCTGATGGACGACGGGATCGATGTGATCGTGACCGACCATCATCTCCCGGGGAACGGTCTGCCCCCCGCGTTCGCCGTATGCAATCCGCGGCACCCGGCCTGCGCCTCGAGCGACAAGGATCTCGCCGCCGTCGGGGTGGCGTACAAGCTCGCGCTGGCGTTGTGCGAGGCGTTGGGGTCACCGCCAGGCATTGCGCATCACCAGCTGGACCTCGTGGCGCTGGCAACGATCGCCGACGTGGCTCCGCTGCGTGGGGAGAATCGCGTGCTCGTGCGGTACGGGCTCAAATTGCTCGCCGAGACCACGCACCCCGGATTGCGCGCGCTTATCCGATCGTCGGGGCTCGAGGGCAAGCCGCTCACCGCGGGGCGTGTCGGCTTCGTGCTCGCCCCGCGCCTCAACGCGGCGGGGCGTATCGCCGACGCGAAGTTGGGGCTCCGGTTGCTGCTTGCCGATCGGGAAGACGAGGCGAACGTGATCGCGCGCGAGCTCGAGGAACTCAATCGGGCACGACAGGAGCTCGATCGCGCGGTGCTCGACGAGGCCATGCGACAAGTGGAGCGGCCCGACATGCGCGATCGATACGCGCACGTGCTCCATCAGCAGGGGTGGCACGCCGGGGTGATCGGCATTGTCGCCTCGCGGATCGTGGAGCACACGGCCCGGCCGGCGGTGCTGGTGGCCGTCGAGCACGGCATCGGCAAGGGCTCGGGACGTTCCATCAGTGCCTTCGATCTCCACGGGGCGCTCGGAGCATGTCGCGCGCTCTTTCAGCGCTACGGGGGCCACCGCGCAGCGGCTGGCCTCACCATGGATGCGGCCAACTTGCCCGCATTCGTCGAGCAGTTCGATGCGGTGGCGCGCACGCATCTCACCGCGGACGATCTGGTCCCTGAGTTGCGGGTCGACCTCGATGTGCCGATCGACGAGGTGGGTGAGGGGTTGGAGAAGCTCGTCCGCCATTTCGAACCGTTCGGCATCGGCAATCCCGCGCCGACGTTTCGCTCCACCGGTGCGCGGCTCGCGTATCCGCCACGGAAGATCGGGAGTGATGGGCTCAAGTTCGCCATCGATGCGGCGCGCGGCGAACTGGAGGCCATCGGGTGGGGCATGGCGCCCCGGGCCTCTGCCTTCGATGTATCTCGGGCCTTCGATCTAGCCTTCCGCCTCGAGCGCGATGAGTATCGCGGCGTGTCGCGACTGCAGTTGCGGGTCGCCGACGTTCGTCATCCCACGGAGTAGTCACCATGCGCATCATTGCAGGGCGTTGGAAGGGGCGCCGCATCGAGGCGCCGGCCGGCGATCTCGTGCGTCCCACAGGAGACCGGGTCCGCGAGGCGTGGATGAGTATCGTGCATCCGCTCCTCCCCGATGCGCGGGTCCTCGATCTGTGCGCAGGGAGCGGAGCGCTTGGCTTGGAGAGTCTGAGCCGTGGCGCTGCGCTGTGCGATTTCGTGGAACAGTCGCCCAAGGTGCTCAAGGTGCTCGAGGCGAACATCGCGGCCCTTGGGGGACATGCAGGGGTCGCGGTCCATCGGGATGAGGCGCTGCGATTTGCGCAGCGGCTGTCCGCGGGGGCCTACGACGTGGCGTTCGCCGATCCCCCGTACGCCAGCGATGTGGCCCAGCGTCTGGCAGAACTGTGGCTCGCGGTCCCTTTCGCGGCCGTGTTCGCCGTTGAACATTCGTCTGCGGTGTCACTCCCCTCGATCGGCGAGACGCGCCGGTACGGCACCACCGCCCTGACCTTCTTCCGCTACCAGTCGTGACCCCCGATCCGGCCAGTTTGGCCGTCAATGCCATTGCGCGCCCCAGCGGCCCGCTCGTTGCCCTCTACGCCGGCTCCTTCGATCCCATCACCCATGGGCACGAGGATCTCATCAAGCGGACACTCACGTTCGCCGATCATGTGATCGTGGCCGTGGCGAACAACATGAACAAGCAGCCGCTCTTCTCGGTCGAAGAGCGGATGGATTTCATCCGCCTCTGCACCGATGGCGATCCTCGCATCCAGGTCTGCGCATTCAAGGGACTGCTGGTCGAGTTTGCCCGCTCGGTAGGGGCACGGGTCAACGTGCGTGGGCTGCGCGCGGTAAGCGATTTCGAATACGAGTTCCAGATCGCGCTGATGAATCGCCATCTGTATCCCGACCTTGAAACGGTCTTCATGACGCCGTCACTCGATACCACCTACATCAGTTCGAGCATGGTGCGGGAGGTGGCGAAGTTCGGCGGTGACGTCTCGGGGTTGGTCCACCCGGTGGTGGGGGCGGCCCTCATGGCGCGCTATCGGGAACAGGGGTTCGGGCAGCCGGCGTCGTACCCGACCGAGTCGTCGCGACAGGGAGCGTCGTGAGTACGTCCTCGACCGCCGATGCGCATCCCGACGCTGGCGCGTTTCTCGAATCACTGCATGCGCGTGCGGCCAGGCAGAAGCGCACGATTCTTTTCCCCGAGGCCACCGATCCGCGCACGGCGTCAGCGGTGAACCGCCTCAACAAGATGGGCTCGGTGCATCCGGTGCTGGTGCGGCGCGGTGACGCGCCCACCGGTGTCGTGCCATCGAACGTCACGATCGTCGATCCGCTCAACGACCCCCGGGTGCCGCGGGTCGTCGAGCATCTGCTGGCTCGGCGCGGCAGTCGCGGGCTCACCAGAGAAGACGCCGAGCGACTGGCGCGCGATCCGCTCTACTTCGCCGACAGCCTCGTGGCGCTGGGCGAAGCGGACGGATGCGTGGCCGGAGCGGTGCACACGACGGCCGACGTGCT
>NZ_JBIJAW010000288.1:0-4155 GCF_044345575.1 Gemmatimonas sp.
TATTCGGTGGTGCCACCGACGAGCGACATGGTGTCGTCCATCTGCAGCCGGGTGATCTGCCGCTTGCGCAGCCGTTCGCGCACGACGTCGCGTACGGCGCGCCAGCCACTGGCCAGGCGTTCGACCGACGCGTCCTTGAGCCGCACCTGCGTGCCGGCCTGCACGGCGACGGTAGTGATGCCCGCGCCCATGAAGCCAGCGCCGAGCACGCCGATCTTCTTCACCGGGCGCGGTGTGGCGGTCACTCCGTCGGGCAGCCCGTTGTCCTTCTTGAGGGCCGTGGTGGCAAAGAAGATTCCCGCGAGCTGGCGCGATACCGGTGACACGGTGAGCTCACCGAATACCCGGGCCTCTTCGCGTAGCCCCGCCTCCATGCCTTCGGCGTAGCCGTGCTGAATGACGTCGATGGCGGCGAGTGGCGCCGGATACTTGCCCTTGGTTTTCTCGAGCACGCCTTCGCGCGCCTTGCGGAACACGAGCTTGCGGCCGATGGCGTTCTCTTCGAGCAACACGGTCGCGGCGCTCCCTTTGCGCGGCTTCACCGGCAGTGGACGCCCAGCGGCCAGATCGTGCACGCGGCGCATCGCCACGTCGCGCAGGATGGCGGGATGCACGAGCTCGTGTGCGAGCCCCATCTGCCACGCTTTCCTGGCCTTGATGTTACGCCCGGTGAGGATCATGTCGAGCGCCGCCTGCAGCCCTACCGTGCGCGGCAATCGCTGCGTGCCGCCGGCGCCCGGAATGAGACCGAGCTGCACTTCGGGGAGCGCGAGCACGGTTTTGGCATGCTCGGTGGCGATGCGATACCGGCACGCCAGTGCCACTTCGAGCCCACCGCCGAGAGCCGCCCCGTGAATGGCCGCGACCACCGGCTTCTTGAGCGCCGCGAGCCGGTCGAGCAACGCGTGCCCGCCACGCGAGAGTGCCTCGCCCTGCGCAGCATTCTCGATGCGCCCGAGTTCCTCGATGTCGGCGCCGGCGATCCACGTGTCGCTCTTGCCGCTCACGAGCACCGCCCCGGCAATGGCGGCGTCCTGTTCGATGCGCGTGAAGAGGCGGTCGAACACCGGCGCCACCCGCGAGTTGAGCGTATTCACCGGCGACGACGGCTGATCGTACGTGATGATCGCCACGCCATTCTCGACGACGAGCGACAGCCCGGTCTCGGTGTCGGCAATGATCTCTTCCACGCCTCCCTTACTCCGCGTCTCCGCCATCATGCGCGCTCCACCACCATCGCATGGCCCATGCCGCCCGCCGCGCACACCGTGAGCATGCCGAACTGCCCACCACGCCGTGACAATTCGTTGCATAACGTGGTAAGGACGCGCGCGCCCGTGGCGCCGAACGGGTGGCCAATGGACAGCGAGCCGCCCATCACGTTCAACCGTTCAGGATCCACTTCACCCACCGGCGCGCTCAAGCCCGCGCGCGCCGCCCACGTCTTCGACGCGAGCCCCTGAATGTTGCTCAACACCTGCGCCGCGAAGGCCTCGTGCATCTCCACGAGATCGATATCACCGAGCGAGAGCCCCGCGCGCGACAGCGCGAGCGGCGCGGCAAGCACGGGTGCCTGCAGCAACTGCTCGGCCGGATCCACCGCGGCATAGGCATACGACCTGATGTACGCGAGCGGTGTGTAGCCGAGCGCTTTGGCGCGCTCCTCACTCATGAGCAACACCGCACTCGCGCCGTCGGTAAGCGGCGACGCGTTGCCCGCCGTCACTGTGCCGTACTGCCGGTCGAATACCGGCTTGAGCGATGACAGCTGTTCGTACGTGCTGTCGCGCCGCACGCCATTGTCGGTGGCGAGCATGGCGTCGTACTTGGGCGGCACCGGCACCGGCGCGATCTCCGCCGTCAACCGCCCGTCGTCGAGCCCGCGCGCGGCATGCTGATGGGAACGCAGCGCAAAACGATCTTGCGCCTCGCGCGAGATGCCGTTGATCTTCGCCATCTTGTCCGCGCTCTGCCCCATCGATTCACCGGTACTCGGCTCGGCGATGGCCGGCGTGATGGGCACGAAGTCCTTCGGACGGATGCGCGCCAGCGTGGCGACTCGCTGCGACATGCTCTTGGCCTTTGACGCCGCCACGAGGATATCGCTCATGCCACGCGAGTGCAGGATGGGCACCTGCGTGAGACTTTCGCTGCCACCCGCGATCGCCACGTCGGCGTGACCGAGCGCGATCTGATCGGCGGCATCGGTGATGGCCTGATTGGCCGAGGCGCAGGCGCGGCTCACGGTGAACGCCTGCAACGTCTTGGGGAAGTGGGGCATGAGCGCCACTTCGCGCGCGATGTTGGGCGCCATCACCGACTGCACGACGGTCCCGTACACCAGGAGGTCGACGGCGGCGCCGTCGAGGCTGGTGCGCTGCACGAGCTCGCCAACGGCGAACCGGCCAAGATCGATGGCCGTGTAATCCTTGAGCGCGGTGCCGGAACGCGCGAACGGCGTGCGCACGCCCGCGATGATGGCGACCCGTCTCCCGTTACCAAAGGTGGGCATGCGGGAAAGGTAGCCGCCGTTACGCCCCCCGGCATCGGGGACATTCGACGCACACCCGCGCTTGCCCAGCGCTGCGCCCGGCACGATGATGCAGCATGGACAGTCGGCAAGTGGAAGGACGTGCTGGGCGGGCCCATGCGCTGACCGCGCTGGTCGGCGAGACGTTCGACTTCCTGGTGATCGGTGGCGGCATCACCGGGTGCGGCATCGCGCGCGAGGCGGCGCTGGCCGGGTATCGCGTGGCCCTCGTCGAGCGGGACGACTTCGCCGCTGGCACGTCGAGCCGCTCGTCACGGCTCATCCATGGCGGCGTGCGCTATCTCGAGCACGGACACCTGGGCATGGTGTTCGAGTCGAGTCACGAGCGGCGCGTGCTGATGGCGCTGGCCCCGCACCTGGTGCGCCCCCTCGCGTTCACCTGGCCGGTATACACCGGCGCGCGCGTGCCCAAGTGGAAAGTGCGCGCCGGTCTACTGCTGTACGACGTGCTGGCCCTGTTCCGCAACGTGGGCAATCACGAATCGCTCGATGCAGCCGGCATTCTGGCCCGCGAGCCGGCGTTGGCCACCGAGCGACTCGAAGGCGGCGCGCGGTACTGGGACGCCGCCACCAACGACACCCGGCTCACGCTCGCGACGGCGCGAGGCGCACGCGCCAGCGGCGCTGTGGTACTCAACCATGCGGGCGTGGTGGGCCCACTGCGGAACGCCCACCATCGCCTCGCCGGCGCTCTGGTGCACGATCACCTCGCAAACCAGACGTTGGAGGTACGGGCCCGGGTCGTCATCAATGCCACCGGTCCGTGGAGCGATGCCACCGCCGCGCTCACCGGCGAATCGAGCGGTCATCAAGTGCTCGGATCAGCCGGTACACACGTGCTCGTGCCACGGCACCGTATCGGAAATCGCGACGCCGTGACCATCGTGTCACCACTCGACGGACGGGTCATGTTCGTGCTCCCTGCTGGCGCGCATACGATCATCGGCACCACTGAAGGCCCCGCGAAGCACGGCCCTGACGAGATTCGTGCCACGGAACGCGATGTGACGTACCTGCTGGATACGGCCAATCGGCTCTTCCCGCACGCGGCACTTGGTCCCGCCGATGTGATCAGTGCCTGGTGCGGTATCCGTCCGCTCGCCGCAGCGCGCGCGGGTGAGCACAGTGCCAACGCTGCCAGCCGTGAACACGCGATCACGCATCGCGCCGATGGCCTGGTGAGCGTCACGGGCGGCAAGCTCACCACCTATCGGGCGATGGCCGCCGATGTATTCCGCCACGCGCTACGGGAATTGGGTGACACGACGCGCCACGTGGTACCGACAGGCGACACCCGAGACAGCGCCCACACCCCGCTTCCCGGCGGGAACTTCGCGTCACGCGATGCGCTGTTGGCCGACGTTCTTGCCGCCACGCGCGACGACGCGATGAGCGAGCACCTGATGCACGTCTACGGCAGCGAGTGGACGCGGGTCTGGCAGCACGCCGCGCACGAGGCGAACCATGCCGAGCATATTGTCCCCGGACTTCCCTATCTCATGGCGGAAGTGTCCTACGCCATCGCGCACGAATGGGCGTGCACGCTGAGCGATGTCCTCATCAGGCGCACGCACATCGCGTTCGAGACGCGAGACCACGGTCGG
>NZ_JBIJAW010000289.1:0-4149 GCF_044345575.1 Gemmatimonas sp.
GCTCCTGCGCGAACTGCACGTTGAAGCGCCAGAAGTCGATCAGTTCGCACGTCGCGTCGATCTCGGCCTGATGCACCGTCTTGGCCTGGCCCAGCATCGTGGACGCGAGGAACGTGTTGCGCCACGTCGTGGTGAGCAGCTCGGCCGCGCGGAGGAACACGGCGGCGCGATCTTCCCAGCGCCAGCTCGCCCACTCTTCGCGCGCCTTGGCGGCCGCGGCGATGGCTTCGTGCACGAGCTCTGGCGTGGCCTTGTGGTACGTGGCCAGCACGTGCTGATGGTCGCACGGCATGCGCACCGTGCCGGTGTCGCCCGTGTGGATGCGGCGGCCACCCACGACGATCGGGATGTCGATCTGCTCGGCGGCCATTTCCTCGAGGCGCTTCTGCAGCGACAGCCGTTCCGGGGAGCCCGGCGCGTAGCTCCGCACCGGTTCGTTGACCGCAGCCGGCACGCGACGCGTACCGTCGAAGGCAGCAAAGGACATCGTTCGTCTCCGAAGGACAGGGAAGGGGTTCCCGCGGGGAGACCCGCACCCGGGCGCCGTTCGCGGGAAGTCCCGAAAGGTAGCAGACGCGCTGGCGTCGCGCCGTTCTTGCACTAGCGTTCGCGCATGGTTCTGATGTCTTCTGCTTCCCCCGCCCGTGTCGGCTTCCGGATGGGGGCTCCGCTCCTGGTGGTCTTGCTGGTCGGCCTGACCGCCTGCGAGACGCCACCGGCCCGCTGGCTGGACTCGGCCGGCGTGGTCACCGCGATGCCGTCGCCGCTGCAGTACCCGGCGTTCGTACCGTACGACAGCACCCTCGCCGACAGCACGGCCGAAGCGGCCTTCCTGCTCACGCAGGACCAGCTGCGGGAAGCCGGTGCCGTCACCCTGCTGGCGGCAGCGATCGACTCGCTGCCCGAATCGCAGGAGCTGCTGAGTGCGGCGCCTGCCATGGCTCCCATGCAGATGGCGCCCGCACCCACCACGTCGCTGGGCGACGGTGACGTGCCGCTCGATGCCGCGCGGTGCGCGCGCTCGCTGCGATTCGCCACGGCCCCTGGGCGCGGCAAGGTTGCCGTGTGGTGGACCCGCGTGAACGGTGGCCGGGTGCATCTCGCCGCGGCGTGGCGCGATACCGTGGCAGCCGAGCAGCGGCTCGGAGCGTGGCGCGGCCCCATCATGGTCGACACGCTCGATCAGGGGCCGCGTGATGCGCAGGCCTCGGAACGTGGCGCGTACGGCTGTGCCCGCCCCGCCCCGAGCCTCGCCGTGGACTCACTCAACGGCTATGTGCACGTGGCGTACGCGCTCACCGGCCCCGAGGGCCCGGGCGTGTTCTATGCCCACCAAATGGATCCGCGCGCGGCCTTCGAGCCGCCCGTCGCGGTGCTGTACGGCGAGCGACTCGGCGAGGCCCGCGTGGCGTCGCACGGCGAACTGGTGGCGGTGGCCTACGAGGACCCGAACAGCCGCAGCCGCGTGATCACCGCCGTCGCCATTTCGCGCACGGCCGGACACCTTTTCGAAGAACGCCTCATCGCCAGCGGTGGCACCACCGCGCGCGATCCGCATGTGGCCGTGCGCGGCAAGGCGGTGGTGGTGGGGTGGAGCGATTTCGCCTCGCCCAACGCCGACCCGGTGTTCAAGATCCGCCGCGCCGTCGTGCAGTAGTCGACGGTCTGCCTCCTGCGTCCTGCTCCCTGTCACTTATGCTGCTCATCGGCGCCCACTGTATAGACACCGGCGGCATTCCCATGGCCGCCCGCCGGGCCGGCAATGCCGGTATGCACGCGTTGCAGATCTTCAGTGCGATCCCGAAGTACTACAATGACAAGGTGGGGGTGAAGCCCGATCGCGTCGCGCGCTTTCACGAGGCGCTGGCCGACGCGGGGATCGAGCCCCGCCACGTGATCGTACATGCGGCGTACGTGCTCAACTGTGCCACCCCCGACGAGGAGAAGTGGTCGCGTGCAGCGGCCGGCCTCGCCAAGGAGTTCGAGCGCTCGACGGCGCTCGGGGTGGGCGGCGTGTGCTTCCATCCGGGCGCGGCCACCACGGGCGATCGGCAGGAGGCGTGTGAACGGGTGGCCGAAGCGATGCGACGGGCGCTGGCGGCGGTGCCGGAGAGCCACACGCGCCTGCTCATCGAGAATACCGCGGGCGCCGGTACCACCGTGGGGCGTACGCCCGAAGAAGTCGCGCAGATGCTGCATGGCATTCCGACCGAGCAGCGGCACCGCACCGGCTACGGGCTTGATACCTGCCACCTGTTTGCCTCCGGATTTCCCATCGCGGCGTCGCGTGCGGCGCTCACCCAGGTGCTCGACGAGTTCGAAGCGGCCACGGGTGAACCACCGGCGTTTCTGCACCTCAATGACAGCGAAGGCGCCCTTGGCTCGAACAAGGATCGCCACGCGCTCATCGGGCAGGGGCTCATCGGGGAGACGGCCTTCGGGTGGCTGCTGCAGGACCACCGGGCACAGGGGATTCCGTTGATCCTCGAAACGCCGCAGCAGATCACCGAGGTCGCCGAGGACGACGCCACCCCCGACCCGTGGGATGTGACGAGCGTGGGGTTGCTGCGCACCTTGGCGCACGACACGGTCTGACGGCTGTGCCGCGGGCGCAGCGGATGCGGCGACGCGCCAGTGAGTGGGCGATCTGCTGCCGACCGGTGTGGTGTGCGGGCATGGCCTTCGCAACGATGGCCTGCGGCGACTCCCGCGCGCCCCTGCGCGCGGACACGCACGCCGCCGACGTCGTGATCGAGGTGGACTCTGCCACGACACTCGCCGGCACCATCAGCTGGCCGGCGGCTGTCGGCACGGGGGCCGCCGATACCGACGCACCGCGCGCTGTTGTACCGGCAGTCCTGCTCATTGCGGGATCCGGTCCGCAGGATCGCGATGGCGCGCGCGTGGAACTCCCGGGATACGCCCCGTGGCGCGACTTCAGTGCGGCGCTGGTGTCGGCGGGGTTCGCCGTGCTTCGGCTCGATGATCGCGGCACGGGGGCCTCACGCGGCCGCTTCGCGGGGGCGACCACCGACGATTTCGCGCGCGATGCGGCGGCGGCTGTCTCGTGGCTGCGGCGGCAGCCGAGTATCGACCGCGCGCGCATCGCGCTCGTGGGGCACAGCGAGGGCGCCGTGGTGGCACTGCTCGCGGCGCGTGCGGATCCTGCGCTGGGGGCGCTCGTCCTGCTGGGGGCGCCGTCGCGCTCCGGTCGCGAGATCGCGCGGTGGCAACGCCAGCAGCTCGTGAGCAGCGATCTCGCCCGGTGGCCCTCCACCGAGCGGCGCGCCGTGCTCGCCGCCGCCGAATCGGAAGCGGAGCAGATGGCCGCGCACGATCCGTGGCTGCGCCGGTGGTTTGCGCTCGACCCGCGAGCGGTCGCGACGTCGGTGACGCGACCAGTGCTGCTCGTGCACGGAGATACCGATCGTCAGGTACCGCCGGAGCATGCAGACGAACTCGCCGCGGTGTTGCGCGACGCCGGAGCGGACGTCGAGGTGCGGCATGTAAGCGACACCGATCACCTGTTGCTTCCCGACCACGATGGCGATCCGCAGGGATACGTGCGTCTCGCCGATCGCCGTCCCCGCGCCGCGGTCATCGCCGCCACAACACATTTTCTCTCTATTCACATGGCGCCGCGCTGAGGCGCATCACGCGCGTCGCACTGCGTTTCAGAGGGGAAAACGACGATGCGCCGAGAGAAAAAACGGCGTGTCAGAGGGAAAAAACAGAAAAAATCCGAAAAAAATCGCGTTTTTCAGAGGGAAAACGCGAAATCCACTATTGCGCGCCCTATGCGCGATTGTAGTTTGTGCGCGTCCGCGAAGCGCTTCCCGTCTTCGCGCGATCTGTCGAGATCAAATTGGTTGCTCGACGCGACCCACACGGTCCCCACTCTCAGGAGACGACATGGCCGCTGCGAAGAAGGCTGCGAAGAAGGCTGCACCGAAGAAGGCTGCTGCCAAGAAGGCCGCCCCGAAGAAGGCTGCCCCGAAGAAGGCTGCTGCCAAGAAGGCGCCGGCCAAGAAGGCCGCTCCGAAGAAGGCTGCCGCCAAGAAGGCGCCCGCCAAGAAGGCCGCGAAGCGTACGCCGAATGCGGCGTTCATGAAGGCGCTCCAGCCGAGCGCTGACCTTGCCGCCGTGGTC
>NZ_JBIJAW010000290.1:0-4144 GCF_044345575.1 Gemmatimonas sp.
CACCCGGGCCGAGGCGCTGCGCCGTACTGACGATGCGCGCGATTTCGACGGCGTTCCGGTGCTTCGCGGCATTGCCCCGGTGCTGCACACCCCGTGGGTGCTGGTCGCCAAGATCGATCGGGAAGAAACCGAGGCCCCGGTACGTATTGCCGCCACGGTGATCGTTGTGGCGTTTCTGCTGTTGCTGGCACTGATGGTACTCATCGCCCGCAATATCGGTCGCCGGCAGCAACAGCGTGCGCTCATGGAAAAGGATCAGTTGGCGCTGCGCACGCTCCGCGTGGTGGAGACCTCCACCGACGGATATCTCGTGCTCGACGACCAGGGCCGGATCATCGATGCGAACGACGCGTTGCTGAACATCGTGGGGTACGACCGCCGCGCCCTCCTCGCCATGTCCATCGGTGGCCTCAAGGTCGCCGACGCACCCGATCAGGTAGCCGCGACCCTGCAGCGCATTCGCGCCGGAGGCAACGAACGCTACCTCAGCCGTTGGCGGCATCGTAACGGCCAGGTCATCGATGTCGACGTGAGCGCCACCTACCTCGAAGAGGAGGGGGGCGGACGCGTCTATGCATTCGTGCGCGACATCACCGATTCTCTCGCCTCACGCCGGCGACTCGAGCGGGTGAATCGGCTCTATGCCTATCTCAATCATGCCGGCGAGGCGCTGTTCCGGACACGCGATCGGGATGAGGCCTTCGCAATGGTGTGCCGGATTTCCGTGAGCGAGGGCGGATTTCCCCTCGCCTGGGTCGGCGTGGTGAACGACGCGGAACGGCGCGTCGATATCGTCGTCGCGAATGGCGAGGCGGCGGAGTACACGCAGGAGCTCAAGATCACGCTTGATCCGGCGCTGCCCACCAGTCGGGGGCCTGGCGGTCGCTGCATTACCGAACGTCGGCCGGTGATGGTCGATGACTTCACCCGGGATCCGTCCACGGCCCCGTGGCGCGAACTGGCCAATCGCTTCGGGTTGCGTTCCAGCGCCGCTCTGCCGGTACTTGTCGATGGACGGCCGGTGGCCGTGCTCATGCTGTACGACGTGCACGAGGGCGCCTTCGACGGTGAGCTCGTCTCGCTGCTCGAAGAGGTCTCGCGCCTCCTGGCAATGGTACTGCAGAGCATCGAGATCGAACGCCAGCGGGCCGAGGAACAGGAACGCCGGCGCCGTAGCGAGGAACGGTTTCGCATCCACTTCGAAGCGCTCCCGATCGCCACGTATGTCGTGCACGAAGCCACCGGCGCCGTGCACCGCGTGAACCGGGCGTTCATCAACCTCTTCGGTTACGAGGCGTACGACGTCCCCACCCTCGAGGCCAGCTTTGAACGGTTCTTTGCCGACCCGGTGTACCGGGCACAGACCTTCGAGGTATTTCGCCGGGATCTCGCGGAGGTCACGGCGGGAGCCAAGCCGCGCCGCTCCCGCGAGTACAGCATCCGCTGCCGCGACGGCGATGAGCGCGTCGTGCAGGCTATCGTCACACGCACGGCCGATGAACTCATCATCGGCTGGGTAGACCTCACCGAGCTTCGCCAAAGCCAGGTCCTCCTGCGCGACGCGCAGCGCATCGCGCGCCTCGGAAGCTGGAGCTACGACTTCCGCAGTCGAACCCGCGAGCTCTCCGAGGACACCATCGAATTGTTCGAGCTCGACCGGTCGCGGGGGAGTACGCAGGGCATGATGCTGGCCGCATTCAGCCGTGCCGATCTCGCCTATCTCGAAGCCCAGTTCTTCCGCGCCATCCGCGACCGTCAGGTGTATCAGGTCACCGTGCCGGTGACCTCACGCAGAGGCACCCGCCGATACGCCCTCATCCGCGCGCGCGTCGAGTACGACGATGGCGGCGAGCCGCTGCGCGCCGTCGGCTCGGCGCAGGATGTCACCGAACAGACCGAGGCGGCCAACGAGCTGGCCCAGTATCGCGACCAGCTCGAACAACGCGTGATCGAGCGCACCGCCGCCCTGGCCACTGCCAATGAGCAACTGGCCGGCGCCCTCGAAGCCGCCGATGCCGCCAGCCGGGCCAAGTCGGCCTTTCTCGCCGTGATGAGCCATGAAATTCGGACGCCGCTCAACGGCGTCATCGGGATGGCGGAGGTGCTGGCCCAGAGCCCGCTGCCCAGCCGCGATGCCGAAGCCGTACGCATCATCCGCGGATCGGCAACCAATCTGCTGGGCATCATCGACGACATCCTCGATTTCTCGAAGATCGAAGCAGGACGCATCGATCTCGAACGGGAGTCCACGTCCATCAGCGAGATCCTCGACGGAGTGCAGGCATCACTGGCGCCAATGGCTGATGCACGAGGCGTCGATGTGCGGCTGTACATCGCGCCCGATGTCCCCGAGCGCATCATCTCCGATGCCACACGCCTCCGGCAGATCTGTTACAACCTCGTCGGCAACGCCATCAAGTTCAGTGGAGGGCGTCAAGGTCTTCGCGGACGCGTGGCGGTGCGCGTGGACGTGGACACCCTCGAGCCCCTGCGCTTACGCATTGCCGTGCTCGACAACGGCATCGGCATGTCAGCCGATACCCTCGCGCATCTCTTCACGTCGTTCACTCAGGCGGAGATCTCTACCACGCGGCGCTTCGGCGGCACTGGGCTCGGTCTCGCAATCTGCAAGCGCCTCACCGACCTGTTCGGCGGTGAGATCGCCGTGCAGAGCACGCCGGAGGTGGGCTCGACCTTCACGGTGCTGCTCCCCACCGAGGCCGTGGACTACACCTCAGCGCTCCCCGCCATCGACCTCCATGGCGTTCCGTGCGTATTGCTGCGCGAGACCGATGCCCCGGAGGAGATGGACGATATGGCGGTACATCTACGCCACGCTGGTGCCGTCGTCACGGTCGTGGCCTCCGTGCCCGAGGCGTATGCGGTGCTCCAGGACGCCGCGAAACCGGCCGTCTTCGTTCGCCGGGTATCCAACGGCGCTCCACCGGGCGTCGATGGGTTCAGCAATGATGATGTGCGCGCTTTGCACATCACCGATGGACGGCGACGGACAGCCCGCGTGGTCGCCCCGAGTCTCGTGACACTCGACCGGTACCACCTGCGTCCGCGCAGCCTCTTGCGTGCCGTGGCCATCGCCGCCGGGCGCGCGTCGCCGGAACTGCTCAACGAGGATCTCCCGGCGCTCGACGCCCCAACCCCACGCGCCGTCCCCATCAGCGTCGAACAGGCCCGGGCCGAGGGGCAACTCATTCTGGTCGCCGAGGACGACGAGGTGAACCAGAAGGTCATCATGCAACAGCTCTCCCTGCTCGGATTCGCGGCCGAAATCGCGCGCAACGGCGCCGAGGCGCTCAACATGCTGCGGCAGAACCGCTATGCCCTGCTGCTCACCGACCTCCACATGCCGATGATGGATGGCTACGAGCTCACCAGACGCATCCGAAGCGATGAGGCGGAAACCGCAGCGCCGTTCCCGCTCCCCATCGTGGCGCTCACGGCCAATACACTGCGCGGTGAGGAAACCCGGGCACGGGACCTGGGGATGTCGGCGTTCCTCACGAAGCCCGTGCTCCTCAATGTGCTGAAGGACACACTCGGACAGTGGGTCACGCCGCAGGTGGCCACTTCCATGCCGAAGCAGACGCTGCCCGCCATCTCGACCGCCGGTACGTCACTGCCAACGCTCGATGTATCAGTTCTCCAGAGTCTGGTGGGAGACGATATGGACATCGTCAATGAGTTTCTCGCGGATTATCGCACCAGTGCCCAGCGCATTGCCGGCGACATTCGCCTGGCCCATACGCAGGGCGATCTCAGCGCACTCGGCGCGGCGTGTCACAAGCTGAAGTCCTCGTCACGCTCCGTCGGAGCCCTTTCGCTCGGGGAACTCTGCCAGAAGATTGAACTCTCCGCTCGCCAGCGCGATGCGGAATCCGTGAACCGGTCGACCGAAGCATTCGAGCCCGAATTCGAAGCGGTCATGAACGCCTTGTCCATCGCCTTGTCGTGAAACTGCTGCTCGTCGACGACGAAACTTTTGCCCTTCGGCTCCTGACACACCAGCTCAAGAAGCTGGGGTTCGAGGACGTCACGTCGTTCGACGACCCGACGGCCGCGCTGGCGCTGCTCGAGCAGGATGTACACGTGGCCGATCTCATCCTGCTCGATTTGCAGATGCCGGGAA
>NZ_JBIJAW010000291.1:0-4138 GCF_044345575.1 Gemmatimonas sp.
GGCGGACGGGAAGAAGTGCCCCATCAACAACTCCGCGCCAGCGAAGAGCGCGAAGATCACGAAGACGGAGAGCAGCTGGACGTTCTGGAGATCGAGCGGCATTGGCGTGCGAGGGTGTGCAGGTGTACTATGTGAGCATTGTACTGCCCGAACCGCGTCGCGGCGAACCCGGCGCTCAGGTGGTAAGCTTTGGGCGTCCGCTGGGATGTCGGCGGCTTCACATCCACCAGTTTGCCCGCCATGCCGATCCTGCGCCGCGTGCTCCCCATCACCGTGCTGCTGCTGTTCGCGGCGGCACGTCCAGCCACTGATGCACCCGTAACGCCGAACGAGTCTCCGGCGGCACCAGGTGTTCCGGTTGCGGAGGATCGCCCGAACATCGTCTTCGTGCTGCTCGATGACGCGCGCTACGACGATCTCATCGATCATCCGTTCGCCGAGCTGCCGAATCTCAAGCGGCTGGTGAAGGAAGGCGCGAGCTTCACGAACTTCCATACTTCCGCGCCGCTTTGCTCGCCGAGTCGCGCGGTGTTCATGACGGGGCAGTATCCGTATCGCAATGGCATCGTGGACAACGGTGAGCGGGCCGAGCAGAGTCACCGCATCGTCACGTTCCCGAAGCTGCTGCACGATGCCGGCTATCGCACGGGCTTCTTCGGCAAGTGGCACATGGGGCACGCCGACGATTCGCCGCGCCCCGGCTTCGACCGCTGGGTGAGCTTCGTGGGGCAGGGGGTGTACTTCGACCCCGATCTCAACATCGACGGCAAGCCGGCGAAGGCGCGTGGCTACATGACCGAGATCCTCACGGAACACGCGGTGTCGTTCATCGCCTCGGTGCCGGACACGCAGCCGTTTCTGGTGGTCATGGCGCAGAAGGCGGTGCACCCGGAGATCTATCCCAACTTCGTGCGCTCCTTTCCGCCGGCGCCGCGCGATGCGCATCAGTATCACGACGCCTCCATTCCGCGCGGCCCGAGCTGGCGCGCGCCGCTCACCGGCAAGCCAGCGCTGCAGCGGCCGTACGATGTCTCCGACCCGCGCAGCCCCGCCGGTGGCCTGCCAGACTCGGTGGTGCTCGACCGGCTTCGCATGCTCAGCGCGATCGATCGCAGCGTGGGAGAATTGATCGAGACGCTCGAACGCCGAGGCCTGCGCGATCGCACCGTCATCGTGGTGACCAGCGATCAGGGATTCTTCTACGGCGAGTTCGGTCTCGCGCAGGAACGGCGGCTCGCCTACGAACCCAGCATCCACATTCCGTTCATCGTGCGCTATCCGCGGCTGGCGAAGCCCGGCTCGCAGCCGCGCACCTTGGCGAGCAATGTGGATGTGGCGCCCACACTCCTCGCGCTCGGCGGCGTGAAGGCACCGGCGTCCATGGACGGCCGCTCACTGCTGCCGGCCCTCGCGGCCAATGCGGCACAGGTGCGCGACGAGCTGCTCATCGAGTACTACTCCGACACCGAGTTTCCGCGCGTGAAGGGGATGGGCTACAAGGCGGTGCGCACCAGCCGCTACAAGTACATCAGGTACGACGAGCTCCGTGGCATGGACGAAGTGTACGATCTCGTGAAGGATCCGCACGAACTCGACAACCTGTATCCCGATCGGGTGCCGGCCGGCGTGATGGCCGATCTCACGGCGCGGCTCGGCAGGCTGCTGTCCGCGCGCTAAGATCACGGCCCCGATGTCGCGCGCGGGTTGCAGCAGCTTAAAACCGAGGTGGAGCGTCCATGAAGAACGTCCCGAAGATCCCGCTTCCGCCCGAGCCGCCCGCGGGCGAAAAGCTGAAGGGCCCCGCGTCGTACTTCCCGAGCATCGAGAAGACCTACGGGAAGCCCATGCGCCACTGGCTCGACCTCGTGGCACAGCTGTTGGCCACCAAGGCGCACATGGAAGTGGTGGCCACCCTCAAGAGCGAACACGGGCTGGGCCACGGGCATGCCAACGCCATTGTGGCGTACGCGCGGGCGCACATGGGCAGCTGATTGCGCATGGTGATTGCTGGCGACATGCGCAGAATTGCCCGCCACAGTAGTCTTCATTAGCGTGGGTTCCCACCGCACTGACGCTCACTCACCCACCCGTCCCCGATGCTCGACGCACTCCGCAGGCTCGTCCGCGATAGCGTGCAAGGTTCCATTCCGGCCCACACACCGGTGCATGCGCACGATGTGCGCGTGGCCGCGTGTGCGCTGCTGCTCGAACTGGCCAATAGCGACGGCGAGTTCAGCGACGCGGAGCGGGAGCGTATTCGCGACATCCTGCAGCGTCACTTCGGTGTCGACGGCGACGGCGCCGATGCCCTGATGCAGGAAGCCGTCAGCGCCACTCGTGATGCGGTGGACGATTTCGTCTTCACCCGGCAGGTGGTGCGCGAGTACGACCTGCCGCAGCGCATGGTGCTGGCGGAACTCATGTGGCAGGTGGTGCTCACCGACGGGGTGCTGGCCGAGCGGGAGAGCTACCTCATGCGAAAGCTGGCGAATCTGTTGCAGCTCGAGCCCGCCTTCCTGTCGGAAGCACGCAAGAAGACGGAGAGCGCTCAGCGCGCGCCGTAACGCGCGCGGAGCACTCGGAACGCGGCCTCGAGTTCAGCCGGCGACGACGCTGGAGCGCCCGGGCCGATGAGTCGTTCGGCTGCGGCGATGCGTGTGCCTTCCATGGGGTGGGTGGACACCCACTCGAGGTAGGCCGGCACGTTCCCCGACTGCTCACGCAAGCGCGCGAAGAAGCGGATCATGCCCCGAGGGTCGACGCCGGCGCGCGTGGTGTACTCGATGCCCGCCGAATCGGCCTCGAGCTCGTCGGTGCGGCTGAACTTGGCCGTGAGCACGTTCGCGCCCACGTTGATGGCCACCTGCGACAGGCCACCGTCGCAGAGCCCGGAGAACATGCACACCACCGTGATGGCGGCGGAGAGGCCTTGCTGCTTGCGCGCCTGCTCCGCGCCGTGCGACAGCCGGGCATGCGCTACTTCGTGGCCCAGCACACCAGCCAGCTCCGACACATCGTGGGCGTTGCGCAGCAGGCCAGTGTGCACGTACACGAAGCCACCGGGGAGTGCGAACGCATTCACGGTGGAGTCGCGCACGATGCGGAACTGGTACGGGTGTGACACGTCGCCGCTGGCGTCGACGAGCGCATGGCCGATGGTGGACAATGCCTGCTCGCCCTCGGAGTCACGTACCACATCGACGCGACGCTCGATCTCGGCGGCGGCTTCGGCGCCAAGCCGGCGCTCCTCGGCGGCGTCCATGGAGCACGCCGTGAACAACACGGCGGCGCCCGCGATGGCGAGTGAATGGCGGATGCGGGTACCGTTCGGCCGTGGAGCGGGCATTCGTTTCATCAGTGAAAGTGTGTCTGTACGGTCAATACCGTTTCGCTGCTCAAAGGTTTCGCAGATACCGCGCCGGGTCCGCCAGAAAATCACGCGTGAGCCGCACGTGCTCGGTGTGCTCCCAGGCGATGGGCTCGATACGCTCATCGTCGAAGCTGTAGATCACCGCTCCGGGATACGCGAGCAGCAACGGAGAGTGCGTGGCAATGATGAACTGCGCTCCCTCCTTCGTGAGATCGAGCATCATCGCGAGCAGCGTGAGCTGGCGTTGTGGCGACAGCGCGGCTTCCGGCTCGTCGAGCAGGTAGAGCCCGCGTGGGACCAGGCGCTCCTGAAAGAAGTTGAGAAACGCCTCGCCGTGTGAGCGCGCATCGGGGTCGTGTCCATAGCGGCGATCCATTTCGGCCAGACTTGCCCTGAGCGGGCCCATGGCGAGCTGCTTCGCATGGGCGGAGCGATCGGCGTAGTCCACCTCCATCTGCGCGAGCGTCTGTTGGAATTCCGCACGCTCGCGCTTGAGCTGCTGCTGAAAATTGAAGAAGTCCTCGGCGCGTACGAACACGCCGCGATGGCTTCGTGTGCGCCACGAGAGCGCCAGCGACCGCGCCAACTCCCGCTGGTCAGTGAGGGTGGGATCATCTGCCGCCCGGGTGGCAGCGCCCGCACTCGGGAGCGAGGCTGCGATGGCGATGGCCTCGAGCAACGTGGACTTGCCGGACCCATTCTCGCCCACAAAGCAGACCACGGGGGCGTCGAGGTCGATGGACGTCATGCCAGCGATGGACGGGACCG
>NZ_JBIJAW010000061.1:0-13456 GCF_044345575.1 Gemmatimonas sp.
TTTAAGAGCATATTGAGAGCGCGCTATGTCAGCAGGGGCTCCCCGCGCTGCAAGACGTCCCTCACTGCCTCGGCACTCATACAAAGCGCGCGGAGCACTGCCTCGGACGGAACCGGATGGCGATCCTGGGTCAACACGCGTAGGCGACGGGCACTCCGGTACAGTTCTTCGGACAAGCGGGGCAGATTGAGCTCTCCCTCCCAGCCTTCGACCGTGAGGTGGGCGACGGGGCCATTGCGGCGCTGCAACGGGATGTCCACGCCAAGCATCTGCGTTTTGGCTGGGTAGTCTAGCAGGAGCGCGCCGCGCGGCAGCCCGAGCTCGCGCGCGAACGCGTCCTCCACCTGTCGGGTCAGCCGATAATCGCTGGCGATCCATTCACCGACATTGTCGCCGAGCAGGGCGGCCGGACATTCATAGGCCCGCTTGTGAAGGTGGCGTGACCGGAGGGCATCGAGCAGGGTGCGTGCTTCTGGCACGAGCGACGGCGTGTCCAGATGGACCAGCAGCCCTTCGTCGGTGAATCGTGCCACCGTGTCGGCGGCGACGGCCCCGGTGTCGATGGCGACGGCCACGAGGCGCTTGTACATGGCCGTGGCGCTACGTACGGCGTGGTGCCAGTACACGTTGCGGTACATCTGATACTTCGCGAACAGGAGCGACTCGAGAGCGGAAAGCCCTTTTTCGTGGACGCCGATCGAGGCGCCCAGTCCCGGCACGCGCACCAGGACCAGCGAGTTGAGCAGCCGATCGACGTCGATTTCCCCGTAGGGCACGCCGCACATCACCGCGTCGCGCTTGAGATACTCGATCTTGTCGAGATCGATCGAGCCGGAGATGAGGCCCTGTAGCGGAGACGTACTCCGGCCGGTGATCAGGGCGAACACCGCGTCTGGCGCATCTTCGCCAAGGTGCGTGCGTAGACACGCGCCGATGGGGCCTTCGGTGATGAGGGGGCGGGCGACTTCCTCGTGATCGGTGACGCCGATCTCCTCGAGCGCGTGCGAAAAGGGATAGTGCCCCACGTCGTGCAGCAGCGCCGCGGCTCGAACGATCTGTTGTTCGCGGGCCGGCACCCCCTGTAGTGCGCCACCCTCGTCCAGAAGACGCAGGGCCATGCCCGCGAGATGCCATGCGCCGAGCGCGTGCTCGAAGCGCGAGTGCGTCGCGCCGGGATAGACGAGAAAGGCCAGCCCCAATTGCCGCACGTAGCGCAGCCGCTGCATCACCGGCGTTTCCAACAGCGCGAGCGCGAGCGGGTCGAGGCGAATGTTGTTCCAGAGGGGATCGCGCAGGATTTCCATGCGCAGAAAGATATGCGCACGGGCGTCAGTGGGGCGTCAGCGGCGTGAACGGCAGAGGCCGGTCGGCTCGGCGTCGACTTCCTCCCCCTCGTCCCCAGTTCCTGTCGTTTGCCATGCGTATGCGCCCACGTATCGGGGGCGAATGGGGAATGATCCTGTCGGCTGCGACCGTGCGGGGCCAGCGCTCGTGTACGGCATATCGACACGCTGGCGCAACGAAAAAGCTTCGCAGCGCATTTATCTGACATGAGGACCGGGCGGCGGGGAAGTGTCGCCGAGCCCGGCGCCTTAACGAAGTTCAGGATTCACTCGTCCAACCGTCGTGACTACTCCATTGCTGTCTTTTCGGCGCCTGCTCCTCGCGTTGACGCTCTGTGTCGCCTCCATGGCGATGTCGAGCTCCGCGCTGGCGCAGCAGGTCGATATCATTCGCGGGCGCGTTACCGGCACTGACACGCTCCCCATTCCCAATGTGCTCGTTACCGCCACCACCCTCACCGGCAATGTGAGCCGCACGGCGCGGACGAACGCGCAGGGGCGCTACACGATTTCGTTCCCGGGCGGTGAAGGCGACTACTGGGTGACGTTTTCCGGAATCGGGTTGTCGCCGCGCCGCTATCAGGTGAAGCGCACGGCCGACCAGGAAATCCTCATTGCCGACGCGCGTCTCGCCCCGGCCACGATCACTCTCGATGCCGTGCAGGTCACGGAGCGCGCGTCGGTGTCGCGAACTGACACGGTGTCCGATGTGGGTGGATCGGAAAAGAGTGTCAGCGACGAGACGGCGGGTTTTCTGAACGCCGAACAGATGGGTGACCTCGCCGCGATGGCCTCGGCCATTCCCGGGGTGCAGCTGCTCCTCGGCGCGGACGGGGCTGCCGATGCCTTCTCGGTCTTCGGGCTCGGCGGCGATCAGAACAACACGCAGCTCAACGGCCTCAACTTCGGTGACGCCCAGCTGCCGCGCGATGCCAACGTGATGTCGTCGCTCAACACGTCGCCGTACGATGTGTCGCGCGGTGGATTCTCCGGCGGTCAGTTGCAGGTGCGCACCCGCTCGGGCTCGAACTTCGTGACGCGCCGATTGAGTGGCAACTTCATTTCGCCGCAGCTGCAGTGGGTTGACCGCATCGGCGTCGCCACGGGGCAGCAGTACACGAACATGTCGATGGGCGGATCGGCCTCGGGGCCGCTCAAGCCCGACCAGATGTTCTACAACACGTCGTTTCAGTTCGATCGCCGGCTTCAGGACCTGCAGACGCTGACGAACAGCAACGCCGAGGGCTTCGCGGCGGCGGGCGTGTCGGTCGATTCGGTGACGCGCCTTATCGATATCCTCGGCGCCGAGAACGTACCGGTCACGGTGGCGGGGTACGACCCGCAGCGCATCAATACGCGCATCAACACGCTCAACAGCTTCGACTGGGTGCCGCAGAATTCCTCGCGCGGCAGCACGTATTCCTTCACGCTGTCCGGCAACTTCAACCGCACGTCGCCCGTGGGTGGCGCCGGTGGATTCGGCGGGTTTGGTGGGTTCGGTGGCGGCGGTACCAGCCTCATCACGCCATCGCGCGATGGGACGCGCACGAGCTGGGGCGGATCCACGCAGCTGCGCCACAGTGGTCTCCTCGGCTGGAAGGGAATTTTCAGCGAAACCACCGTGGGGTACAGCACCAGCCAGAGCGATGGCGATCCGTTCTTCTTTCTCCCCTCGGGCAATGTGCGGGTGAACTCGCAGTTCGCCGACGGCTCGGCCTCGGTGACGAACCTGCAATTCGGGGGCAGCACGGCGCTGAACAATGCCAACGGGAACAGTTCGTTCGCCGGCAACAACACGATGTCATGGTTCTCGAGTGACAACCGCCACCGCGTGAAGCTCACCACGGAACTGCGACGCGACGAGTTCACGTCACTGTTCAACTTCAACGAGTTCGGTTCTTTCTCCTACAACACGCTGGGCGACCTGCAGGGCAATCGGCCGGCCTCGTTCACCCGCCTGCTGTCGCCGCGGAGCCGCAAGGGCAGTCAGTACGTGGGGGCGATGTCGCTGGGTGACGCCTGGCGTCCGACGAACGACCTGCAGGTGCAGTACGGCGTGCGCGTGGACGCCAACCAGTTCAACATGGGGCCGCAGACCAACCCCGACGTGCTGGCCAAGTTCGGTTATGACAATGCCGAGGTGCCCAATCGCGTGTATGTGAGCCCGCGCCTTGGATTTTCGTGGACGGTGGGGCAGGCGGATCAGATGGCATTGCTGCCGGGGATGATTCGCGCGCCGCGTGCGGTCATCCGCGGCGGCATCGGTCTCTTCCAGAATACGCCGGGGACGCAGCTCATCTCGAATGCGATCGACAATACCGGTCTGCCCTCGGGGTTGCAGCAGCTCACGTGCGTTGGAGCGGCAACGCCGGTCCCCAATTGGACGTCGTACGCGGCCGACGTGAACAACATTCCGCGCACCTGCGCTGACGGTACGAGCGGTACGGTGTTCGCCAACAGCGCGCCGAACGTGACACTCTTCCTGCCCGACTACTACGCCCAGCGTTCGCTGCGCGGCAACCTCGGCTGGCAGGGACCCATTCTCAAGAACCGCTTCAACTTCTCGATGGACGCCACCTTCTCGCGCAACCAGCGCCAGCAGGGCGGCGTGGACATCAACTTCCCCAATCTGCAGCGATTCACGCTCGCCAACGAAGGCAATCGCCCAGTCTACGTGACGCCGGCGGCCATCGTGCCCACCACGGGGCAGGTGGCGTGGCGCGAGGCCCGGTCGTTCCAGCAGTACGGGCGCGTCACGGCGCAGACATCCGACTTGGAGTCGGAAAGCAAGCAGTTCACCGCGTCGCTCCGCCCGTTCGTGTTCAACACCCGGTGGAGCTGGAGCCTGTCGTATGTGCTGGCCGATGTCCGCGAGCAATTCCTCGGCTTCAGCAGCACGGTCAACACGCCGGTCGGAATTGAGTGGTCGCGCGGTTCCAACTTCTCGCGCCACCAGCTCCAGTACTCCCTGAGCTACAACGCGTGGGACGCCGTGCGCATTTCATGGTTCGGCAACTTCCGCTCGGGCATCTTCTACACGCCAACGATCAATCAGGACGTCAACGGCGACAGCTACGGCAACGATCGCGCCTTCGTGTTCGATCCGGCCACGCTGTCGTCGGACCCGGCGCTCAAGGTGGGGCTCGAGAACTTCCTGGCCACCGGCACTCGTGAAGCCACGTCGTGCCTCCGCAGTCAGCTGGGCAAGTTCGCCGAGCGCAACTCGTGCGAAGGCCCCTGGTCGATGAGCGGGAACCTGAACATCTCGTTCAACTCGCTCAAGCTCGGGCTCCCGCAGCGCGCGAACATCTCGTTCCAGGTGGCGAACCCGCTCAACGGCATCGATCGCCTCGTCAACGGTGAGAGCGGGTTGAAGGGGTGGGGCTCGTTCGTGAATCCGCAGTCCAACGGCGCGCTCCTCTTCGTCCGTGGGTTCAACCCGGCGACGGGCAGCTACCGCTACGAAGTGAACGAGCGCTTCGGCAGCACGCGCCCGAGCCAGACGACGCAGCGGTCGGCGCCGGTCACCTTCACGATGCAGGTGGGCTGGGACCTCGGTCCGACGCGCGAACAGCAGCAGTTGCTGCAGCAGCTCGATCGCGGTCGCACCCGCCCCGGCAACAAGCCCAGCCTGCAGCAGCTGCGTCAGACGGCGAGTGTGGGGCTCATCAACCCCATGCAGCAGATCCTGCAGCAGGCCGACACGCTCAAGCTCACGCGCACGCAGGCCGATAGCCTGGCCACGCTGAATCGACTGTACGTCCTCAAGAGCGACAGCATCTGGACGCCGGTGGCGCGTTTCCTCGCCAATCTGCCAGACAAGTACAACCACGACGACGCCTACAACCAGTATCGTCGGGCGCGTGAATCAGCAGTGGATGTGCTCATCAAGGTGGCGCCTGGTATCCGCACGCTGCTGACGCCAGAACAGATCCGCATTCTGCCCGAGTCGCTCATTCCGTTCATGGACAAGCGCAACCTGCAGGGTATCCGCTCCGGTACCGCGGGTGGCAACCGCTTCATGGGCGGCGGTATGGGCGGCGGTATGGGGCGGCGATGAGCGTGCGGCATCACATGATGATCGATCCGACGTACCCCTCAATGGGATTTCCCATGACTTCGAAGGCCCGCACGAACTCGCTCGTGGCACGCTGGAGCGCGGTGGGTGTGTTGCTCACGGCGACGACTGCGGTCACGCCGGCGATGGCGCAAGATGCTCCGCCGAGCAGCCCGGCCGCGCAGGTACCGGTGCGGGAAACCACGCCGGCGATCGCACGTTCCGCGCAACCGCTTGGCGGCGCCAACATGGTGCGTACGTTGAGCGATGGCTCGGTGTTCGTGAACGACGTGCAGCGCCGCCAACTGCTCAAGTTCGACGCGTCGCTCAAGAACGTCACGGTCATTGCCGACACCGCCCCCGGCTCGCTGATGCCGTATGGGCAGCGCCCCATCGGCCTGTTGCCTTACACCGGAGACTCCACGCTGGTCGTGGATGCCTCGACGTTGTCGCTCGTGCTGATCGACAAGAACGGGCGCACCATTCGCGTGATGGCCTCGCCGCGTCCGAACGACATCAACACGCTCAGTAACGTGAACCTCGGTTCGCACGCGTTCGATGCGAAGGGGCGCCTGTACTATCGCCAGGGCGGGACCGGCGGTCCCGGCGGTGGGGGGATGGCTGGCATGATGTTCGGCGGCGGTAACGACCGCGGTGGGGCTCGCGGCGGTGGTCAGGGGGGGAACAACAACAATCGCTCCCAACAGAACCAGCAGAACCGCGGTGGTGGCGGTGAGGCCGCGGCGCCGGTGGGCGGATTCAGTGGTGGGCAGGCCGGTGGCGGACAGCCTTTCGGGGGGCCCGGTGGTCGGGGCTTCAACCCGTCAAACCAGCCCGACTCCGTGCCGATCGTGCGGGTCGACTTCGATACGCGGAAGGCGGACACGGTCACCTTCGTGAAGGTGCCGAAGAGCGAGTCTCAGATGACGCGCGGCGAAGACGGCTCGACCCGCCTTACCGTGAAGATCAACCCGCTGCCGCAGGCCGACGACTGGGCGCTGCTCGCCGACGGGACCGTCGCCGTGATGCGCGTGCTCGATTATCACGTGGACTACTATCGTCCCGACGGATCGCATGTGGCCTCGGACAAGCTGCCGTTCGACTGGAAGCGGATCAGCGATGACGAGAAGACCAAGCTCGTCGACTCGCTCGCCACGATGGCCAAGGCGGCCTCGGAGCGCATGGGGCAGGGCGGTGGCGGTGGCTTCCGCATGAGCTTCGAGCCCATCAGCGCCGACAAGTTGCCGGACTACTATCCGCCGGTGCGGCAGGGTTCGAGCATTGCCGATCGCAACGGCAACCTTTGGGTGGTTCCCACGACCTCCAATCTGTCCGCGCAGCTCGCCCAATCCTTCATGGGCGGTCGTGGTATGGGTGGGCCCCCGATGGGCGGCGCGCCGACCACCGGTGCAGCTGGTGCAGCCGGTGCCCGCGGCGCGGCGCGCGACAGCACGCGACAGGGTCCGCCACCCGCGGCCATGATGGCGATGATGGGGGCGATGGCCAATCAACCGCCACTTGTGTACGACGTGATCTCGCCCGCCGGCAAGCTGGTGGAGCGCGTGAAGCTTCCCGGTGGCCGGCAGGTGGTTGGGTTTGGACCGGATGGGCTGCTTTACGTGACGGCCCGCGAAGGGCGCCAGATGTTCCTCGAAACGATGCGTCTCAAGTAATCGACGGCGCCGCTCTCAAGCACGAAGGGCCCCGGTGCAGCGCACCGGGGCCCTTCGTGTCTACGTGTCGTGTTCAGCCCTGCGGGCCGGCCGCGAGAATTGCCGGCGACACCGCGTCGCCGAACTTGCGGATATTCTCGCGGAACATGCCGGCGAGCTTCTGCGCCTGCGTATCGTATTCGGCGCCATTGGCCCAGGTGCCGCGCGGGTCGAGCACGTCGCCTGGCACGTCGGGGACCCACTTCGGGATGTGCAGCCCGAATACCGGATCGGTGCCGAACTCGGTGCCGTCGAGCGCTCCGCTGAGGGCAGCGCGCACCATGGAGCGGGTGTAGCCGAGCTTCATGCGGCGGCCCACACCGTAGGCGCCACCACTCCAGCCGGTGTTCACCAACCACACCTGCGAGCCGTGCTCGCGGAGCAGCTCGCCGAGCATTTCGGCGTACTTGGTGGGGTGCCACACCAGGAACACGGCGCCGAAGCACGCCGAGAACGTGGCCTGCGGTTCGGTGACGCCGCGCTCGGTGCCGGCCACCTTCGCCGTGTAGCCCGACAGGAAGTAGTACATCGCCTGTTCGGGCGTGAGGCGCGCGATGGGCGGCAGCACGCCGAACGCATCAGCCGTAAGGAAGACGACGTTCTTGGGGTGCCCACCGCGCCCGCTCGGCACGTGGTTCTTGATGTAATGGAGCGGATACGACGCGCGCGTGTTCTCGGTGATGCTCTGGTTGGCGAAATCCACCGTGCGCGTCGGCTGATTCAGCACGACGTTCTCGAGGATCGTGCCGAACATCTGCGTGGTCTGGTAGATGTCGGGCTCGCCTTCGGCCGAGAGGTTGATCGCCTTGGCGTAGCAGCCGCCCTCGAAGTTGAAGGTGCCCTCGCTCGACCAGCCATGCTCGTCGTCGCCGATGAGTCCGCGCTCGGGGTCGGCCGACAGCGTGGTCTTGCCGGTACCCGACAGACCGAAGAACAGCGCCGTCTCTCCTTCCGCGCCAATGTTCGCGGAGCAGTGCATGGACAGCACGCCCTGCTTCGGCAGCAGGTAGTTCATCACGGTGAACATCGCCTTCTTGAGCTCACCGGCATAGCGCGTACCGCCGATGAGGATCGCGCGCTCCGCGAGGTTGAGCACGATGAACGTGCCGGTGCGCGTCCCGTGCTTCGCGGGATCGGCCTGGAACTCCGGCGCGTGATACACGGTGAAGTTCGGCGCAAAAGTGGCCAGCTCCGCGATGTCGGGGCGGATGAACATGTTGCGCACGAACGACGCATGCCACGCATTCGGCAGGATGTAGCGTACGCTGAGGCGCGTCGCGGGATCGGCGCCGCAGTAGAGATCCTGTACGAACAGCTCATCGAGGCCGTTCAGATACTGCTGCACGTCGGTCTTCAGCGTAGCCCAATGCTCCGGCGTGATGGGCTGATTGACCTTGCCCCAATCCACGTCGGCCTCGCTCGACGGCTCCTTCACTACGAACTTGTCGTTCGGGGAACGGCCCGTATGCGGCGACGTGACGGCGACGAAGGGCCCCATGTCGGCCAGCGTGCCTTCACCACGGCGCATGGCCGCTTCGATCAGCTCCGGAGCAACGAAGTTCCAGTGAACTTTGCCGGAGGGGGCAATACCCTGCGGGGCAAGACCGGCAGCACTCTCGCGAACGGGAGCGGACGGGGAGACTTGTGTCGCCATGCGTGCGACCCTCATGGAAAGCGGAAAGCGGCGCTGCACCGGTACGGTGGCGCAGGGCCGCATGAAGTTCGGTGGGGAGTTCGTGCAATACCCAGCTTCGGCATCCATTTGGGCGCCGCTCAGCCAGACATAGGAAATCTGCCCTTCTTACCCCTCCTGCTCAAGCGTCGGGCGCCACGAATAGCGTGCCGAATCGCGCGAGGTCGCCGCACACCGGTACGTGGGGCTGTCCCGAGCGCGAGCGCGCGACTCCTCAGCTGGTGTAACCGCGCAGGGTCCGGAGCATGCGCCCGTCGAGTTCGGCGGGCGTATCGCCTTTGGGCGTCTCGATGATACGGGGCACATGGGCCAGGCGCGTGTCGGTCATGATCCGCTGGAACGCCTCGCCGCCAATCGTGCCTTCGCCGATGAGTTCGTGCCGATCGAGATGCGAACCGAGCTTTGCCTTGGAATCGTTGAGGTGCAGGCACCCCAGCTGCTCGAAGCCGATCACATCCCCGAAACGCTGCCACACCCCGTCGTAGTCGCTCACGAGGTCATAGCCCGCCGCCCACACGTGGGCCGTGTCGAGGCACACCCCGACGCGCGCGCGCAGCGGGGCGGGGATGCGCGACAGCAGATCGGCCATCTCCTCGAAAGTCGAGCCCAGCACCGTGCCTTGGCCGGCCGTGAGCTCCATGAGGAGCTTCGTGGGTCCCCCCTCGGCTTCGAGAGCCTGCACGATGCCGTCGGCGTTGCGGGCGATCCCGCTGGCGCGGTCATCCATGAAATTGCCCGGGTGCGACACGACGGCGTCGAGTCCGAGCGCATGGCAGCGGCGGAGCTCCGCCCTGAAGCTTTCGATGGACCGCGCGCGCAGCTCCGCGTCGGGAGAAGCGAGGTTGATGAGATACGAATCGTGCGCACAGATCCAGCGCACCTGCGTTTCCGCCATCGCCGCACGAAACCGCTGCGCCTCTTCGGCCTCGATCTCGCGCTCAGCCCAGCGATTGGCCTGCTTGGTGAACACCTGGGCGCCGGTGGCGCTGATCTCGCGCGCTCGCGCCGCCGCTTCCCAGGTGCCACCAGCAATGGATACGTGTGCCCCGAGTGGCGCGCCGTCGCGCGTCCAATCGCCGGCGTCCACCACAATGGGGGCATCGATGGGCGGTGCCTTGGGGGAGGCCGGCTTGCGGGTGCTCGGCTTCGTGGCAGGGGCGGTTTTCTTCGCAGGCATGAGAGCGTTCGGTGCGGTCAGCGCTTGGCGCGCAGGTATTCGAGCGGATCGATGGCGCGTCCCTTCGGACGAATTTCGAAATGCAGGTGCGGTGGAAGCTCCGGGTCGGTGGCGCCCACCGTACCGATGAGCTGCCCCTTCGTCACCTGCTGGCCACGCCGTACGGCGATGTTCTGGAGGGAACCGTACACGGAGTAATCACCGCCACCATGCTGGACGATGACGGTCGGGCCGTAGGTTCCCACGTTGTCGGCCAGCACCACTTCACCGGCCGAAATACTCTTCACGCTCGTCCCCGTGGAAGCGCTGATACCGATGCCGTTCCAGCGGGTCGTCGTGTTGTTGGGGTTGATGACGCGGCCGAAGCGGTAGATGATGGTGCCGTCCACCGGCCAGTCGAGTCGGCCGAGATCACTCGTGCGAATCGTGGAGGGCGTCGCCGGTCGCGCGTTGGGCGACATTTCGGCGCGACGCCGTGCGGTTTCGAGAGTGCTGATCGCGTTGGCAATGCGCGACTCGTCGCGCGACAGCTGTTGCAACCGCTCGCGGGTGCGCTGCGCGGTGAGCTGCACGGCCGTGAGGTTGCGCTGACTGCGCGTCTCCAGCTGGGCGAGACGCCGGGCTTCGCGATCTTTCTCCTGCCGGTTGCGGCCGACTTCGTCCTGAAGGCGCACGAGCAGCATGCGTTGCGTGATGATCTGGTCGCGCAGGCCCTCAACCCGACGTACGAGATTGCGGTCGTTGAGCGCCAACTCGTGCAAGTACTTGTACCGCGCCACGAGACCGGCGAATGACTGCGCTGACAACATGGCCTCCACGTCGTAGAGGCTGCCGCGCTTGTAGATCTCCACCATGCGACGCTGGAGGGCGTTGCGCTTGCCCTCGAGCTCCTGTTCGGCGCGCACCAGACCCGCGCCGGCCTTGATGACTTCCTCGTTGATCGTTTCGAGCTGCTGATCGAGCGCCGCCACTAGGCGGCGCGTCGTCTGGCGCTGCGCCTCGAGGTTGTTCACTTCGTCGGAGAGCGAACGCGCGCTGCGCTGCAGTTGGCTCATGCGGGCCTCGAGGTCGGAGCGCTCGCGCCGCAACTTGTCGAGGGTGTCCTGCTGCTGACGCAGTCGCTGCTCGGTGGAGGGCGGCTGCGCCGACGGTGACGCCGGCCGCTGCGCCATTGCCCACTGTGGGGCGGCGGTGACGGCCAAGACGGCAACGCCCCACGCAGCCACGTGGCGAGGCCACCGGGTGCCGCGGATGCTCATGCGCGCGTTCCGGCGTGACATGGGCTGGCGCTCAGTCGCGCCATACCTGTCGCAGATGGCGCCCGACCGACACCCAGCTGCCGAGCAGACCAAGCAGACCGCCAGCCACGATACCCAGGGCAATCTGGCGACCGTCGAAGAACTGTGTCTGTATGAGCGACTGTCCGAGAATCACGGTGGTGCCCCAGCTCATCGCGACGGCGAGTCCGCCACCGAGCACCCCTTTCAGCGCGCCGTCGATGAGGTACGGCAAACGCACGAACATGTTCGTGGCCCCGACGAGGCGCATGATCTCGATCTCGCGCGTGCGGGCGAGGATCGCCATGCGGATCGTACTGCCGATGATGATCACGGCGACGAGTGCGAAGACGCCCCCGAGCACCGTGCCCACCAGCGCAGCGATGTTGCGGATGCGGTAGAGCTTCTCCACCCACTCGCGTCCGTAGCGGACCTCCTCGACCACGGGGTAGGTCTGGAGCCGACGCGAAAGCTCGGCGACGGTCTGCGGATCGCGTTGCCCCTCCCTCAGTCGAAGCTCCACGCTGCCGGGAAGAAACGCGCCGGTCATCACGTCACGGAACTCTTCGAGTTCGGCTCTGGCGCGGGCGAGCGCCGAGTCCGGGGTTACATATCCCACCTCGGCAACCGCCGGATTCTTCTGCATTCGCTGAATCAGCTCTTCGATCTGCACGTCCTTCGCGCCCTCCACCAGGAAGGCACGGATCTCCACGCGATCCTCCACTTCGCGCAGGGCGGTGCGGATGTTGATCGCGACAAGGCCGAACAGCCCGAAGGCGAACAGCGAGAAGCCGATGGTGACCACGCCGAGCATGGCCAGTAGCGGCGCGCGACGGAATGCGAGGCCCACTTCGCGGAAGGCGAGTCTCATGTGTGCGTTACCCCCGCCGCCCGCGCATGTTGGCGACCAGTGTGGCCACGTCGGTGCCATCGAACACGAGCTTCCCCCGCTCAAGCTCGAGACAGCGCAGGCCGGCGCGTTGGATCATGCCCACGTCGTGCGTCGCCATGAGCACCGAGGTGCCGCGGGCATTGATCTCCCGCAACAGCAGATAGATCGCATGTGTCGCGCGATCGTCGAGATTGCCGGTCGGTTCGTCGGCGAGCAGCAGGAACGGGTCATTGGCAAGCGCCCGGGCGATCGCGACGCGCTGCTGCTCGCCACCGGAGAGCTCGTGCGGGTAGGCCGTAGCCCGCGAGGCGAGTCCCACCTGAGTGAGTAGGCGGGCCACCTTGGGAGCGATCTGCGCCTGCGGGGAACCGGTCACTTCCAGCGCGAACGCGACATTCTGTTCAGCTGTCCGGTCGGGGAGCAGTCTGAAGTCCTGAAAGACCACGCCGAGGCGACGGCGAAGTTTCGGAATCTCTCGCGGCTTGATGGAGAAGCTCGAGTACCCCGACACGCGCACTTCCCCGGCGGTCGGGCGTTCGGCCATCGTGAGCATCTTGAGCAACGTGCTCTTGCCGGCGCCGGAGTGCCCGACGAGAAACACGAACTCGCCCTTCTGCATTTCGAAGGAGACATCGCGCAGGGCCATCCCTGAACGGGGATACTCCTTCGACACATTCGCTACGCGGAGGATGCCGGACATGGACTAGCTGGAGGTCAATGAAGTCGTCGTCAGCGCGGAAATCAGCGCAGCGATGATGGTGTCGACCGGTTCGAGCCCCACCTGGACTCGTAGCCATCCAGGCTCCGTGCCCTCGGTGATCCGTGTGATCACGTTGCGGCCACCACGAGTGTCGGCCAGTCGATCAGACGCGTGTGCGGCGACGCGCCACGCGTCGTGCGCCTCGTCGAGCCGGAGGTGCACCTGTGAGCCCGGTCCCTTGCACCACTCTTCGGCCAATGGATGGTCGGGGTGCGTAGCCAGTCCCGCCCATTCGACCGCGCGAATGTCGCGATGGCGCTCAGCCCATGCGGCGAGTGCCTGCGCCGTCGCATTCTGTCGCTGGACGCGTACCTCGAGGGTGGCGAGTCCGCGGTCGAGCTGCACATGCGCAAGCGGATTCGGCACCGCGCCCCACGTCTCCATCTTGAGACGCACCTCCTCCACCAATCCCTCGGTACCCGCCACCACGCCCGCCTCGCCTTCGCCGTGCGGTTCGAGCAAGTACGTGGCATCATGCAGGACCACGTCGGCGCCGTGCGCGATGGGGGTGAAGTTCATGGGCGACGCCGCCGTGGCATCGACGA
>NZ_JBIJAW010000292.1:0-4136 GCF_044345575.1 Gemmatimonas sp.
CACCAGCTCAAGAAGCTGGGGTTCGAGGACGTCACGTCGTTCGACGACCCGACGGCCGCGCTGGCGCTGCTCGAGCAGGATGTACACGTGGCCGATCTCATCCTGCTCGATTTGCAGATGCCGGGAATCGACGGGATCGAGTTCATCCGCCACCTCGCACGACTGCGCTTTCACGGTGGCCTGCTGCTCGTCAGCGGCGAGGATGAGCGCATTCTGCAGACCGCGCGACGGCTCGCCGAGGCGCATCGGCTTCAGGTACGCGGTGCGGTGCACAAGCCCGTGACCCCGGCGGCCCTGTCGGCGTTGCTCGGGAACCCCGATCAGCGCCGCGCCCCCACGCCGGTCAGCGGCGCATCGATCGCCGAACTGGTCGTCACACCGGAACGAATCGCTCAGGGCATCGACGCCGGCGAGTTCATCAACGTCTATCAGCCCAAGGTGCGACTCATCGACGGCGTCGTGACCGGCGTTGAGACGCTCGTCCGATGGCAGCACCCCGACTACGGCATCATCGCCCCGGCGCAGTTCATCGGGGTGGCCGAAGAACATGGCCTCATCGATCGCTTGACCCGGGTGATCCTCGTCAATGCGTTGCAGCAGGGACGGGCGTGGCGCATGGTGGGGCACGAGTTTCACATCGCCGTGAATATCTCGATGGAAAGTCTCACGCGACTCGACTTTCCCGACTTCGTGGCCGACACCGTGCGCGCCGCCGGACTGCCGCCGCACCTGATGGTGCTCGAGGTGACCGAGAGTCGGCTGATGCGCAATCCGCTCGCCGTTCTCGATGTGCTCACCCGCATTCGCCTCAAGCACATCGGTCTGTCCATCGATGACTTCGGCACCGGCCATTCTTCGCTGGCTCAGCTGCGGGACATCCCGTTCGATGAACTCAAGATCGATCGGCGCTTCGTACATCTGGCGCACGCCGATAGCGCCAGCCGCACGATCCTCGAGGCCAGCCTGGGCATCGCGCGGCAACTCAGCATGCGCTCGGTCGCCGAAGGTATCGAACTGCATGCCGATTGGGAGCTCCTGCGTGAGCTCGGCTGCGACGTGGCGCAGGGGTACTTCATCGCCCGTCCCATGAGCCCGGTCGCCTTCGACGCGTGGCTCCCGCAGTGGGAAGCGCGTCGCGAGACGCTGCGGCCGCCGGCGCCCTGACAGGCGCCGACGGCCGGCTCGCCCCACCCTGCGCCACAATCAGGGCGCGATCGTGTGGGCGAACGTGAGGTCGATGTCGGTCTCGCCCGTGCACGACGTGGCCGACGCCACCTTCGGCGCGCTGTCGTAGTGGCACAGCACGACACGCGTGGCCCCTGCCGTCGCACCCGCCGCCACCGCCTTCGAGAAGCGTAGACCGAGCGGACGGTTCTGGCCGTCCACATCAGTGGTGGTGACGGTCACGCCGCTACCGCTGGTGATCGTGTAGAACACCCGGTGCTCGTTGGCTTCCGTCTGCACCTCCGCCGTGATGTCCTCGGCGGGCGACTTGAGACGGTTCTCGAACTTCACCGTGCCCGTGTACGTCACCCCGCGCACCAGCGCCGGAATGGCCACCTGCGCGCTCGGTGCGGTCGGCCCCTTGCCGTCGGCATCGTCGATGTACGTGGTGAGCGCCGCCCCACCGTTCGACGGCGTCAGGGTGAGCGTCACGCGTGAGATCACTTCCGACTCACCGCCCGGGGCAGTGGACGATTCACCACACGCCGCCAACGACACCAGCACGACCGACCCCAGCGCCAACACCCGGCGCGACGATAGCTTCGACATCCTGCACTCCATCCGGTAAAGGGGTGAAACACATGCCGCGGTCACGCGCGCCGCGGGTCCTGCGAAAGATTTCTGCTACACCGTCCGTGGTGATGCCGAATCCGCTTACAGCGGCATCGTCACACGCGCGATCACGTCGCGACCCGTGTCATTCACGAACAACCGGTAGCGGCTGAGATAATCGCGGTACCGCGTATCGAGCGCATTGTTCACCGAAAACGAGATGTCGGCGCGACGGCCGAAGATTCGTCGTCCACGAAAGCCCGCCTCTAGCTGCAGCAGCGCATAGCCCGCCGTGGGCAGCGTATACACCGTGCCGTTCGGTACCCCATCCTGTTGACGTACGAGCAGACTGCCCGCACCCACGTACCAAGGCGCGTCATCGGCATCCACGCTCGCGCCATGGAATCGTGCGTTGAGTGTCACACGATCGGCGGGCATGTCGAACAGCGGCTCGCCGCTTGCCCGATTGGTCCCGCGTACCACCGTGCCGTTGGCCGTCAGTTGCACGCGCGCCATCGGCGCGTACGACAGTGCCAGCTCCACGCCGCGCAACCGCGCGTCAGCCTGCGTGTAGCGATAGCCCGGAAACGCCCCGCGAATGGTCTGCACCGGTTGGGTCGGCTCCAGGTAGATGAAGTCGTTCACCGTATTCGCATAGGTCGCCGCATCCACCTGCAGCGTGCGCGTGCGATAGCGCACCGTGCCCTCCACGCCGAGCGACTGCTCACTCGACAGGTTGGCCTCGCCCAACTCGTACTGCGCCGTGCCGTGGTGCACCCCCTGCGCGTAGCGCTCGTTTACCGTCGGCGGGCGCCACGCACGGGCCACGCGCACGGCAACGTCGAGACCATCGCGCACGAGATACGCCGCACCAACGGAACCGGCCACATTGCGCCACGCCTTCGTGCCGGCCGGACTGCGAATGCCGGCGTCCGCGAAGGCGAGTGTCGTCTGCGAGATCGCATCGCCACGCACCCCACCCGACAGCGAGAGACGGCCGAGCGCCAGCTCTTCCTGCGCATACACCGCGCCCTGCCACAGATCGTAGCCCGGAATCAGAAACGCCTTGCCCAGCGTCTGATTGCCCTGCGCCAGCGCACTCGTGCCGATGGTACCACGCCATCCCTTCCAGCGCGGATGCGCCCAGCGCACATCGAGCGAGTTGCTGAACAGCTTGAGATTGAACGCCGGCTCGTTGCGGAAGCGCAGCGGACCGTGATTGTCGTATTCGCGGCGGTGATTGTACTGCAGCCCGTACACCACCTCGAGATCACCGGCCTCGGCAAAGGTGCGCACGGTACGCACGCGCAGCGTCGTGTGTGACACGCGCTGGTTCGGGCGGCCGATGTCGTAACTGAACGAGGAGTCGGCCGGCACACCGCGCATGGCCCGCGCGAGATCGTCGGCGTTGCCCACATGCGCCTGTCGCAGCACGCCGAGCTCCGTGCCGAAGCGCGACACCGAGACTTCCGTGCGTCCCCAATCGCGCGTCACGCCAAGCGCGAGACTGCCGTTGAGCTCACGAAATCCGGTGTTGGTGAGATAGTAGTCGGGCGCGGCACCGTTGCCCGCCACGCGCGACGTGAGGCGCAGGCGATAGCCCGTTGCACCGATTTTCGGCAGCGAGAGGTCGGCGCCCTGCACACCAATCGACAGCGCCCCCTGCCGGCTGTTCGAGAAGGTGTTGAGCGCCACGTTGCCGCGCAGGCCACCCGTGTCCGGCAGTGCCGCATGCTCCACCCGCACCACGCCGCCCAGCGCGTCGGCCCCGTATAGCACCGTCGCCGCTCCACGCACCACGGTCACCGCATCGGCATCGAAGCTATCAATATTGGGCGCGTGTTCAGTGCCCCACTGCTGATCTTCCTGGCGCAGCCCGCCATTCATCACCAGCACGCGCTGCGAGTTGAGACCACGAATCACCGGCTTGGCGATGCTCGGCCCGAACTGGATCACCGCCACACCGGGCAGGTTCTTGATCGTCTCGCCAAGCGTCTGGCCGCGCGTGGCCGCGAGCGCCTGCGCATCGAGCGTGCTCACCGCCGCCACGCGCGCCAGCTGATCGGCGGCCGTATCCGCGCGCACCGCCACTTCCTGCAGCACCGCCGTGGCGACATCGAGGTGCACCGTGACCAGCCGGTCGCTCGTCCGCAGGTCGAGATCGCGCAGCCAAGGCGCGAACCCCAGCGCGCGCACCCGTAGCGTTACCTGCTGCGCCGGCAGGTCCCGCAGATCGAATCGACCGTTGCCGTCCGTGCGTTGCCGGGCGGACTTTTCCACCGTCCGGTCGGCCACCCGAATCGTCCAGACCGCCACCACCTCGGCATCGCGCACGGCACGACCGGATTCCCCCGACTCCA
>NZ_JBIJAW010000062.1:0-13449 GCF_044345575.1 Gemmatimonas sp.
CGAGACCAGTCCCGCGCCCGCTGTTCCACACGACGCAGCGGTGCCACTCCGTCTTTTCCTGCTTGTTCCCGCTCTGGTCGGTCCACTGGCGACCCGTCGCCAGCGAGAACGTGGCCACGCGGCCACCGGTGCCGACCGTGCGGACCTCGGGCTCTCCCCCGACGTTGCCAATAAGAATGGCCTTGTTCAGGCTGCGGCTCACGTTGCCTCCTCGATTTCGAATGAACGACGTAGTGTGTGGAGCTGAATGCGGACCACGGGATAATACCAAGGCCCCGGCGCACCTGTGTCATCCAAAAGTGCGCGGCTGGGCCAATCCTACGCCGAGGGTCCGACAGTAGCCGGATGAGTCCGGCGAAGGACCAGCGCGTCTTCGGTGGGATGCTGATAGTAGCTGCGCCGGCGCCCCACCAGGCGGAACCCCCGGCTTTCGTACAGCGTCCGAGCGGCCTGATTGGACGTGCGGACTTCGAGATAGACCGCCGAGCTGGCCGATGCGTCCGCAGCGATCAGGGCATCATCGAGCAGACGCCCTCCCACCCCACCCCCCCGCACCTCGGGGGCGGTGCAGATGTTGGCAATCTCGCCTTCGTCCGCGGCACGCAGCAGCACACAGTACCCCTGCACCATCGACGCCGTGTCCTCGGCAACACGGAGCCTCGCGTATCCGCGCCCGAGCAACTCATGAAAGGCACCCGGCGTCCACGCATCGCTGAATGATTGCTGCTCGATTTCGGCGACCCGAAGCACATCGGCCACCGTCATATCCCGCAGCGTCACGGAAACGCGCACCGGGGTCATCTGCCCTCCGACAACGTCCGCCACGGCGTCAGCCACGTACGGCCGGCGTGTCCGGGAGCGCCATACCGAAGCGCTCCTCCCACTTCACCTGCGCCTCGGCGAGACGACCGTACTCCGGCTCCCACACATCGAGTGCTACCGGATGTTCGCGCCATGCCCCGCCCGCACGCGGAAGGTGCTGCACGCCGGGGGTGACGGCCGGTAGCTCGTCCGTAAAGGGAGAGGCCAGCACGCCGGCACGACGGTAGCCGGGCACGGATTCCGCGAGCATCGCGCAGGCGACACGAGCGAGCGGGCCCGCCGTGAACACCATGCCGCTCGCGTCGGTGTGCACCGGCAAGACGTAGCGCTCGCCACGCAGGGCGTCTCCGTGCACGACCAACCCGTTTTCGACTGCCTCCGCCGGCCACGGATCCATCGATGCTGCTGCGATGAGCAGCGAAGGGACCGCAAACAGCGCGGCACCACTTCCGTGGGCGAGCCCCTTGGCCAGTGCGGCCGCGATCCGCAGTGACGTGAAGCTGCCGGGCCCCGCACCGCACACCACGGTCTCGAGCGCGCGCGGCTCCAACCGGGCCGCGTGCAGCACCCGCTGTATGGCCGGGAACAGGCGGTCGTCCTGGCCAGCCCCCATGAGCACTGCCTCGTGAGCAACCAGCGCACCGTCACACCACACGGCCACCGAGCCGGCGGTCGTGGACGCTTCGATGGCAAGCAGGGGGGCGGAAAACGAGAGTGACGGCACTCCCAAGTCTATCGCTTTTGCCACGCAATTTCACCGAGCCGCCCCCAGAACGGGACGGCTCAGGCCACCCGGTTTGCGGCGGGCCCGAAGGGCGTCATCGGCACGAGCTGCTCCAGCTGCTCGAACCCGTCTTCCGTCACACGCGAAAGCGATTCGAAGGTGCCATTCTCGGCCAGGGCGACGGCCGCGTCGAAAATCTCGGGGTCGAATGCCGTGCCCCGATCGTTGCCCATGATGGCGACGACCTTCGGCACGGGCAGCCCCTCCCGATATGGCCGAGTGGCCGTAAGCGCCTCATAGACATCGGCCACGGCGAGGACCCGTGCCATGTAGGAGAGCTGCGCCGCGGGCAGGTTCCACGGATACCCACGGCCGTCCAGGCGTTCGTGATGCTGCGCCGCCTCGTGCGAGAAGTGCCGGAAGGCACCCACATGCTGCAGGATCTCCAACGTCCACGTCGGATGCCGGCGAACCTCGGCGAACTCCTCATCGGTGAGCTTCGCCGGCTTGTCGAGAATCCGGTTCGACACGCCCAGTTTGCCAATATCGTGCAGGAGGCCGGCCCGCAGCATGTCACGATGCACCGCGGCATCCGCACCCATCGCGCTCGCGATACCCACGGCATACCGCGCCACATTGCTCGAGTGCTTTGCCGTGAACGGGGTCTTGGCGTCGATGACCGCCGCGAACGCGAAGGCGATGCGATCGAGGCGCTCGTCGGTGGCGACCAACGGCGTACTGCCCGGCTCGAGCGCCAGCACGGCCTCATCGAGGCGATTGATGTCGGCAAGACGGCCCCACCACTCCCGATCATTACGCCACGCCGTGATGATGTCCACGAGGCGCGGGTCGAACCAGGTACCGCGGCGCTTGCGTGCCATCTCCAAGGCCGGTGCCGTCCCGAGTTCGCTCCAGTATGCCTCGACAGTTTGCGCGAGCAGGATGATGCGGGACAGCAGCGGGATTTCCTCGCCGGCAATGCCGAACGGGTGCCCGAGCCCGCACCAGTGCTCGTCGACATACAGAATGGCTTCCGACGTCGCCCGCGGAAATCCCAGCACGCTCGCGATCTGCGCCCCGCGCTCGCAGCGCGTCTGAATGATCTCGCGCGTGAGCGACGGTGTCTTCGCGACCATGAGGAAGTGCCGGACGCGATGGATGGGATTGAGGCCCACGCCGCAGCTGGCAGCCGTACGCATGGCGAGCTTCCAGCGATCGTGCCAATCCACCAGGCGCATATTACGCTTCAATTCCTGGTCGGGACTGCCGAAGAGCGCCGACATGCGCGCTGCATTGCTGGAACAGCCGGAATCCTTGAGCAGCGCCGCATAGTACAGCGCGCCAAGCAGCTCCCGATCGAGCCCTGCCTCTTCTCCGAGCCGCATGGCCAACACGGTGCTGCGCAGTGTGTGGCCCGGACGCTGCCCTTCCGTGAGGTCGAGCGCGTACGTCAGCGCGGCAATGACGTCGGCGAGACGTACCACGCCCGACTGTGCAGGGCTGACCGACTGGAGTGTACGTGGAGTGAGTCGTTGCACGGAGACGGGAAGCGAAGAGCGAAGCCGCAATCGTCAGCGCGCGAGCGGTGACGTGACGTGCAGGTGCCGGCGGGTCGTATTGTCGGGATCGTGGGAGAGCGTGATGCCGATCGTGTCGGCCGGCAGGGTGTGGGAAGCCCGTTCCGGCCACTCGACCAACAGGACGGGAGCCGTGGCGACCAGTTCATCCCAGCCGAGTGCCTCGAGTTCCGCATCGCTGCGCAGCCGATACAGATCAACGTGAACCACCGGACCGTCCGGCGCGGGATATTGCTGCACGAGCGAGAACGTGGGACTGGTCACCGCATCGAGATCGGCCACTCCGATCCCGGCGCAAAGGGCGCGCGCGAGCGTGGTCTTCCCCGCCCCGAGATCCCCTTCGAGTGTGATCACCACCGGGCGCGGCAGCACGGCGCCAACGGCACGCCCCCACGCCTCCAGCGAGTCACGCTCGGGCGCCCGCGGCGAACCACGGGAAAGCAGATGGGCGAGTTGTTCCCGCATTGGGTCAGCGCCCACGCTTTCCTCCGGGGCGGCGGAGGGGGGCACTACCGGGAGGACGCTTGGGCGCCGCCGCGTTCCCGCGTGCCTGTGCCGGCGCCTGACCGAGCGCCGTCCGCACCTCGAACAACTGGTCGCGCAACCGCGCCGCCGCTTCGAAGTCGAGCGCCGTGGCGGCCTCACGCATCGCGATCTCGAGTTCTCCCACCAGCTGCTCCAATTCGTCACGCGAGCGCGCGACATTCTCGCTCGGCAACTTCTTCGGGACGGGCGCCTCCCCGTCACGTTCCACACGGGCGTCGGCGACGCGCGTAATGAAGCGCACCTCGTCGATGCTCTTCGTCACGCCCTTCGGCACGATCCCGTTCGCCACGTTGAACTCGTGCTGCATGGTACGGCGACGCGTGGTTTCCTCCATCGCGCGCTGCATGGAGCCGGTAATGCGATCGGCGTACAGAATGGCCATGCCGTGCAAGTTGCGCGCGGCCCGACCGATGGTCTGAATGAGCGACCGATCACTGCGCAGAAAGCCTTCCTGATCGGCATCGAGAATGGCGACGAGCGACACCTCGGGCATGTCGAGCCCCTCGCGCAGGAGGTTGATGCCCACCAGCACATCAAACTCGCCCAGTCGCAATCCGCGTACGATTTCCATGCGCTCGATGGCGTCGATGTCACTGTGCATGTAGCGAACGCGTACGCCCATCTGCTGCAGGTAGTCGGTGAGATCCTCCGACATGCGCTTCGTGAGCGTAGTCACGAGAACACGCTCCCCCTTGCGCTCCCGCTGCCGGATTTCATGCAGCAGGTCGTCCACCTGTCCCTTGACGGGACGCACCTCGAGCACCGGATCGAGCAAGCCGGTGGGGCGAATGACCTGCTCCACCACCACGCCTTCGGACAACTGCAACTCGAGTTCGCCGGGCGTGGCCGACACGCTGATAAGCCGCGGGACCAATTGCATGAACTCGTCGAACACCAGTGGCCGATTGTCCAGCGCACTTGGCAGACGAAACCCGTAATCGACCAGCGTAAGCTTGCGCGCCCGGTCACCGTTGTACATGGCGCGTACCTGTGGCAGCGTCACGTGCGACTCGTCGACCACTACGATGTAATCATCGGGAAAGTAGTCGAGCAGACAGGCCGGCCGCTCCCCGGCGTTGCGTCCGCTGATGTGCCGCGAGTAGTTCTCGATGCCGGCGCACGTACCGATCTCGGCGAGCATCTCCAAATCGAAGTTCGTGCGCTGCTCGAGGCGCTGGGCTTCGAGCAGCTTGCCCTGCATGCGCAGTTCGGCGAGTCGTTCGCCGAGTTCATCACGAATGGCCTTTGACGCCCGCTCGATCGTGGGCCGGTTCGTGATGAAGTGCTTGGCGGGATAAATCGCCATGCGCTCGAGTGTGGCGATGGTGTCGCCGGTCGTCGGATCGATCTTGCTGATGCGTTCGATTTCGTCGCCCCACAGCTCGAGACGCACCGCCTGCTCCTCGTAGGCCGGGTAGATCTCCACGGTGTCGCCGCGTACGCGGAAGGTGCCGCGATCGAACGCCACATCATTCCGCAGATACTGAATCCCGACCAGCGCCCGCAGAATGTCGTCGCGCGCCACCTGCTGGCCACGCGCCAGCGACACCATCCGCTCGCGGTACGACACCGGATCACCGAGGCCGTAGATGGCCGAGACGGTGGAGACGATCACCACATCCTCGCGCTCCATGAGCGAACTCGTGGCGCGCAGGCGCAGACGATCGATATCCTCGTTGATGCTCGCGTCCTTCTCGATGTAGGTATCACTCGAGGGGACGTACGCTTCCGGCTGATAGTAGTCGTAGTACGAGATGAAGTACTCGACCGCATTGTTGGGAAAGAACGACTTGAGCTCCCCATAGAGCTGCGCCGCGAGCGTTTTGTTGTGCGACAGCACGAGGGTGGGGCGTCCCCAGTCGGCGATGACATTCGCCACCGTCATCGTCTTGCCGGACCCGGTGACGCCCAGCAGGGTCTGGTGTCGGTCACCGCGGCGCAGCCCCGCGGACAGCTCGCGGATGGCGCGTGGCTGGTCACCGGCCGGGGCAAAGGGAGACTGCAGTCGAAAGAGAGAGCCCATCGCAGGTAATCTAGCAATATCGGCTTCTATTCGGTATCACGCCGATAGGACCGCCGTTCCGGATTAAAGGCTTTTCATATCAATCCCGACAATTCGATTCGGCAGCGTGCTCCCCTACTCCCCGGCATGCTTCGATCGCAGTACATCCGACGCCGATGATGGCGGCTAGAAGGCCGACGCTTTGCCACATTCCCATGTCCGTTCGTAGCTCCGGCGTGCAGCACGCCCTGTTCGATCGTCCCCTCACGTTCCAACTGTGGGGCACCCTCGTCATCGTCTTCAGCGCTGGACTGCTCGCCACTACCGTTGCCCTGTTCGCGCTCCGTGGCGTGAGCCGCGATGCGTTGGCCCTGCAGGACAATGCCATTGCTCCGCTCGCGACGCTTGGCGATCTGCAGGAGGAAGTCCAGAAGGTGCGGGTGGCGTATCGCGACGTGGCCTTCGATCGTGAGCAGCGCGATGTGGCCCGCACTCGTCTTGAGAGCAGTCTGCAAGTCGTCGACTCGCTCCAGAAGGAACTCGGCAAGCGTGCCGCGGATCCCAAGATCGCCACCGCGGTCACGAATTTTGGAGCGGGATGGCGCAACGTATCGGAACCCCTCGGTCGGTTTCTTGCGGCGGTAGACGCACAGAACGATTCATTGGCCTTCGATATCCTGCGCACGGATCTCCGCCGTGTCATGGGCGCCGTGGAAAAGGAGCTCGCAGCGTTGGCCGCGCTCGAAGTCGCCGCGGCTGCCGCGTTCGCGAAGAACACCGAGCGTGCCGTGAGCTCAAGCACGCGGACGGCGCTCCTCGCGCTCATTCTTGGCGTGATCGTCGCCGGTGCCGTAGCGCGACTCGTGCTTCGGCGGGCCACCACGGCCATTGCCACCGTCAGCCACCGTCTGCGGGCCTTTGCGACGGAAGGGATGGCCAGCCTCGAACGGGCCACTGAATCCCTGGCAGCCGGCCGGCTCGACGTCAGCGCGGACGTAGATGTTACTCCGATTGCGGTCAGTGGCCGTGATGAACTCGGTGTGCTGTCGCGGGAGCTCGAGGGCGCCATGCAGCGCACCCACACTGCCATCGCGTCCTACACGAAGGCGGTGGGAACACTGCGAGACATGCTGGCGGAGACGCAGCAGCTCGTGACTGCCGCGCAGCGTGGTGATTCAACGGTTCGCGCCAACGCTGGCCGCTTTGACGGCGCGTACCGCGCCCTGCTCGAGGGATTCAACGACGCGCAGGATGCGTCGCGCCGGCCGGTGGCGGCCGCTCTCGAGGTGCTCGAGCAGGTGGCGCGCTATGACCTGTCCGTGTCCGTGCAGGGAGAGTTCGCAGGGGATCACGGACGGCTCGCGCAGGCGATCAATGTGGCGATCGCCAACGTCGGTGAGGCGTTGCATGAGGTCGAAGTATCGGCGGAGCAGATTGCCGCTGCTGCGCATCAGGTCAGTGGCGGCAGCCAGCACCTCGCCGACTCGGCCTCGCAGCAGGCGGCGTCGGTGGAGGAGATCACGGCGGCTGTGCAGGAGCAGTCAGCGCTGACGGCACGCACCGTGGTGCGTCTCGACGATGCACGACAGCTGGCCCGCGATACGCGTGAACGTCTCCGTGAGGGGACACACGCGATGCATGGTCTCGGGGAGGCGATGGAGCGCATGACGACATCAGCGGAACGCACGGCGAAGATCGTGAAGACGATCGACGAAATCGCGTTCCAAACGAACTTGCTCGCGCTCAATGCCGCAGTCGAAGCCGCACGTGCCGGAGACGCGGGCCGAGGATTCGCCGTGGTCGCTGACGAAGTCCGCCAGCTGGCCGTCCGGGCCGCCAGTGCGGCGCAGGAGACCGCCGACCTGATCAACCAGACCGTCACCACCGCGCGTGAAAGCCGCGCGATCACCGGCGCCGTGACCGAACGGCTCACGAGCGTGGATCACGACGTGGAGAAGGTCACCTCTGTGGTCGAGCACGTGGCCGATGACTGCTCGGAGCAGCGGCGCCAGATCGAGGAGGTCACCCGCGGCGTGTCCAGCGTGAGCAATCAAACGCAGCTTGCGGCCGCCAACGCCGAAGAAGCCGCCAGCGCCTCGGAGGAACTCAACTCCCAGGCCGCGAGCATGCGTGCGCTGGTGAATCGATTCGTCATCGGCGACGCGGACGGCGAGCCCAGAAACGCCGCCCGCCGCGAACCGCACCGCGCCCCCCAACGCCCCTCTCTCGAACGCCGAGCAAGCTGATCGCCGGCGACCTGCCTACGCCTCGCTGCCACCCTGTGGCGGCGAGGCGTACGGCATTCCTGCCGATGCCTACTCCTCGGCGGTGATCTTCTCGCGACGACTGACGACGGCGATGCCTTTGACCCGTCGGGCTGCCTTGATGATACGCTCAAGGTGGGCGAGGTTCTCGACCTCCACCATCGCGGAACCAGTCACCTTGCCGTCGGTGGTCTTGAGTTCGAGACTCTTGATGTCGGTACCCGTCGCACTCACCGCCGCCGCCACGTCGGCGTACAGCCCGCGCCGATCGTTGCCTTCGAGCGCAAGACGCACGACGAAACGCTCGCCCGCCATCTCCTGCCAGTCGATCTCGAGCCGTCGCTCCGGTTCGTGGGCAAGGAGCAGCAGGTTGGGGCAATCCCCGCGATGGATACTGACCCCACGACCACGCGTGACATACCCCACCACGCGATCACCCGGCACGGGCTGACAGCACTGCGCATATCGCACGAGGAGACCGTCGGCCCCCTGAATGCGGATCCCCTTCCCCGACCCCGTGACGCGATTGACGATGCGCTCGAATGTGCTCGGCTTCGCCGGCTCCGGCGGACTCGTGTCGAGCAGGGGGTGCAATAGCTTGAGCACCTGCAGGACATGCACGTCGCCGGCCCCGATGCTCGCGATCAGATGCGCGGCGTCCTTGAGCTTGAGCAGCTTGGCGATCGGATAGAGATCGGCATCATCCGCCTTGGGCAACCGGCGACGGCGCAGTTCGCGCTCGAGGATCTCGCGGCCGAGGCGCATGGCCGACGAGCGCTCTTCGAGCCGCAGTAACTGCCGGATCTTGTGGCGCGCCTTGCCGGTGCGCACGTGGGCGAGCCAATCACGACTCGGCTTCGCATTCGGATTGGTGAGAATCTCCACCGTTTCCGAATTCTTGAGCTCCCGTGACAGCGGCGCGATACGTCCGTTGACTTTCGCCCCGGCGCAGTGCGCACCAACCTGCGAGTGCACGGCGAACGCGAAGTCGAGCGGCGTCGCCCCCTTCGGCAACTGAATGACGTCGCCGGTCGGCGTGAAGACGAAGATTTCGTCCTGATACAGGTCGAGCTTGAGGAACTCGAGGAACTCACCCGGCGTCTCGGCATCCATCTGCAGCTCGAGCACCTGACGGAACCACGCGAGCGCCTTATCGAGCTCCCCCGCACCCTTCGTGCCCTCCTTGTACAGCCAGTGCGCCGCGATACCGAAGTCGGCGGTCCGGTGCATGTCCCGCGTGCGGATCTGGATCTCGAACAGCTGTCGCCCGGGGCCGAACACCGTCGTGTGCAGCGACTGATAGCCGTTGCTCTTGGGCTGGGCGATATAGTCCTTGATCCGTTCCTGCACCGGCGTCCATCCGTCGTGGATGACGCCGAGCGCGTGATAGCATTCGAGAACGTTCGGGACGATCACGCGGATGGCGAGCAGATCGTAGATGTCCTCGTAGGGACGGTCCCGCTGCTGCATTTTCTTGTAGATCGACCACAGGTGCTTGGGACGCCCCGTGACTTCGACGTTGGCAATGCCGGCGTCGGTGAGCCGCTTCACGAGCGGCTCCTTCATCTGACTGATGAGCGCCTCACGCTCACCGCGCTTGGCCGCCACCATCTTGGCAAGCGATTTGTACGCCTCGGGCTCGAGATGCTTGAACGCGAGATCCTCGAGTTCCCACCGAACCTTCGCCATACCGAACCGGTGCGCGAGCGGCGCGTACAGGTCACGAGTTTCCTGCGCGATACGCCGCCGCTTCTCGGGCGCCAGCCAATCGAGCGTCCGCATGTTGTGCAGACGGTCGGCGAGCTTGATGAGGATGACGCGGGCGTCCTTCGCAATGGAGAGCAGCAGCTTGCGGTAATTCTCCACCTGCCGCTCTTCGCGCGACGACATGGGCAGGTTGGCGATCTTGGTCAACCCGTCCACGATCTGGGCAATTTCACTACCGAACTCTCGCGCGACATCCTCGACCGTGATGTCGGTGTCTTCCACGATGTCGTGGAGCAGGCCGCAGGCAACCGTCGTCGTATCGAGCTGCAGATCGGCGAGGATTCGGGCCACTTCCACACAGTGCGACACATAGGGCTCGCCGGAGTGGCGGACCTGTCCGGCGTGCGCGACGTCGGAGTACTTGTACGCGCGCACGAGCATATCGTGGTCGAGGCGCTCGTACGCGCCATCGGCCCCCGACCCGAATCCCGGAATCATCTCGTGCAGCGCGATCGTCGTCACAACAGTCCTGCCTCCGCAAAGCTTACGTATCGTCCACGCCCCACGATCACGTGGTCGTGCACCGGAATATCGAGCAGACGCCCGGCGGCCACCAACTGTTCCGTCACCGCGCGATCTTCCGCGCTCGGCGTAGGATCGCCACTCGGGTGATTATGCACCAGAATGACGGCGGCGGCCCGCTCCGCGATCGCTTCCCGGAACACCTCCCGCGGATGCACCAGCGACGAGTTCAGCAGCCCCCGCGTGACCAGCACATCCCGCTCGAGGCGATGCTGCGCATCGAGGATAGCGACATGGAACTCCTCCACGGGCAGATCCTGCAAGCGCGGCGCGTAGGCCGAGGCCACATCACGCGGACCACGCAGCGGTTGTCCGGCTTCCCGGGCTTCACCGGCCATGCGCCGCCCCAGCTCGAGCGCCGCATGCACGGCCGCCGCCCGTGCTCGTCCTACCCCACGCACCCGGGTGAGTGTCGCCAACGGCATTGACGCCAGCCGCCCCAGCGATCCGCCACTCTGCTCGAAAATCACCTGCGCACAGGTCAGCGCCGACGCTCCCTGATTACCGGATCCGAGCAACGTGGCCAACAACTCGGTCGTGCTCAACGCCTGCGCCCCGAGCAGCCGCATGCGCTCGCGCGGCCGCTCGGTCGCAGGCATTTCCTTGATCTTAAGACGGGCCCCGCTGGGCTGGCTAGTCGAAACCGACATGAATGCTCCGTGTGGAAATACGGCGTGTGCCCCCACAGTAGGCCCGCCCCTGCCCGTACGCGTTACCGCGATCGTGCACATCGGCTCAAACGAACGCAGTGCGTATCTTCCCCGCATGTCCACAAACCACCCCTTCACCCCGTCCGTCGATCGGGCAACCTTCGACCCCACCACCCCACAGGCGTGGGAGTCGTTGCGGGCACTCGGTCATCGCATGCTCGACGACCTCATCGACGCGCAGCAGGGGTTGCACGCGTCTCCCGTGTGGCAACAGGTCCCGCGGGCGGTGCAAACGGAGTTCGAGACGTCCGGCCCACGCGATGGAGTTGGCGCGGACGCCGCCTACGAGCGATTCCTTACGCAGGTGCTGCCTTACGGACTCGGCAACTGGCACCCCAGGTTTTTCGGATGGGTGCAGGGCAACGGCACGCCGCTAGCGATGCTGGCCGACATGCTCGCCGCCGGGATGAACCCGCATCTTGGAGGATTCAACCAGGCGCCGGCCATGATCGAACGACAGGTCGTGCGCTGGTTCGGCGAGTGGCTGGGCTTTCCGGAAGCGAGCGGGCTGTTCGTGACGGGCGGGACGATGGCCAACGTGCACGCCCTGGCGTGTGCGCGCATCACGATGGCGCGGCGACTCGGGCGCGATGCACGGCGTGACGGGGCACAGGCATGGCCCGGAGAACCGGTTCCGTCACCATTCGTGTTCTACGGGTCGTCGGAGACGCATGGCTGGGCCCACAAGGCCGCGGAATGGCTCGGGCTGGGTGACCGCGCGTTCCGCGCCGTTCCGGTGGACGCCGACTATCGCGTACGTCTCGACGCGCTGCAGGAGATGATCGAGACCGATCGCGCGGCGGGGCTCCTGCCCTTCTGCGTCATGGGTACCGCCGGCACCGTAAACACCGGGGCGACGGATGATCTGGCGACGCTGGCGGAGCTCTGCGCCCGCGAGCAGCTCTGGTTCCATGTCGACGGCGCGTTCGGCGCATTGGCCGCGCTTTCACCACTGGTGCGCGATCAGGTTGTCGGCATGGACCGCGCCGACTCGGTGGCGTTCGATCTGCACAAGTGGGGCTCCATGCCCTTCGAGTGTGCCTGCGTGCTGGTGCGCGATGCCGCGGCGCATCACTTGGCGTTCCGCAACTCGGCCACCTATCTCGCGCCCGGTGAGCGCGGACCGACCGCCGGCGGCATGTACTTCAACGAACGCGGACTCGACCTCACGCGAGGGTTCAAGGCGCTCAAGGTGTGGATGCAGTTACACGCCGACGGCGTGAGCCACTTTGGGCGCGTCATTACGCAGAACGTGCTGCAGGTACGACAGCTCGTAGCGAGGATCGATGCAGAGCCGGACCTCGAGCGACTGGCCCCAGCGCCGTTGAACATCGTGTGCTTCCGGTATCGGCCAGCCGCGATTAAGACGGACGAGGAGGCGCTGAATACGCTCAACCGCGAGTTGTTGGCGCGGCTTCAGGAGAGCGGGGTGGCGCTCCCGTCGAGCACCATGCTCGGCAGCCGCTTCGCGATTCGGGTGGCCCACGTGAACCACCGCACGCGTGATGAAGACATCGCGATTCTGGTCGATACGGTGCTCGACATCGGGCGCCACCTGCACCGCCCCGCGTCCTGAAAAAAGAACGGGGCGACCGTTCTTGGTCGCCCCGTGATGCCTCGCACGATCAGTTTCCACCGGATCCGCGCGGCTTCGCGGTACGGCCGCCATCGTCGCCACCGGACGAACCGCCGGAGCTGGCACCGCCGCCCATCACACCACCACTTCCACCACTCGAGGGCGGCGAATAGGTACCTGGCGTAAGGGGCTGCGACGACGGAATGTCGCGGGTGTATCCACCGCCGCTTACGGCGCGCCCACGGACGGTTCCCCCGCCAACGTCGCCGCCGGCACTACCGCTCGGGATGATGACCACGGGGCCACCGCCGTAGTACACGCCGTTCCCCCAGCCACCGCCCCAGCCACCGCCCCAGCCTCCCCCCCACGGCGAATAGGCATTCCAGCCGAGGCCGCCCACGCCGAGGCCGTAGCGATAGGGGTTGAAATAGCCGAAGCCCCACGGATCGAGCATGCCGTAGCGATAGCCGAAGCCCCATGCACCCATACCGCCGGGACCGTAGCAGAAATCATCGAGCAGTTCGCAGCGCGACCGCATCGCCGAGCTCCCTCCGCGACCGGTGCGCAGGGCGGCGATATTCGGCCCCTGACTCACGCCGCGGGCGTTCATCATGGCAGGCCCGATCTGGAACCGGTCGGGATTGGCCAGGGCCACCATGACATCGATGACGCGCGGCGGTACGCCGCCGTCCGCGAGCTGCAGCAAGGTCTTGGAGTCGAGCGCGATGCGCGGCCCGAGTTCAGTGAGCCAGCCCTCGGCCAGGCTCGTGGGCACCATCTTCGCCACGTCCATGACATCGGCGACCTCGATGGGACCGCCGGCCGCCAAGCGGAGGGCGCGCGTCGACCGGATGCGTCCCATCGCCACGCCCGCCGGCTGCACACTGTCCCCTTCAAAGCGGAAGCGCGCCACCGTGGTGGCTTCGTTCTTCCCGACCG
>NZ_JBIJAW010000293.1:0-4131 GCF_044345575.1 Gemmatimonas sp.
AGACGGGAGATCCGAGCGGCGAGGACGAGATTCGAACGCCCAGCGGGAGAAGTGGGCCCGGATAGAAGTGAGACGTCCGCGTTCTCGAATGGAGAAGTGTCCAGTCCTGATTTTTGTCTACACGAATAGGGGACTGCGGATGAGTGGCTACGCCGCCTGATCGAAGACCTGCGCGGGAGTCTGATACTGCAGACTCCCGTGCAGCCGGCGGGTGTTGTAGGTGTGAATCGCGCGGGCGACCGCGTCCTGTGCGTCGCGGATCGTCAAGAAGACGGCATCGAGGTCGAATTCGTCTTTGAGGATGCCGTTCACGCGTTCGGCGATCGCGTTCTGGTAGCAGTGATTCGCATCGGTCATGCTGGGCAGGAGCCGATGCGCCGCGAGCGTCTGCAGAAACTCGTGACAGCAGTACTGACTCCCGCGGTCGGAGTGGTGCAGCACACCGGTCGGGTCGTGGAGCGTCGTCACGGCGTGGTGGAGCGCGTGCAGGGCACTGTGGTGCGAGAGATCGCGACTCACGTGCCAGCCGACGATGTGGCGACTGTACACGTCCGTCGTGAGGAAGAGATACGCAAAGCGGTCCCCCGCGAGCCGGAGATACGTGATGTCACTGACCACGGCTTGGCCGGGGCCGGTGATCGTCGCGTCCTTGAGCCGATTGGGCGCGACGGCGTAGCCGTGCCGCGAATACGTCGTGAACGTGGCGCGGCGCTTCCGCTTCACTAGGGCGTCGGTGTCGCGGAGCCAGGTAAAGAGCCGGTCCCGCCCCACGGGGACGCCCGCCGTCGTGAGGTGCTGATGCAGCTTGCGCGTCCCCACCCGTGGCTGCTCACGCCGGTGGGCCGCCACCACCGCGAGGACTATCGCTTTTTGCGCGGGCGCGGCGCCGCCGGCGGGTCGCCGGCGGCGCTTGTAGTACGCGTCCCGGGTGATCCCGAGGACGGCACAGACGGCCCGAACGGGGAGGGCAGCGGCCCCGTCGCAGCAGGCCCGGACAGTCTCGTACCAAGCGTTTTTTTTAGATCGAGCTGGTACTTCTTGTCGGCCTGCGTCAGCAACTCGTCGTACACGTGCAGCTTCAGATGCGCCTCGGCCAGCGCCTTCTCGAGCGCCGCAATGCGTTCCTGTTCACTCTTCATCACGACCTCCACGACATCCCGTTTGGGGCGGTAGCGGCCGTACTCGTGCACCCACCGCTGGACGATCGGGATGGTCGCCTGGGTGTCGCGGGCCGCCTCTCGTAACGAAAGATGGCCCGCTTCCAGTTCGTCGACGATCCGTTGCTTCAATTCCGGGCTGTACTGCCGCTGCGGTCGTGACATCAACACGTCTCCGTTGAGAGAGGGACGTGTAGACAGTATTCAGGACGAGTCACTTCTCACTTCTGGAGGACGGACGTCTCGCTTCTATCCGAGCTGTCGTCTCATTCTGCCCCCTCGATGCTCACACTCGCATCTCGTCTCTCAGACCGGAGAACGCGTCAGCCCGTGGCCGCGATCTCTTCGCCCGGATTGATGAACTGATCCTGCTCCAGCTGGAACTGCCGGTTGTACAGGTCGCGGTATCGCCCGCCGAGGGCGATCAGCTGCTGGTGCGTGCCGCGTTCCACGATCTCGCCCTTCTCCATCACCAGAATCTGATCGGCGCTGGTGATCGTGCTGAGGCGGTGCGCGATCACGAAGGTCGTGCGTCCCGCGCGCAGGCGCCGCAGCCCCTCCTGAATGAGGTGCTCGCTTTCGGAGTCGAGACTCGAGGTGGCTTCGTCGAGGATGAGCACGCGCGGATCGGCGAGGATGGCGCGCGCGATGGCCACACGCTGGCGCTGGCCACCGGATAGCTTCACGCCGCGCTCCCCCACGATCGTGTCGTACTGCTGGGGGAAGCCCATGATGAAGTCGTGGGCGTTGGCGATCTTCGCCACGGCCATGATCTCCTCGTCGGAGGCGCCGGGCTTGGTGAAGCCGATGTTGTCCTTGACGGTGCCGTCGAAGAGGAAGTTGTCCTGCATCACCACACCCAGGTGCCGGCGATAGTCGCGCAGCTTGAGGTTGCTCACCGGGGTGCCGTCCACGACGATGTTGCCCTGCTGCGGCTGGGCGAAGGCCATGATGAGGGAGATCATGGTGCTCTTACCGCTGCCGCTCGATCCCACCAGCGCGGTGGTGGTGCCGGCGGGGGCGTCAAAGCTCACATGCTTCAGCACCGGCACGCCTTCTTCGTACTCGAAGCTCACGTCGTCGAAGCGCACGTGGCCGACCACGGCGGGCACGTCCTTCTTTGCGGCGTCTTCCTGATCTTCCGTGGCCATGTCGCGCAGTTCGCGGATGCGGTCGAGCCCCGCGAAGGCTTCCGTGATCTGCGTGCCGATGCTCGCGATGGAGATGAGCGGCGCGGTGACCATGCCGATGAACACCACGAAGGTGATGAGGCTGCCGAGCGTCATGCTGCCGCGGATCACATCGCCACCGCCGACGTACATCACGATCACGCCGATCACGCCGACGACGCCAAGACCGAGCGTACCGGTAAGCGAGGTGCCAGTGATCGTCTTCGCGATGTTCTGAAAGAGACGCTGCACCCCTTCGCCGAACACCTTCTTCTCGCGATCCTCGGCGGTGTACACCTTGATCAGGCGAATGCCGCCGAGCGTTTCCGTGAGACGGCCGGTGACCTCGGCCTGAATGACGCTGCGCTCGCGGAAGATGGGGCGGAGTCGCTTGAAGGCGATGCTCATGCCTGCGCCGAATGCCGCGAGGGGCAGGACGGTGGCGAGCGTGAGCTTCCAGTTGAGATAGAGCAGCACGCCCATCGCACCGATGGCGCTCAGGATGCCGCCCGTCAGTTGAATGAGCCCGGTGCCGATGAGATTGCGAATCCCTTCCGGATCACTCATCACGCGGCTCACCAGCACGCCACTCTTCGTGCTGTCGAAGTAGCGCACCGGCAGGCGAATGAGGTGTCCCTGCACCTCCTCACGCAGCTGCGCGATGGCCTGTTGCGCGGCGACGCTCACCACCTGCGACAGCGCATAGCCGGTGAGCGACTGCACCACGGTGGCGATGAGGCCAGCCAGAGCGATCCAGCCAAGCAGCGTCAGATCGCTGTTGGGGAGCGCTTCGTCGAGCACCTTCTTCGTGCTGTACGGCAGCACGAAGCTGGAGGCGCGACTGATGAGCATGAGCACGAGCCCGATGCTGACGGAGCGTCGGTGCTGTACGATGAGCGCGCGGGCTTCACCCCAGGCGCGCTTGCTGTCGTACTTCGGCTTCTTGGCTGGTGCGGCGTTTGGAGGAACCATACTCCAATACTAGCCGCGAAACGCACCGCTGGCGCTCGTCCCGTGCTACTCGGCTCGCACCCACACCAATCCGGTGTGTGAACGGAAGCGCAACGCGGTGGTGGGATCCTTGTCGGCGAGGAAGTCGATCTCCTTCTCGTCACCGCGGGCGTTCTGATAAAAGATTTTCACCGCGAGTTCACGACCAGCGTCGGCGGTCTCCACCTTGGTAATCGGAAATCGCCCTTCCTCGACATCATCGAGCGTGGCGACGACGGTGTCCGGCTTGATCTCGAGCGTCTGATGCTCGTACAGCCAGTACGCCGTGGTCCAGGTGCCCAGCACGCCGGCGGGCACCGGAGCGTGACTGGTGCCCTGGCGGGTTACAAAGACCACCAGCGCCAGCACCAGCACGAGCGGCAGAGCCAGCCACCACCGGGTGGTGGCGGCGGGGGCGAGCGCGGACGTCGCGGCGGTGGCGGTCGCAGGGCGGGGCGCGGCGGCTCTGGCCGCCGATTTGGCAACGGCCGTAGGGGCCGGCCGGGAGGCCGGCCGGGGGGCCGGCTTCGGCGCCGTTTTTGCGGCCGGGCCCGCGGCCTGCGGTCGCACCCGCGGGCGTTGCGTGATGGCGACCTTCGAGGGTTCGAGGACCTGATCGACCCACTCGTCGTCTCCCGACGACTGGCGTGGCGAGGACGCGAGGACACGCTCCACCCATTCGTCAGCCGGCGAGTCATCCATCACGGGCACGTCACGCGGAATATCGATGATGAACGGGAGGTCGACCTTCGCTGCCGCCGGTACAGAGTCCAGCTGAGTGACGGTGGCCGGTTCCGCACGAGGCACGGCCTCCG
>NZ_JBIJAW010000063.1:0-13425 GCF_044345575.1 Gemmatimonas sp.
CCGACAACGCGGCGGTCGCCCGGGCGCGTATCGTGGTGGATGACATGAAGAGTGCGCTCGCGGAAGCCGGCGATCTGATTCAGCCGTTGGCCGACGGCGTGATCACCCCGGCGGCGATTGTGGGTGACCTCGGCGCCCTGTTGCGCGGGGAGGTACTCGCCCGGCGCGACGCCAACGACATCACGCTGTTCAAGAGTGTCGGTCACGCCCTCGAAGATCTCGCGGCGGCGCGCCTCGCCATGACCGCTCACCTTTCGCCCGGAACATGACGGTGCCTCTCGCGCGCGCCCTCCGTACGCTCACCGCCGCGGCGGTGCTCCTCCCGCTTCCGTCGTCGCTGGCCGCGCAGGACACGCTCGACGTGCTCATCACCGGCGGCCGCATCTACGACGGCAGCGGGAGTGCCCCACGCGAGGGCGCGGTGGGGATCCGCGGGGATCGTATCGTGTTCGTGGGAGCATCGCCGGGCAACGTGTTGGCGGGGCGGCGCATCGATGCCCGCGGTCAGGTGGTGACCCCTGGCTTCATCGATCCGCACACGCATGCCTACGAGGGGCTACCGCGCCTCGGTCTCGAGCGTCGTCGCAATCTGTCGAGCCTCATGCAGGGGATCACGACGGTCGTGCTGGGTGCCGACGGGCGCGGCCCGCTCGACGTGAAGCAGGTGCTGGATTCGTCACAGACGCTGGGCCTCGGCACCAACACGTACGCCCTCACCGGTTTCGGCACGGTGCGCAGTCGCGTGATGGGGAATTCGTCGGCACCGGCCACGCCCCAGCAGGTGGCGGCCATGCGCGCGCTCATCACGAAGGCCATGCAGGAGGGGGCGTACGGGGTGGGCAGCGGCCTGTTCTACGTACCGCAGACGTATGCCACCACCGACGAAGTGGTGGCGGTCGTGTCCGCGGCCAAGCCGTTCGGCGGGGTCTACGACACGCACCAGCGAGACGAGAGCAGCTACAGCATCGGGCTCTTTGCGAGCACCCGCGAAGCCATCCGTATCGGGTGCGAGAGCGGCCTCACCACCAACATCGGCCACATCAAGACGCTCGGCGTGGACATGTGGGGTAAGGCCGACAGCGTGCTGGCCATCATGGGCGAGGCGCGCACGCGCGGCTGCACGGTGGTGGCCGACCAGTATCCGTGGACGGCGAGCGGGACCGGATTGAGCGCGGCGCTCATGCCGCGGTGGGCGCAGGCGGGCGGTCGCGATTCGCTGCGGCTGCGCGTCGCCGATGCGGCACAGCGTGCGCGCATGCTGGCCGACATGCGCGAGAATCTCCGCCGACGTGGTGGCGACAGCACGCTGCTGCTCATCGACGGCGACGACGCCAAGGCGGCCCCGTACCTTGGCAAGACGCTCAAGCAGGTGGCCGCCGAGGTTGGGCAGCCGGCGGTAGAGGCGGCGCTCGATCTCGTGCTTCGCGGCATCGACATGGGCGTGGCGAGCTTCAACATGACCGAAGCCGATATCGAGACGTTCATGCGGGATCCGCAGGTGATGACCAGCAGTGACGGGTCCGATGGGCATCCGCGGCTCTTCGCCACCTATCCGCGCAAGATCCGCCGGTACGTGATGGATCGGCGGGTGATCACGATGGAGCGCATGATCCAGAGCGCCACGGGGCAGGTCGCCGCCACGTATGGCCTTGCCGACCGCGGCGTGCTCCGCGCCGGGGCCTACGCCGACGTCCTCGTCTTCGACCCGCAGCAGTTGAAGGAGGAAGCGACGTATACGGAGCCGCGGAAGCTCGCCAGCGGGATGCGCTTCGTATTCGTGAACGGGGTCGCGGCGGTTGACGAGGGCGGGGCCACCAACGCCTTGGCGGGGAAGGTGCTGCGGAAGCGCTAACCCGGCGTCCCGTCGGCGGGAAACGGGCGAAACGGTGCACCCCCGTCCCAGTCATCGGGTTTTCCACGCTGGACTCAACAGGTAGCGATTGGCGAACGTAGCGGAGTTGTATTTCCGTACCTATCCAATCCCGCCTGGAGGCCTGATGGTCAAAAAAACTGCCGCGACGTTCGCGTTTGCGGCACTGCTGCTTGGTGGTGTCACTCCCGCGCCGGTGCAGGCGCAGGGTGGCGCGACCGGCCGCGTCAGCGGAGTCGTGACCGACTCGGCAACGGGGCAGCCGCTGCAAGCGGTCCAGCTCTTCCTCTCCCGTGGTACCACGCGCCTCGAGGCGCGCAGCAGTGCCGAAGGCCGGTATCTCTTCCCCAGCGTCCCCGCCGGTACCTACGGCCTCGAAGCCATCCGGCTTGGCTACCGTCGTGTCTTGCGCGCGAACATCGCGGTTGCGGCTGGCCAGACGCTCCCGTACGACCTCAAACTGGCGGCGGCCGCGCTCAACCTGCAGGCGATCGTCACCACGGGTGTCGTGGATCCGGCCAGCGGTACGCGCGTACCGTTCTCGGTGGGACGAGTTGCAGCGGAAGACGCGCCGGTGCCTGCCACCAATGCCCTCGAAACCATTCAGGGCAAGATTGCCGGCGTGAGCGTGATTCCCAGCGGCCAGGCCGGTAGCGGCACGAATATCCAGCTGCGCACGCCCACCTCCATCAGCAAGTCGAACGCGCCGCTGGTGGTGGTCGACGGCGTCATTCAATCGCAGTCGTTCGATGCGGCTAGCGCCGATCTGCAGTCCATGGACATCGAGAGCGTCGAGGTGGTGAAGGGCGCCGCGGCGGCCTCGTTGTATGGCTCGCGTGCCTCCGCCGGTGTCATCCAGATCCGCACGCGCCGGGGCACCGGGCTCGCGGAAGGCAGCACGAAGTTCACGGTGCGCTCCGAGTTCGGCAGCAATGAACTCGCCCGCACGGTGAAGTGGGCCCAGTACCACTCATTCCTCTCCAACGAGTCGGGGGCGTACGTCAACGCCGCTGGTCAGGAAGTGCCCCGTGAACAGCGCACCCCCGATCCGATCTGGGCGCGCTTTCAGGACAACTCCTTCAAGGCTGGCACGGCGTTCGACCAGGTCGACCGCTTCTTCGATCCCGGCAACTTCCTCCGCAACTCGCTCAACATCGCCCAGAGCAGCGCCAAGACGAACTGGTTCTTCTCGTATGTGAACCAGCGCGAAGACGGCGTCGTGCTCAACAGTGGCCGCTACGACCAGAACGACTTTCGCCTCAATCTCGACCACCGCCCGCGCAGCGATCTCAGCATCGGCGTGAGCGCGTATCACAGCCGCTCGAAGCGTCTGAACCTGTACGATGACACGTTTTTCGACCTGATCAATCAGGCGCCCGACGTGGACCTGCGTCAGCCCGACCCGGACGGCACGCCGTACATCTTCCAGCCTGATTTCGAGGGTCGCGAAGAGAATCCGCTGTACGTGTTGTCCACCGAGCGCCGCAATCGCAATCGCGCCCGACTGCAGGGCGGCCTCGAGGCGCGCTATACGCCGCGCTCGTGGCTCACGGTGGACGGCAACCTCTCGTACGACCGCTCCGATCGTTCGAACGATTTCTTCCTCGATCAGGGCGTGAAGACCGAGGGCTTCGGCAACGGCGGCCCCGGTGAAATCTCACGTTTCAACGGCACCACCAACGCGCTCAATGCGTCGCTGTCGGCGAACCTGCTCAAGCGCCTCGGCAGCTTCACGCTGCGCAGTACCGTCCGCGGCCTCGTGGAGCGCGAGACCAACGACGTGACCAACGCCTCCGGTCAGGTGTTCTCCACGCCGGGCGTGAACAGCCTCAACAACGCCACCGTCCGCTTCGTGTCGAGCACGAGCGAAACGATCAAGACCAACTCGTTCTTCGTGAGCGGTGCTGCCGATTATCGTGGCAAGCTCATCGTCGACGGTCTGACGCGTATGGACGGTAGCTCGCTCTTCGGTCCCGAGGAGCAGGTGAACTGGTACTATCGCGGTTCCGCAGCGTACCGCTTGTCGGAAGAGGCGTGGTTCCCGCTCAAGAAGCTCTTCAGCGAGTTCAAGCTGCGCGCGTCGCAGGGTACGGCGGGTGGCCGTCCCGACTTCAACGACCAGTACGAAACCTTCAACTTCATCGAAGGTGGCGGCCTGGTGAAGCAGAACCTGGGCAACAAGTTCCTGCGCCCTGAATACTCGAAGGAAACCGAAGTCGGTATCGACGCCATCGTGAAGGACCGCTACTCGGTGCAGCTGTCGTACGCGCGTCAGGTGACCACCGACCAGCTGTTGCTGGTGCCGCTCGCCGGGTACTTCGGCTACGCCAACCAGTGGCGCAACGCGGGTACGGTGACCGGCAACACGCTCGAAGGCACGTTCGAGGCGCAGTTGGTGCGCAAGCCCAACTTCACCTGGCGCACCGGCCTCGTGGCCGACCGATCGCGCAACCAGATCACGGAATTCAACCTCCCCTGCTTCACGACGGGCACGGTCGGCTTCCGCTGTGCAGGCCAGACGCTTGGCACGATGTACGGCTTCCGCTTCATCGGCAACACGAACGACCTGCCGGCCGATGCGCGCGCACGGGCCGGTGAATTCGCCGTGAACGATGAAGGGCTGCTCGTGTACGTGGGCCAGGGCAACAGCTACACCGACGGCGAAACCAAGCGTCTTTGGGGCACACCGGCCGTGACGATCGGCAGCCAGTCGTACCAGTGGGGCATGCCCATCCGCGCGACGGATTCCACCGGCAACGCGGCGGTGACGCGCATCGGTGATGCCAACCCCGACTTCCGTTTCGGCGTGTCGAACACGATCGGCTGGAAGAGCCTGCAGATTTTCATGCTCTGGGACGCGCAGGTTGGTGGCGACGTGTACAATCAGACCAACCAGCGCATGTACCAGTACCAGCGCAGCGCCGATGTGGACCAGACCGGCAAGGCGCAGGACCTCAAGAAGCCGATCGAGTACTACGTGTCGCTCTACTCGGCCAACGATCCCACGAGCTACTTCGTGGAGGACGCGAGCTTCGTGAAGCTGCGCGAACTGTCGGTGAAGTACCGCCTGCCGAACAGCTTCGCGCGCGCGCTCGCCCGTCTCGGTGCGTCGCAGGCGTCGGTGTCGCTCATCGGCCGCAACATGCTCACGTTCACGAAGTACAAGGGCTACGACCCGGAAGTCGGCAGCATCATCAACCGCGTCGACAGCTTCTCCTATCCGCGCTACCGCACGATCACGGGTAGCGTCGAGATCAACTTCTGACCGGCGACCAGCAACCTATGATCAAGACACTCAAGAAGGTCGCCTTGCCGGTGGGCATCACGCTCGTCGCGGCGTCCTGTCAGGACCTCGACGTGGTGAACCCTAACCGGCCCGACGCCGCACGCGCCACGTCGCAGCCGGTCACGACGGAATCGTTCGTCGCCTCCTCGTTCCGTACCTGGTGGCCCGTGGCCGGTCACGACGACTATCCGTCGTGGGCGTTCAGCACCATGGCGCGGGAAATCACCTCGGGCTTCGCCGACTTCGGCCAGTTGGAGCTCTCGGCGGAACCGCGGCAGGCGTGGAACAACAGCCCGGTGAACGCGCGCCGCGACGTGAACCAGGCGCCGTGGTACGCCTTCTATCGCACCATTTCGGCGGCGAGCGATGTCGTCAGGGCGATCGACGGTGGGCTCGTCATCGAGAATCCCGCGCGCACGGCCCGTGCCAAGGCGATGGGCAAGTTCATGCAGGGGTTGTCGTACGGCTACCTCGGCCTGTATTACGACAAGGCGGCCCTCGTGGACGAGAAGACGCGCCTCGATACGCTCGCGGGTGTGGTGCCCACGTTCAGCGATTACAAGGCCGTCACCACGTTCGCCATCGCGCAGCTCGATGCCGCGATCGCGACCGCCAACACGCAGTCCACGATCTCGTTCCCGATCGATGGCTGGATGTATCAGGCGCTCACGCGCGATCAGTTCGTCCGTCTCTCCAACTCATTCGCGGCGCGCCTGCTGGTGTACTCGGCGCGCACCCGGGAGGAGCGCGCGGCGGTGAACTGGACAGAGGTCATTCGTCGCATCGATGCCGGTATCCAGACGGACTTCGCCCCCGCAGCCCAGCCGGACATTCTGTTCGACGACTGGAAGCGCTTGCTCGCGCGTCTGCGTACGGCGGGTCGTCCGTCGGACTTCGGTCGCCCGAGCTACTGGCTCATCGGCCCCGCCGACTCGACCAATGGTTGGGTGAACTGGGTGGCCACGGCCAACGACAGCCGGCAACCGTTCCAGATGCGCACGAAGGATCGCCGCATTCAGGGGACCACCGGTCCTGCGTCGGCGGGCAAGTACATGGGCTACAACCTGAACAACATCTTCCAGGCCGCCCGTGGGACCTACCGCTTCTCGCACTACTTCTATCGTCGCAACGGGGTCGACCTCACGTGGCAGTCGGGGCCGCAGCCCGCGATGACGGTGGCGGAGATGGATCTGCTCAAGGCCGAAGCGCTCATCCGCCTCGGACGGGCAGCGGAAGCGGTACCGCTCATCAACAGGTCACGTGTGGCCAACGGCGAACTGCCGCCGGTTACGGTTGATGGCCCGCCGAACGAGGCGGGGTGCGTGCCCCGCAAGGAAAGCGGCGCCTGTGGCAGCCTGTGGGACGCACTGCGCTACGAGAAGGGCGTCGAAGGCGTGGGCGTGAGCGGTGTGGTGGCGTTCTTCGATGCGCGCGGATGGCGCACGTTGCCGGAAGGCACGCCGCTGCACTTCCCCATCCCGGGGCGTGAACTGCAGACGCTGCAGTTGCCGCTGTACACGTTCGGTGGCCCGGGCGGCCAGGCCAGTGCCCCGGCGCGTGATCCTGAGCGCTGTCCTGTGGCAGGGCTCGCGCGTTGCCCTTCGTAAGCTTCACGTAACCGACACGCACTGGGCCTCATGGGCCCGTACGGGGAGCCGCCGTCGACTGACGGCGGCTCCTTTACGTTTCGGACCTTCACTTCACCTACCACCGGGAACAACATTGCGACGGACTCGGGTCGCGCCGCGACCCGGTTCCTCCGGAACTTGCCCTCTCAATCTCCCTCCTTGTGACCCCTTCCCTCATGCGCCGACCCGCACTCTGGCGGGCGACGGCCAAGCGATTGCTGCCAGCGACGATATCGCTGGTTGTGAGCGCAAGCACCCTGCAGGCTCAGGCAACCGGCACGATCAACGGTCGTGTCGTTGACGCCGAAAACGGCCAGCCGATTTCGGCCGCCCAGATCACCATCAGCGGCACCCAGTTGGGCCGCTCCACCGGCGACGATGGTCGCTTCTCGCTGCCGAGCCTCACGGCCGGCAGCAAGACGCTGATCGTGCGGCGCATCGGCTACCAGCAGCAGTCGCGTACCGTGACGCTCGGCGCGAATGCCACGATCACCGTCGATTTCTCGCTGGCCAAGAGCAGCGTGTCGCTCGCCGGCGTGGTGGTCACGGCCACCGGCGAAGAGCGCAAGAAGGAAGTCGGTAACGCCGTCACGACCGTGAGCAGCGCCGACTTCGAACGTGGAGGCGTGGGTAACACGCAGCAGATCCTGCAGGGTCGCAGCACGGGTGTGACGGTGCTGGCCAACGGCGGTTCGCCCGGTGCCGGTGGTACGATCCGCCTGCGCGGTGTGAACTCCATCACGCAGGGTAACCGTCCGCTCATCTACGTCGACGGTATCCGGATCTTCAACGGCAACTCGCCCACCGGCGTGTCGTCGCGTCAGTCGGTGTCGCCGCTGAATGACATCCCCGCCTCGGACATCGAGCGCATCGAAGTCGTGAAGGGTCCGGCCGCCACCACGCTGTACGGCACCGAAGCGTCGGGGGGCGTGATTCAGATCTTCACCAAGCGTGGCCGTGATGGTGCGGCGTCGTGGACGCTGGATGCGTCCGGTGGCATCAACACCATGGGCGACTTCGGCCCGAGCACCGATCCGACCCGCATGTTCGTGCGCGAGTGCCGTGGCCCGAACATGGTGGACGCCAACGGCGTGGCCTTCGAAGACGCCACCTGCCCCAAGAGCGGCTCGTGGCTCAAGAACGGCTACATCGGCCGGTATTCGCTGGGTGTGCGTGGCGCGAGCGGCGGTATCAACTACGCCATCTCGGGCAACCTCGAGAATGAAGAAGGGGTGCTGCGCGTGGGCACCAACAAGACGGGCGGCATGCGCGCCAACCTCGGCTTCGCACCCACCAAGACCGTCACGCTGGCGCTCAACAGCAGCTGGCAGCGCCGCAACACGGCGATGATCTCCGACGGTAACAGCGCCGATGCGTTCCTGCTCAACGTGTCGCGTGGTCCTGGCTCGAACTTCCGCGGTGGTGGCTGCAGCACGCCGACCATCGTCTGCGTGGTGAACGACACGATGTTCTCGAAGGCGAACACCATTGGCGGCGACCACTTCATCGTGGGTGGTACCGCCACGTGGACGCCGTTCGAGAACCTCACGAACCGTCTGGCCATCGGTATCGACTACAACAACACCGACCAGCGCACCATCAATCCGTTCGGCTATCCGCGTACGCCCACGGGGCAGTACTTCCAGACGCTCTGGAACCGTCAGCTCATCACCGTCGACTATGCGACGAGCTGGAAGCAGACGTTCTCGAAGAACTTCACCGGCACCACGTCGTTCGGTGGCCAGCTGTTCGACAGCCGACTCAACAGCACCGAACTGCAGGGTGACAACTTCGCCGGTCCGGGCACGCCCACGCTGCTCTCGGCGTCGCTCCGTCAGATCACCGACGTCAACCAGCAGCGTGTGATCAACGCCGGTCTGTTCGCGCAGCAGATGATCGGCTGGCGCGACAAGCTGTTCATCACGGCCGGCGCGCGTATCGACGGCAACAGTGCGTTCGGTCAGAGCTTCGGCCTGCAGACGTACCCGAAGGTGAGCGGTTCGTGGGTGCTGTCGGAAGAATCGTTCTGGCCCACGAATCTCGTCGAAACGTTCAAGCTGCGTGGTGCCGTTGGTGAGGCAGGCAAGGCGCCGGGCGCGTTCGACGCCACGCGTACGTGGAATCCGGTGGCGGCCGAGGGCGGTCAGCCGGCCTTCACGCCGGGTCAGCTCGGCAATCCCAACCTCGGTCCCGAGCGCACGCGCGAAACCGAATACGGCTTCGACGCCGGTTTCCTGAATGGTCGCCTTGGCCTCGTGTTCACGGCGTTCAGCGCCCGCACGAACGACGCCATCATCAACGTGGCGTATCCGCCGTCGCAGGGCTTCACGTCCAACCAGCCCGAAAACGTCGGTGTCATCAAGAACAGCGGCTTCGAGGCGCAGCTCACCGGCAACATCGATCTGACGAGCTGGGCGAAGCTCGAGACCCGTCTGCAGTTCACGAAGGTACAGGGTGAAGCCGTGGATCTTGGTGGCCGTGTCATCACCCTCGATGCACTGTCGCGCAGCTACGTGGCGGAAGGGCTGCCGCTGCCTGCCTACATGGGTCGCCGCGTGAAGAACGCCAACGCGTTCGAAGCGCCGATCTTGGAAGAGAACCAGTTCCTCGGCCAGACGTTCGCTGACAAGATCATCAACCCGTCGGTCACGCTGACGCTGTTCCGGAACCTCACGATCGAAGCGATCGGTGAGTTCCAGCGTGGTGGGCACCTGCTCAACGCCAACGGCTTCCAGAACGCCGGTCTTGGCATTTGGCAGCCGTGCTTCGCGGCGCAGAAGGCGCTGCGCGCCGCCGCCGCCGGTGATGCGTCGGCGCTCGCGTCGGTCACGGCGTTCGACCGCATGCGCTGCTCGATCACGGCATCCGAGCGTGACTATAGCTACTGGGTGGAAAGCGCGGACTTCTTCAAGCTCCGCAACCTCTCGCTGTCGTACGAAGTGCCGAAGCGGTATCTGCCCCGCACGCGCAGCATGACCGTCACGTTCGCGGGCCGCAACCTGTTCCGCAGCACGAACTACACCGGAACCGATCCGGAAGTCGCCGACCAGCGCACGAGCACGTTCTCGCGTCGCGACTACTACAACTTCCCGCCCTACCGCACGTTCCTCTTCAGTGTGAGGACGAACTTCTGATGCCCATCCTCACGAACTTCCGTCGCGGTGCCGTCACGCTGACCCTCGCGGGTCTCGGGCTCACCGCCTGCAGTTTCGAAGTTACCAATCCCGGCCCGCTGGTCGACAGCGATCTCAACACGCCGGGCGCCATGCCCGCCCTGGTGAACGGCATGGGCGGTGACCTGTCGAACGCCATTGGCAGCTATCTCACGCGCGGATCGTTGGCCGCCTTCGAACTGAATCACTCGGGCAACTTTGCCGCCGAGCGTCAGTTCGCGACGGGCGTGATCCGTCCAGAGGATGTGAACGGCGACTGGGCGCGCATGCAGCAGGCGCGTTGGGTGGCGGAGAATGGTCTGGTGCGTATGAAGACCGTGCTTGGCACGAACTTCGAGACCAATCCGCTCACCACGCGCGCGTACCTCTACGCCGGTTTCGCCAATCGGTTCCTCGGCGAAAACGTGTGTGAGACGACGATCGACGGCGGACGGCGGGTACCCAGCAGCGAGCACTTCGTTCGCGCCGAGTCGCTGTTCACGCGCGCCATCACGCTGGCACGCGCTCAGAACAACACGGCGCTGCTGAACGCGGGGCTCGCTGGCCGTGCGCAGGTACTCGCCTGGCAGAACAAGTGGGACGCGGCCGTGGCAGATGCCGCTCTCGTGCCGGCCACCTTCCGCCACAACGCGGTGTTCTCCATCAACACCACGCGCGAGAACATGGATCTGGCCACCCAGACCATCAATCGCCGTGAAGTCACGGTGTTCAACACCGTGTGGGTGGCCGATCGCGATGTGCGCGTGCCGTACGACACGGTGCGCACCGCGACGGGTGGTTTCCAGACGGGCCAGGACGGTGCCACCCGTTTCTTCCGCCAGCGCAAGTACATCACGCTTGGCGATCCGGTGGCGCTGGCACGTGGTACCGAGATGCTGCTCATCCGTGCCGAAGCCGCGTTGCGCAACAACGATGTGGCCGGGGCCATGACGCTCATCAATCAGGGTCGCACGGCATCGACGTTGCCGGCGCTGACGGCCACGACGGTGGACCAGGCGTGGACCATTCTCATGCGCGAGCGTGGGGCGGTGCTGTGGCTGGAAGGCCGGCGTCTGTGGGACCTGCGCCGGTGGTTGGCGTCGGGTCGCAATACCGCGCTACAGGGCCGTAGCACGTGCGTGCCGATCAGCCTCGAGGAGATCGGCGCGAATCCGAACCTGCAGTAAGCGTTCGGTCTGAATGCAAAGGGGAGCGTCCGAAGGCCGGACGCTCCCCTTTGTCATGTCAGGTGGTCGGCTCCCCGTCTGGGAGCCCCGGAGCCTTTCTCCTTCAGCGGATCACACTCTTCGCTGCCGCGGCCACCTTCTCCGCGGTGATGCCGAACTTCTCGTAGAGCACCGGCGCTGGCGCGCTCGCGCCGAACGTTTCGATGCCCACGATGGCGCCCGTGTCCCCCACCCAGCGGTACCAGCTCATGGGGTGCGCTGCTTCCACCGCTACGCGCGGCACGCCGGCGGGGAGCACATGGTGGCGATACTCCACCGGCTGCTGGGCGAACAGCTCAAGGCTGGGGCAGCTCACCACGCGTGCGTGAATGCCGTGCCCGCTCAACTGCTCGCGGGCCTTGAGCGCGATCTCCACTTCGCTGCCGCTCGCGAGCAGCACCACGTTGGGCACGTGGCCCGCAGCGTCCGCCACGATGTACGCGCCCTGCTTCACGCCGTCCTTTGCCCGAGCGGGCTCGGCGAAGTACGACAGCTTCTGCCGCGTGAGCACGATGGCACTCGGACCGCGCTTGTGGTGCAGCGCCACGCGCCATGCCTCGCTCACTTCGTCGGCATCCGAGGGACGCAGCACGAGGAGATTGGGGATGCAACGCAACGCCGCGAGGTGTTCGACGGGCTGGTGCGTGGGGCCGTCTTCGCCGAGCCCGATGGAATCGTGCGTGAACACGTAGATGGCCTGCACGCCCATGAGCCCCGCGAGACGGATGGCCGGGCGCATGTAGTCGCTGAACACGAGGAACGTGCCGCCGTACGGGATCACGCCGCCGTGCAGCCCCATGCCATTCATGATCGCGCCCATGGCGTGTTCACGAATGCCGAAGTGGATGTTGCGGCCGTCGCGCTGCGCGGCGCTGAACGGGTGCGCGCCCTTCACGTTGGTGAGGTTGGAGCCGGTGAGGTCGGCGCTGCCACCGAACAGCTCAGGCACCACGTTGGCGATGGCGTTGATCACCACGCCGCTCGCGGCGCGGCTCGCCACATTGCCACTCTTCGCATCGAACGCGGGGAACGACTGTTCCAGCTGCGCCGGCAGCGCCTTGCTCATGCGCCGCGTGAATTCCGCCGCGAGCTCGGGATGCGCCGCCGAATACGCCTGCCACTTCGTGTTCCACGCGGTGTGCGCCTGCGCACGCTGCGCGGTGGCGTCGCGCCAATGGGCCAGCGCGTCCTGCGGCACGAAGAACGGTTCCGTGCCCGGCCAGCCGTACGTCTGCTTGGTGAGCGCGATCTCGTCCTTGCCGAGCGGTTCGCCGTGCGCCTTGGCCGTGTCCTGACGGTTGGGTGAGCCGAAGCCGATGTGCGTCTTGGTGATGATGAGCGTGGGACGCTGCGTGTCGGCCTTCGCTTCGGCGATGGCGGCGTCGATGGCGGCGAGGTCGTTCACATCGGCCACGTGCAGCACTTGCCAGCCGTAGCTCTCGAAGCGCTTGGCGGCGTCGTCGCTGCAGGTGAGCGCCGTGCTGCCGTCGATCGTGATGCCGTTGTCGTCGAAGAAGCCGATCAGCTTGCCGAGCTTGAGATGGCCGGCATAGCTCGCCGCTTCGTGCGAGATGCCTTCCATGAGGCAGCCATCACCGGCCACGAAGTACGTGTAGTGGTCGACGATCTCGTGACCGGGCTGGTTGAACGTGGCCGCGAGATGCGCCTCGGCCATCGCAAAGCCCACCGCGTTGGCGACACCCTGACCCAACGGACCGGTCGTGGTCTCCACGCCCTTGGTGTGGTGCACTTCCGGGTGCCCCGGCGTGAGGCTCTCCCACTGCCGGAAGTTCTTGATCTCCTCGAGCGGGAGATCGTAGCCGGCCAGATGCAGCGTGCCATAGAGCAGCATCGACGCGTGCCCCACGGACAAAATGAAGCGGTCGCGGTCGGCCCAATCCGGCGCGGCCGGATCGTGGCGCAGGTGCTTCGTGTAGAGCGCGTACGCGAGCGGCGCGAGCGCCATCGGGGTGCCGGGGTGCCCCGACTCCGCGGCCTGCACCGCGTCCATGGCGAGGGTACGAACGGTATCGATAGCGAGACGCACGGTCTCGGATGACGCAGCGGACACGCAGAGCTCCGGGAGGGTCGGCGAAAGGCGAGGCGCGAGCGACGCGCCACAGCCCTGAAATCTAGCCGTTTTGGGCGTCGAATGCGGTGCCTTGGCGTCAAGCGGGAGCTGCAGAAACGCGAGCTGGCGCAACGGGAGCTAGTCCCACGGGAGCTAGTCCTACGGGAGTTGCTGTTCCCGTTGCTCAATATC
>NZ_JBIJAW010000064.1:0-13303 GCF_044345575.1 Gemmatimonas sp.
TCCACTTCGTGCCGCGCCACGCGATCGAGGATTTGTGTGTGCGCCCACTTCCCGCTGGTGGTGTCCACGTCCATGCGCGCGATGCGCGCTTCTGGGAAGCGCTCAGCGATGAGCTTCTCCACCTGCTGCGTACCGAGCCCTCGCCGATGCAGCTTGTCGCTGGCGCACTGCGGGCACGTGCGTGGTACCTCGGCGTGGTGCTGGCAGTAGTGACACACCAACTGCTCCGGCACCCGGTGATAGGTGAGCGAGATGCTGCAGTGCGGGCACACCTGCACGTCACCGCACGCGTGACACTGCAGGAACGCCGCGAAGCCACGACGGTTGAGCAGCAGCAGACTCTGCTCGCCACGGGTGAGCCGTGTCTCGAGCGCCGCCAGCAGAGTGGGGCTGAACACGCTCGTCGTGGGATCGTACGGAGCCTGCGGATGGCGCGCCGCCTTCGCTTCCTTCGCCGCCACCCGCATGTCCACCACGCCCACCGGCGGCAACTGGGCCCCACCGGCGCGATCGGGGAGGGTCAATCGAATGGCCTGCCCTCGATCCGCCCGTTCCCAGCTCTCGAGGCTCGGCGTGGCGCTGCCGAGCACGACCAGCGCGCCCTCGGCCCGCGCGCGCACCATAGCCGCCTCGCGCGCATGATAGCGCGGCGTCTCCGACTGCTTATAGCTGCTTTCGTGTTCTTCGTCGACGATCACCACCCCCACGCGCTCGAGCGGCGCGAACAGCGCCGAGCGCGCACCCACGGCGATCCGTCGTTCACCGCGCCGCAGCGCCTGCCAGGCATCGAGCCGTTCGCCATCACTGAGCCCGGAATGCAGGACCGCCACGTCGTCGCCGAACGCGCCGCGGAACCGATCCACCGTCTGTGAGGTGAGGGCAATCTCCGGCACCAGCACAATGGCCGTACGGCCCTGCGTGCGCAGGACCTCGCGCAATACTTCGATGTAGACGAGCGTCTTGCCACTGCCGGTGATGCCATGCAGCAGAAAGACCTGTCCCGGCTCACCAGCGACGATGGCGTCGATGGCCGCCCGCTGCTGCCGTGACGGGTTGGGAGGCGGGACCACGCCATCGCGCTCGGCGAACGGATCACGCTGCAGCACCTCGTCGCGAATCACCACCAACCCGCGCTTCGCCATGGCCGTGAATACACCGGCTGTGCAGCTGGCCTGCGTGCGCAAGGCTTCGAGTGGGGCCACACCACCCTGCGCCTCGAGCAGTTCGTATACGGCACGCTGCTGTTTGGCGCGGGCGAACGTCTGCTCACGCTGCAGCAGCGACGGCAGTTCCTCGACGATGCGCACCACGCGCTGCGTGCGCCCCGTCGGCGCCGGTGCATTGGGCTGCAGCAACGCCGTGGGGAGCATGGAGCGCAGCGTGAGCCCCAGCGGTGCCGCGTACCAGTCGGCGATCCATCGTGCTGTATGCAGCAGCGCGTCGGTCAAGGCCGGCGTCGTGTCCACCACGGCGCGAATCGCCTTGAGCTTCACCCCCTCCGGCGGCGTACTCTCGCCAAGGCAAATTCCGATTTCCGCACGATTGCGAAAAGGCACCAGCACCCGCGTTCCCGGCGCGATCGGCCACGCGACGTCCTCCGGCACGCCATACGTGAACGTGCGGAAGAGGGGAACGGGAAGGGCAACCTCGACGCACCGCATTTCAGGCTTGAGAGTTGAGACGTGAGGCGTGAGGAGGTAACAGCGTCATGGGTCATGTCTCACGGCGTTATGGTGACAGCGAACGCATGACGGCGGCAGCGAAACCACGGGGCGCTACGGAAGCATAACTACGGCCGTCACCCCGCCGTCAGCGCAGTTCCGCGTCCCCCCGCCTGCACCGCTCCCCGTGGTTACGGTTTCGCGGTAACCATAGCGCCGCTGAGACATGACGCCGTCACCCATGACGCAGTCTCCCGCAGTTACCCCCCGCAGTTACCCTCGCCCCTAGTACGGCGTCAGCCCCGACGCTCGTGCCGTCCGCGCCTGCCGGTATTCCTGCCCGCCACTGCCCGCGAGGAACTGCACCAGCGCGTCGGCGAGCTCGTTGCCCCGGTCGTAGCGATCGGCGGCCTGTTTGGCCAGACACTGCATGACGATCGCACTGAGCGCCGGCGGCACGCGCGTGTCGACCTGGTCGGGCGCCACCGGGGCTTCGTGCACATGCTTGTAGCCAACCGAGTACGAGTCCTCGCCGTCGAACGGCGGGTGGCCCAGCAGCATTTCGTACAACAGCAGCCCCACCGCATAGAGATCACTGCGGCCGTCCACGAGGCGCCCCATGGCCTGTTCGGGGCTCATATAGTGCGGTGTACCCATGGCGCGCCCACTCGCCGTCAGCCGGCCATGGAAGCGCGCCGTGGCGATCCCGAAGTCCGTGAGCGCCACGTTGCCGTCTTCGTCGAACAGGATGTTGTCGGGCTTGATATCGCGATGCACCACACCATGCCGGTGGGCATAGTCGAGCGCCACCGCCACCTGCGCCCCCACCGACGCCGCCGTCTGTGCCGAGACCGTCTTGCGACGCGACAGCAGGTCGGCCAGCGACCCGCCCGCATAGTACGGCATGGCCAGATACTCGAGTTCTCCCGACGTGCCCATATCGGCGATAGCGCAGATGTACGGGTGCACGAGCCGCGACGCCGCCTCCGCCTCGCGCCGGAAACGCTCACGCATCTCCGGTTCGCGGGAGAGCGTCCGATGCAGCACCTTGATCACCAATGGCCGGCCCAGTACGGCATGACGCGCCAGATACACGTGCGCCATGCCACCGCTGCCAAGCCGCTTCACCACCGTGTAGCGGTTCCCCGTGGCGGCCCGCAGTTCACGCAGCTCCTCATCGGGAATATCGATTGGCGGCGCCGACACCTCCGGCAAGGGTGCACCGCAACGGGTGCACTTGGGCGCAACAGCACGATTCCAGGTCCCGCATTCGGGGCAGAACATCAGGGGAGCGTAAGGCGGAGAAAGGGGAAACTCACGACCCGAAACCCGTACCCGAGACGCGAAACTGATCAGTTCCGGGTGATGGGTTCGAGCTTCGAGTTCCGGGTGCAACAGACCTACAACAATCTCTGACGACGCAGCACGAGCAGGAGCAACCCACCAAGGAGCAACTGCCCCAGCAGCAACACCCAGAACCCGTAGGGCCAGTTCGACAGCGGGATCTTGGTGAAATTCATCCCCCACATGCCGCTCACCACCACGAAGGGCAACGACATGGTCGCCACCACACTCAGCCCCTTGGTGGTGGACCCCAACCGATTGGACACCTGCGTGAGATAGGAATCCATTGTACTGCTCAGCAGATCGCGATACGTGTCGAGCGCATCGTTGATGCGCAGCACATGATCGTACACATCGCGGAAATAGATCTGCACGTCCGGCGCGATCAGCGTGGTCGGCCGGTTGGTCAGCACGTTCAACACTTCGCGCGACGGCTGCAGATGGCGTCGCAACGAAAGCACCAGCCGCTTCACCTTGAACACGTCACGCAACGCATGTTGGTCGAATTCCACGAAGACGCGCTCCTCGAGCCCGTCGAGGAACTCGTCCACCTGATCGAGAATCGGGAAGTACGAATCGATCGTAGCGTCGAGAATCGCATGCAGCGTGCGCTCCAGGCCACGCGACAGCAGTTCGGGCGAGCGGCGCAGGGTCTCGTGCATGAGGTCCACCGGCGCCACCGGACCGGCATGCACGGTCACGAGATACGTGGGCCCGAGGAAACAGTGCAGGTCTTTCGTCTCCAGATCGTACGGATCGTCCGTATCGGCCGCGAACTGCACCGCGCGGATGATGATGTACAGATAGCCCGGATACTCCTCGAGCTTCACGCGAGACGCCGGATTGAGCGTGTCCTCGATGGCGAGCGGGTGGAAACCGAACACCTTCTCCAGCAGCGCGTGCTGCGAGCGCACGGTGCTGTCGATGTCCACCCACAACGGGCCACCCTCGGCCAACAGCTGGGGCAGTTCACGCGGGTGACAATCCACGACGTCAGCCCCCGCCGGCGACCGATACACGATGCGCGGCGCGGGATCCGATTGACCGGGGACCGAACTGGGTACGATACGCGGCATGTCGAAAGGCTACGCGAGCGCCCGCAGATGCACCAGCACGGCCTGCGCCACCGCATCGGGCGCGTAGCCGCCCTCGAGTGCACTCACCAGCCGGCCACCGCACCACCGCTCGGCGCGCTCCACCAGCGCCCGTGTGAGGGTGTGCACGTCATCCAGCGTGAGCGTGAACGCCCCGAGCGGATCGCCCTCGAGACAGTCGAACCCGGCGCTCAGCAGCAGCAGATCAGGCGCGCAATCGGCGGCGGCGGCGTCAACCGCCGCGAGCAACGCGTCGATGTAGCGTTGCGGGGGCAGCGACGGCGGCATCGGCACGTTCCACACGGTGCCGTACGGGCCCCGATCGTCGGCCGCTCCTGTTCCGGGATACCACGGCCACTGGTGCATGCTGACGAAATGAATGCGTGGCTCGTGCTCCACCAGGGCCTGCGTCCCGTTGCCGTGATGGACATCCCAATCCACAACCAGCACCCGCTCGCAACCGTACCGGGCGATGGCATAGTGCGCCGCGATGGCCACGTTGCCGAACAGACAGAACCCCATGGCCCGGTCGCGCAGCGCGTGATGGCCAGGAGGGCGCACCGCCGAGAAGTTGCGGATGGCGCGACCATCGAAGGCCATGTCCACACCGTCCAGCACGCAGCCAGCGCCCGCCGTGACAGCGTCCCACGACCCTTCGCTCACCACGGTATCCGGGTCGAGCCGGCCACCACCCTGCTCCACCAGCTCACGGACCCGCGTGATGTAGGTGCGGTCGTGCGCCAGCGCGAGTTCGTCCTCGGTGGCGTGACGGCCTTCGACATGGGTGAGCGCTTCGAAGAGCGCCGCGTCATGCTTGAGCGCACGCGGAATGGCCACGAGGCGGCCGACATGTTCCGGATGCTCCCACCCGGTGTCGTGCCGACCGCAGTCGGAGTGGCTGATAAGAGCGACGCGCGTACTCATGCGGGGTTCCACGCTATTCGGTGATCGTCGGTGGCCGACGCGAGAAAGACGTCAGCGGTGGTGATGGCATGATGCCGCCTGCGTCTCGAGCGACTCAACGCAGTCCGCGCAGTCGTCGTGAACTCCATTCGGCGAGCAGTACCAGCAGGGTGAGCAGCAGGAGCACGGGCGCCGACAGGATACGGGGAATGTCGCTGGCGGCGCCACGTCCGTCATCCGTCACGGCGCTTGCGGTGACCCGTGCGGAGTCGGCCGGCAGGGCACGACCGAGCCTCGCCACCAGATCCGCATACGGTGCGGCCCCGCCGGGAAGCGCACGCTGCATCGCCGTTGTGTCAGCGCGAGGCTGCTCCGCCGAGGGAATGGCGGCGGCGAGCGCCCCCTGCCACCACCGGCGATGCTCGGCGGCGCCATTGTTGGTGCCCTGCATGCGCCAGCGCCACGTCTCACGGTACGGCATCGCCACTACCCGCCCGCGACCAGCGCGGCGTGCCACGAGCGCCGGCTCGCGGTGGCCATGCTCACTCCGGTCCTCCTGCAATACCACAGCGCCCGGCGCCACCGCGAGCTCCCAGGCCTCGAGCCCCGCACGCGGATCGTCAGAGAGAAGCGCCCCGGCGATGGCACCGCGCACGAGCGTCGGGCGCGCCGGGCGCAACGCAGCGAGTGCACTGATCTGCAGCGCATCCCCACCGAACACGAGGCCGCCGCCACGCGCGACGAACGCCTGCAGCGCGCCCGCGTCCACCGACATGCTGTCGAGCACCACCACGGCGGCGTACCGCTCGAGATCGAGGCGCGCCGGCGCACCCAGCGTCACGCTGCCACTGGGGGACACGCGCAGGCGGCCATCCACGAGCCACCCCGCTTCCTCGAGCGCCGCCACCACGAACTTCCCCTCCCACCCCGGCTGGGCGATGACCAGCACCCGCTTCGCGCCGGCAGAATCAGGAAGCGCCACACGCGCCGTGCTCTTCCCCTGCTGCACGACCAGTGGCGGTGACGCACCGGCCAACTGCCATGACAGCGACGGCTCCGCACGCGGCACCGAATCCAGCACGCCGCCGGCGTCGCGCAGCACGAGCGCACCACTGGTGTTGGCGCTCGCGCGCACCGTCAGTGCCGCCCCAGGCACCGCGCTGCGGGACACCGACGCGGCCAGCCCCGCAGCTCCGGTGCGGTCCACCCATTGCACCGGTATCCCCGCGGCAGCCATCGCCCCCCACGCCGCTCGCATCGTCGACGAGGGCACCAGCTCAAGTGTGAGCACCGTGGTATCGGGTGCGGCATCGGCCAGCAGCGGACGGAGCACGCCAACACCGCGCGCGCTGGTATCGGCGACGATGGAATCGGGGAGCGACAGCGACACCCGCCGCGGCGTCTGCTCCGCACCGGCTCCTGCGCGCAAGCTCGACCACAGCGCCGTGAGCAGCGCTGCGAAGGCCAAGGCACGGCACAGCCGTTCGAAGAGTAGGCGCGTCATCGGGTGAGCGCGTACACGACGATGTTGACACCGAAGCGCGTGTTGTCCACCGACAGGAACCGTTTGTTGTCCGGGTGGAAGCTCCACTCCGAACTGTAGTCCTTGTTGGAAAAGAGCACGCGTATACGGCCGTCCTTCACCACGGCATCGAGTTGCTCGTGCACGAGATTGTCACCCCACCCGTTCATCTCGTGGGACGTGGTGGGCGGGCCATTCTCGAACACGAAGAAACTGCGATACAGCTCGTGCGTATTCGGCAACGGCAGCAACGGGCCCGCTACGCGACGAATTTCCTCGCGGGCCGTCTTGTTGAACGCGCCGTCCACATCGTGATTGTGGTCGTCGACGAACAACATCCCCCCTCGCTCGAGATACTGCTTCAACACCTCGGCCTCGCGCGCCGTGAAACGCACCGGCAGATGACCGGTGAGATAGAGCAGCGGGTACTGAAACACCGCCTCCGATCCCAGGGGTACGGTTACGCCCTGTGGCCGCACTGGCAGCGAGGTGTAGCGGGCCAAGGAGTCGATGAGATTCGCCGGCACCAGCGGCGCCGAATCCCAGTCGCCGGACTCGTACTGCGCCGTGGCGAACACGAAGGGCGCGTACAGCATGGACGGCACGCTCACGGCACCACCCCACGCGACCACGACGTGGTCCGTGTGCGGAGCACGTTGCCAAGCACCCGGCGGGCCTCCACGAACACATCGGTCGCGTCGCCCCCACGGTCCATCGCCGCCAACACGCGCGAGAGGGCCGCCGCGAAGGCCGGAGCATCGCCCAGCGCCTCCACACGCAGCAGCGCGACGGAGTCACGCGCGGCCATCGTGTTCGTGGTCACCTGCGACGCGGCGCGCACCAGGCGGGTATCACGATCGGCCGCGCGCGCATCGAGCGCCGCACGCGCGCTGCGCAACGTCACCTGTCCCGTGTCCTTGCCCGTGAGCCGCACCTTGCCGATGTCCACGATGACCTGCGGCGGCTTGCCGCGCAGATAAATGCGCGACGCCGCCCGCGATCGCTCGATGGCCTCAAGGGCGCGCTTCATCGGCGGGATCGCCGCGTGCGGGTTGCCCTGCTCCAGCGCGCGACCTGCATCCCACATGGCATTGTACGCTTCGAGCAGCGGTTGGTTGATGGCCACCACCGGCGAGTCGTTCCCCTCCTCCAGCATGCCGGTGGTGCTCGACGTGCTCATGGCGAGCTTGCCCCCCTGCAACTCGACCCCATGATCGTGCCCGTCGCCCGCCGAGTGGGCATGCTCGGCGCTCGACTCGCCGCTCAGCCGCTGGAACACCACATCACCCACGGCGAGTCGAAGCCGTGTCTGATCGCGCGCCAGCTTGAGCGACTCGCGCAGCACCTCGGCGCGCACCAGGCGTTTCTGGGCCTTGTCCAGCTTCTCGGTCAACATGAGCAGCATGCGCTGACTGAGCATCGACTTGTCCACCTCGGGGGGAGGCGCCGGTTCCACCGCCACGGAGTCGTACTCGGTGGGCCGCGCGATGCGGAACGCCCGCGTTTCGCTGCTGCCGAACTCGCGCGACGCCGACGGATGCGCGTCACGGGCCACTGCGCGCAGGTGAACCACATCACCCGCCTGCAATCCGAGTGTGGCCAGGTCCAGCACCCCCCGCAATTCCGTCGAGCGTATCCGCGCGCTGCCGGGCCACGAGCGTTCGCGCAGGAGCAGCGTGCGCACGGTGAAGCGTTCCCCCTCACCCGATGTGACGATGAGTTCGAAGTGCGCGCGCGTGAGGCCGATGTCGTCCTGTACCGTAGCGAGCATGGGCACGGCCCCGCGAGGCTCACGGAACACACTGTCGCGCGCTGGGGCATCGAGCGACACGCGTGGGACCGAGTCGGCATGCCCTTCCACGATCAGCAGGCGCGTGGTCCCGCCTCGTGAGACGCGCGCGGTCTGCGGCGCGCTTCCGGCCAGCACCGTGAACTGCCACCGGCTGGCGTCCTCTCGAGCAGCAACCATCGTGGCTCGCTTCGCATTCACGGCCGTGAGTTCCGCGTGCGGCGCAGGGCCCGCGCCGGACACCACCACCGTGCTGCCACTCAGGGCCGATACGTTGTTCACGTCACCGTGCGTGACCGCCGGCAACGCCGAGTAGGCGGGCGGCACCACGCGAACCGACCACGCGCCGAGCGGGGCCGTCGCGGTGGGCCTCGCAGTGTCGCCAGTGGGAACCGTGCGTGTCGCGACGGCGGCGCCCTCCTGCGTGCGGTCCGCAGCGCTCACCCTCATCAGCATGAGGCACGTCACGCCGAACAGCACCGGCCACTGCCACGCCGCACGTCGTGCCCGCCATAGAGCGGCATCGAGGGGCGACTCCTGCATGGCGCGCGCAGCGACGAGCGCGAGCGCGTGGGGGACCGCGGTCCCCGCCGCCAACATCTCCACGGCCGTGGTGAGCGCAAAGTCCGGCGCGGTGCGAGCCGCCACCCGCTGCTCTTCCACCCACAGTGCCGTGCGAGCGAGGGCGTCGGGCTCACTTGGCCGGCTGGCATGTCCGCGGTTTCCGAGCAGCCACCACACCGTCGCGCCTAGAGCCACAGCGGGAAGCACGGCGAATGACGCCCCGACATCCCATCCGGTGATCCGAAGCAGCAGCTGCAGGGCAAGGGCGGCGGCGGTCGCGTGCAGGATTCGGCGCACCACACGTACCGTATGCAACGCGCGATGCACCTGTAGCACTTGCGACAGTAGCGGGCTCATACCGGCCCCTCGCGGTGACGCCACCACCATTCGCCCAGCAGCAGCATCGTGGCCACGGCGAGCAGCGCCGGTGTGAGCCACCACGGGTCACTCCGGTTCTGCCGCGACCCGGTGATTCTAAAGGCCGTCGCCGGCGCGAGTGAATCGCTACGGCTGCCATCCTTCACGAGCGACGAAGATGGTACGCGGTCCGCATCGCAGGGCGCGATGAGCGCTCGGCGAAATCCTCGCGCTTCGTTGGAGAGCAGCAGATCACCCGCGGCAGGGAGCATCACCGACACGGAGCGCGCACAGCCATTGCCGCCCGCGGTCGTCTGCTCGACGGCCGCCGGAGCGCCGTCGCTCCACCACGCGATCACACGCGCCGGTGCGAATGCTGCGGTACCGGAATCGATGCGGGCCTGTAGCACACGCGATGGCGACGCAGTACGCACGAATGGTCCCACCAAAACCTCGCCGTTCGCCACGAGCGCACCCACGGTATCCTGCACTGACTGCGCCTCCCACCCGTCGGGCGCGCCGTTCGTCGGCCACGACACCACGATGGTCGACGCCGTACGCTCCGTAGTCACGCTGGCCACGCGCTCGATGCGGACACGACGGGGCGCGTCCGCCAGCGACCGGCCCAGCGCCGCCTCGACGATATCGTCACGCACGCCACCAACCACGCTGACATCCGCCGCACTCGTATCCGCCGCCGACACAGGGCCACCACGCAGCATCACGCGTACGCGCCCGGGCCACTGCGATCGCCAGGCGTCGAAACCGGCACGGCTCGCGACACGCGCGGGCAGCACCACCGTGAGATCCACCCGGGAGATCGCGCGATGCGTTGCGGTAATGTCACTCGCACGCCGAACAGCCGCCACGAGCGCCGCACCGGCGTCACGCGACACGCCGCGGGCAAAACTCACGTCGACCAGTGCGTCATCACCCGCGAGCGCACGGGTGAGCGAATCGCGCCACACCGTATCTGCGCGCAGCGCCTCGTCTGCGACGACCATACGCAACTGAGACGCGGTGGCGCCCTGCCAGCGAGCCCCCGCCAGGGCCGCGCCTGTCGCCAGCAACGCGGCAATCCGCAGGACAAGCAGCAGCACATCGTTGAGACGCGCCTGACGCGCTACGGCACGCGCATCGCCGTCAGGGACGAAGCGCGCCGTGGGGAGCATCAGCGGCGGCGGCCTGCGAACGGACAGCAGATGCAACCCGGCCACCACGAGCGATGCCGCCACAGCCATGCCAAAGAGCCACGGGCTCGCGAAGCTGAGCATGTCAGTGCGCCCCGTCGCCCATCGGCAGTGCCAGTCCCATCACCACCGCGCGCACCGCGCGCGCTGGCGGTACGTCGGTGCGCACTTCGGTGTACCCTGCACCGGTGGCACGCCAACGCGAGGCGAGATCACGACGAAACTCGTCGAACCGGGCGCGATATTCCGCCCTGCTCGCCCGGCTCAACACCCGCGTGTCATGCGGCGCCTGCGGGTCGTTCACGAGAAAGGGGCCGGTGGGAGGCGTGAGCTCCTCGGCGGCCACTACATGCACGCATTCGATGAGCGCGCCCGCCGCCCGATGCGCGGCGGCGGCCTTCAGCAACACATCCGTATCGCCCAGACAGTCGGTGATCAGCACGATGCGCGCCTTCGTGGGCAACTGCACCAACGCCGGCGCGAGCGCCGCCGCACCGCCAGCCGTCGCCCCCTCGAGCACTCGAGCGATCTCCTGCACCGCACCACGGCGCGTACGAGGCGGGATGCGCTGCATGCCGCCGGCGTGGAGCACCATCACACCGACCGGGTCACTCGAGGCATGCGCCACGGCCGCGAGCCCCACCGCCACCTGTCGCCCATACGCGAACTTGGAGAGCGCGCCGTCGCTACGCGCCGACGTGGCGTCGGGAAAGGCCATGCGCGCACTACCATCCACCACGATCCAGGTGGGAAGCAGCGCCCGGTCGTCACTCAGCCGCACGAACGCGCGGTCGCTGCGCGCGAGCAATCGCCAATCGAGCGCGCGCGGGTCATCGCCCTGCCGATACAACCGATACTCGGTAAACTCGCCCGCTGTGCCCTTCTGCGACGAGCGGTGCGCCCCGGGAGGGGCCGCACCCACCGCGCGGCGTGCCGGCCAGCGCACGCCACGCAGTGCATCGAGCATGGGCCCGTACACCGACATCAGCGCGCCGTGGTCAGCGTGTCGTGGCGCCCGACGGCACCGGCACGTGCGCGAGCAGCGCCTCGATGAGCGGTTCGGCGGAAACGCCGTCGGCCTCAGCAGCGAAGTTGGGGAGAATGCGATGACGCAACACGGGCATCGCCACGCGCTGGATGTCCGCCGGCGAGACGGCGGGACGTCCTCCCAGCAACGCACTCGCCTTCGCGCCGAGGATAAGCGCCTGTCCCGCACGCGGCCCTGCCCCCCAGCGCACGTACTGCTTTACGAGCGCAGGCGCGGCGGCCTCCTGCGGCCGTGACGCGCGCACCACGCGCGCCGCATACTCCAGCAGCAGCTCACTGCAGGGCATGGCGCGCACGGCACCCTGCAACGCCAGCGCGTCCTCAGCGGTGAACACCGCCTCGATGGGCGCCCCCTTCGCGCCCGTAGTGGCGCGCAGGATCGCTACCTCGTCGGCCTCGGTGGGATACCCCACACGAATGTCGAAGAGGAAGCGGTCGAGCTGCGCCTCGGGCAACGGATACGTGCCTTCCTGCTCGATGGGATTCTGCGTGGCGAGCACGAAGAACGGCTCCGGGAGACGCATCGTCTGCCCGGCTGCCGTCACACTGTGCTCCTGCATCGCCTCGAGCAGCGCGGCCTGCGTGCGTGGCGGCGCCCGATTGATCTCGTCGGCGAGCACGATGTTCGCAAACACCGGGCCGCGCACGAAACGGAACGCACGCTGACCACCGCCACTCTCCTCGAGAATCTCGGTGCCCGTGATGTCACTCGGTACGAGGTCGGGCGTGAACTGGATGCGCCGGAAGTCGAGTTGCATCGCGTCGGCGAGCGACTTGATCATGAGCGTCTTTGCGAGACCGGGCACCCCTACCAACAGAGCGTGCCCCCCGGCCACGAGCGCCATGAGAATCTCGTCCACGACGGTCTGCTGCCCGACCACGCGCTTGCCGATTTCGTCACGCAACCGCTGCACGGCCGCGATGAGCGATTCCACGCCGCGCGATTCCTCGCTCTCCACGGGCGTCGTCGACATCACTTGAGTGGACGACGCCGGCGTGAGGTGAGAAAAAACGTGGAGGCATCGAGGGCGCCGGCGCTGCGCAGCGACACGCCTTCGTTCTCCACTTCGGCACCGCGCAGCTTCACCAGATACGCATCGGTCTCCGCCACGTCGGGGAGCAGGTTGGCCATCGCCACCCGCTTCACATCACGTACAGTGGACTCCGGGGCGCACTCCACGCGCACGGCGTCCCACGCGTCGGCGGCCTGCACACGCACGGTCCATGAGGCGGCTGCGCCTACCGGCAGCGCCCGCAGCACTTCGGGGCGCACACGCAGCTGGTTCACGAAACGGGGAGTTCCCGCCGAGTTCTGACTATCGCTCATGCGCCATTTACGCAGTGGGGGTCGTTACCGTTTCGGCCGGCGACTCACTGGGAAGCGCGGGCACCTCAGCGACTGGCGGGGCCGGCGGCAGGGACTCCAGAAAGCGGGCCACCTGCTGATCGAAGAGGTAGCTCGAGCCGCTTACCGCTGTCCCGGCCGGCGTCTCTCGTGCACCGATAGCGATCTCCTCACCGCCCTGGCCGCGGAGCACCACGTGACTCGGTCCCTGCTTCTCGACGAACGCGGCGTAGACACCGCTCCGCTGCGCGAAGAAGCGCGTGGCCGCGGTGATGACCTCCGAGACCGACAACGAGGTGAGGGTGTCCTGCAGCTGCCGGCGGGACTGCTGATGCGGGTGTGACATGACGACGGACAAAAGGTTCGGGGAGTATCTCGACGCAGGATTCCGAGGCGTGCTAGCCGTGATCGACGTCGACGGGGAAGACAAGCAGCATTTCCCGGGTGACGTCCGGCGCGCCGGCCGTCTCGATGCGCAGCTCACCAC